>CAUGFC010000103.1 GCA_959598545.1 uncultured Olsenella sp. | reverse complement strand
GGACCGCGCCGCCCGCATCCGAACGAACAGTCAGCTATGCTCCGAGCAGCCGCCCAACTAGACGAGGATGCCGCACGCGGAGAGAGCGACGCCCACGATGACCGTCAGAATGACGAGCTGGTAGGTGTTCCAGTTGCGCTTCTTGATGAGGTAGAACATCAGGAGCATGTAGAGCACCGGCAGAAGCGACGGGGCGATGTTGTCGAGCATGCCCTGGATGCTCACCGTGGACTGCTTGACGCCCTCCTCGGCGGCACCGGCGGCGAACTCGATGTTGACGTTCATCTTGACGAACGAGACGGCAAGGCCGGTGATGACCGTGACGCCGACCATGCTCGCGCACTCGGAGATGAGCGCCATGGACTTGCTCAGCTTGTCGATGACCGAGGTGCCGAGCTTGTAGCCAAGGTTGCACATCGCGAACTTGATCGCGAGCAGGGTGCCGTTGATGGCCAGCCAGAAGCCCACCGGGGCAAAGGCGAGGCCCTGCTGCGCCAGCGACGAGAAGATCGTCGAGTAGAGCGGCGCGAGGCAGAACTGCGACAGCGAGTCGCCGATGCCGGCGAGCGGGCCCATGAGGGCCATCTTGAGACCACGGATCTCACTGTAGGGGATGCCCTCGTCGGCCATGGCAAGGTGCAGAGAGGTCACGAACGGCAGCAGGTTGGGGTTGGTGTTGTAGAACTCGCAGTTATCGGCGAGGTCCTTGCACAGCCCCTCCTTGTCGCCCCCGTGAATCTTCTTGAGGGCGGGGTAGACCACATAGGAGTAGCCGTTGCCCTGGTAGTTGCTGTAGTTGAAGCCGTTCTGAAGCAGCCAAGCACGAATCATCGTCTTGGTGTAGTCGCTCTTGACGAGCTTCTTCTCGTTAGATCCAGTCATCGTGGCTGACCTCCTCAGCAGCGGCAGCGGGCTGAAGCTCCTCCTGCTTCTTCACGTCAAAGTAGCGCTTGAGCGCGAACACCAGGCCGACCATGGCGATACCGACCGTCGGGATGCCGAGGTAGGCGGCGCAGATGTAGCCGAGCAGCGCAAAGGGGACGAACTCCTTGGTGAGCATGACGCTCAGGATCATCGCGAAGCCGATGGCGGGCAGCATGCCGCCGGCGACGGAGAGGCCGGTCGTGAGCCACGCGGGAATGGCCTCGATGAGGGCCTGCAGCGGGCCCATGGCGACGCAGGCGAAGAAGCCCAGCAGGAAGCCGCAGCTGGCGAACAGGATGACCGTGATGTTGCAGACGAAGCGATACTTGCCGAGCTTGCCGGCCTCGAGGGCGCGGGCAGCTGCCTCCTGGTTGCCGGAGCAGGCCGTGTAGATGGCGGTCTGCAGGAACTGGATGGCAACCGCGAACGGGATGGAGAGGGCAAGCGCGCTCTCCGGGGTGACGCCCTCGGTGGTGATGGCCATCAGGGTGCCCACGATGCCCGGGCCGATGGCGTTGGGCGGCACGGTGCCGCCGGCGCCGACGCCGAAGCCCATGAAGGCGAGCTCGGCCACCGCGCCGACGCCGAGCGCCGTCGGGATGTCACCGAGGATGACGCCCACGCCAAACGCCAGCACGAGGCTGCGGTTGGTGTAGATGCCGAACAGCATGCCGCTCCAGCAGACCGCTGTCCAGAGGCCGATAAGAACGGCCTGGATGATCGAAATCTCCACGTTCCCTCCTTTTACAAAATCCTACTTCCGCCCGCCTGCTGACGGGCACAGGCCCAGCAGGAACTACTTCCTGCAGAACTCCATGATGTCGACCTCGACCGAGCCGTCGGCGCCCGTGGGGGTCGTGCGGGTGTTGAACGTGATGCCGTACTTGTCGGCCATCTCGACGAAGGCCGCCTTGTCCTCGGGGCCGAGGAAGATCGAGCGGGTGACCTTCTCCTTGCCCTCGGCGTTGTGGATGTTGCCCACGTTGATCTCGCCGGTGGGCACGCCGCCGGCCACGAGCTTGAGCGCGTCCTCGGGCGTCTTGACGATCAGGAAGATCTTCTGGTCGGGTGCGGCCTTGTGGATGATGTCGATGGTCTTCTGCAGCGTGAAGAAGCGCATCGCGATGTTGCCCGGGATGACCGTCTTCATCAGGGTCTGCGCCATCTTGTCGGCAGCGGCGTCGTCGTTGGCCACGATGACGGTGTTGACGCCCAGGGACTTGATCCAGAGCTGGCCCTGGCCATGGACCAGGCGCTCGTCAATGCGCGTCGCGACGATGTTCGGTGTTGCCATGTCCTTCTCCTCCTACCAATACGGGTTCCAGCTCTTGGCGCTGCGAACCAGTGCTTCCATGAAGTAGTAGTCGCCCCAGATGTTGCCCTCGTCCACGCCCTTGCCGGAGTGCCAGCTGTAGACGCCGTGGTAGATGATCGGCCGACCGGGCGTGTGGTCGTCAGAGGTGTACGCGTTGATGAGCGAGCGCATCATCTGGGCCGTGACGCCCGCATAGACCGGAGCGTCGGGGTCGTCGACGGGCAGCATCGGCGCGACCTCCATGAAGCCGCAGGCGGCTGCCGCGGCGGCGCTGGAGTCGCGCGACTGCCCGGAACCGTCGCCGAAGATGAGGTCCCAGTAGCAGATGGAGTCCTCGGGCAGGCGGTTGACGAAGTAGTTAGCCATCGCGCGCCAGGTCTCGAGGTACTTGCGGTCATTCAGGTGACGCATGTTGAGGGGGATGCCGTAGATGCCCCACGCCTGGCCGCGCGCCCATGCGGAGTCGTCGTTGTAGCCCTGACGGGTGGCGCCGTGGTCGGGACCGCCGGTCTCGGGGTTCATATAGAACGTGTGGAAGGCGCTGCCGTCCGGCCGGATGATGTTGTCCACGGTGGTGTCGAAGTGCATGCGGCAGACGTCGCGGTAGCGCGTGTCGCCCGTCTCCTCCGAGGCAAAGTAGAGGATGGGGAGGTTGAGCATGCAGTCGATGATGAAGCGGTAGTGCTCCGGGCTGTCCATGGGACCCCACGCCTGCAGGAACTTGCCCTTGGGCTGCCAGCGCTCCATGAGCTTGTCCGCAGCCAGGAGCGCGGCGGCGTGGGCGTCCTCGCTGCCGGTGAGGCGATAGGCGGCCACGCACGAGGGCACGTAGAGGAAGCCGAGGTCGTGGTGGTCCAGCTCGATGCGGTTCTCCACGCGGTGCTTGAGGCTGGCCACGTTGTCCATGGCGCGCTGACGGTACTTCTCGTCACCCGTCATCTCATAGGCAAGCCAGAGGAGGCCGGTCCAGAAGCCGTCCGTCCACTCGATGTTCTCGATGATGGGATACTGGAGGCCCTTGGTGGCGGACCAGGGAAACTTGGTGCCGAAGTAGTCGAGGTTCGCGTCAATCTGCGCGAGGCAGCATGCCAAGCCGCGCTCGACCTCCTCCTTGGTGAGGGGCTCGACGCCGAGCCATCGGTCGCGGTCGGCGATCTCCTCGGTGCTCACGTAACCCATCCGTTCCGTCCCTTCCGCGCTCTCTTGCGCCGGTTCGGCCGTGCCTCCTGCAGTTCGTGGTGAACAGCTTCTTATAAACCGGTTCACTAGTCAAGACTTATAAGAATATACAGTTAATTGCGCAAGTTAGTATCTCATTTTGGCTTCCGAACGGAGAGATTTCTTCCGTGAACGGGTTTACTAAGCTTAAATATTGACAAACTGGTTTATAAGAACAATTCTAAGAGCACACGTCCCCGTTGGGACAAGCCGTCACCACCCAGGTAAGGAGCCCCCATGAAGATTGCCCTCATCAATGAGAATAGCCAGAACGCCAAGAACCCCATGATCGAGGCAGCGCTGCGCAAGGTCGTCGAACCCATGGGTCACACCGTCTTCAACTACGGCATGTACGCCGAGGAGGGCTCCAACCCCCTCACCTACGTTCAGAACGGCATTCTCTGCGCCGTGCTGATCAACTCCGGCGCCGCCGACTACGTGGTCACCGGCTGCGGCACCGGCGAGGGCGCCATGCTCGCCTGCAACAGCTTCCCGGGCGTGCTCTGCGGCCACGTTGCCGACCCGCTTGACGCCTACACCTTCGCTCAGGTCAATGATGGCAACGCCGTGTCCATGCCCTTCGCGCTCAAGAACGGGTGGGGCCAGGAGCTCAACCTCGAGTACACCTTCGAGAAGCTCTTCGGCTTTGGCTCCGGCAACGGCTACCCCGCCGACCGCGTGGTCCCCGAGCAGCGCAACAAGAAGATCCTCGACGGCGTACGCGCCGCCGCCTTCAAGCCCCTCACCGAGATTCTTGACGCCCTCGACCCCGAGCTCGTGCGCGGCGCCCTCTCGGGAGAGCACTTCCAGGAGTACTTCTTCGCCAACGCAACCGACGAGGCCATCGTCGCCAAGGTGAAGGAGATCCTGGGGCTCTAGTCGTACCGCCCATAGGAGCTCGACCCTCGCTGCCCCTCTTTCTGAGGGGCAGTTTTTGTGAACGCCATTCGGCAGCCGCACTCCCGTCGACCATGTGAGGGAAGACGTGTATCTTGGTTTAGTAAACCTGTCGAATCGAGGAGAATATGCCGCCCGCCCAAAAGAAGCGCATCACGATAACCGATATCGCCCAGATGGCCGGCACCTCAAAGACAACCGTCTCCTTCTATCTTAACGGACACACTGACCGCATGTCCGAAGAGACGCGCCGGAGAATCGAGGGGGCGATTCGGAAGACCGACTACCAGCCCAACCCCCTCGCGCGCGGCATGAACGCAAAGAGCACCAAGCTCATCGGAGTCATCATCGGCGACGTCACCAACGAGTTCTCCAACCGCTTCGTCAAGGGCGTCGGGTCCGTGGCAGACCACGAGGGGTACCGCCTGCTCATATGCTCCTCCAACTACGACAGCGAGGCGGAGCACTCCTACATCGACCGCCTGATCGCACTGGGCGTCGACGGGTTCATCGTGCAGCCAACGGCCCAGTTCAAGGCAATCGCAGAGAGCATAGAGGCCGCCGGCAAGAAGCTCGTGTTCTTTGACTCCAAGCTGTACGACTTTGCCTCCAACTGGGTGAAGACGGACAACTATGAGGCTGCCTATCAGGCAATTGAGCACTGCGTCGCCTGCGGCTACCAGCGTTTTCTTCTTGTTGCCGCCGCCCCGCAGCTGCTGAGCTCGCGCATCGAGCGCTTCTCGGGCTTCGTTGACGCGCTGCAGAAGGCAGAGCTGCCGTTCTCCGAGCTGGAGATCGGCCCCTCCTCCGTTGACATCGAAAGCGTGCGGGAGTTCCTTCGTGCCCACATCGACGGCGAGACTCCGACGCTCGTCTTTGCCCCGAACTGCTGGGCCCTGCCGGACATCTACGTTGCCATGCGCGAGTTCTACCCCCTCATGCCCGATAAGGTGGGGCTCGTGGGCTTTGACAACTTCGACTGGGCGGGCGTCGCCTTCCCCAGCGTGAGCTCCATCGAGCAGCCGGCCTTCGAGGAGGGGCGCGAAGCCTGCCGCATCCTGCTCGACCTCATTGCGAACGACGGCGACGAGAAGGTCCACCGGGTGCTCAGCTGCAAGACCAAGTGGCGCGGGACCATCATGTCGGCTCCCGAGGACGCCTAGCCGCAATCGCTCTCGCCGGCATGCAGAATCGACGATTGCCAGTTTTGCTCGATACTGCGGGCAACAAGCATCCTCGAGGAATGCAGCATCGCAAACCCTTATCCAAAACCACGCCGTCAGGATAATGATTGACGATTCTGCGTTCTTCTCGGTACGCAATATCGTCAGTTACCGGCAACGTGCGTTTATGCGGGCTCGCCGAGCGCGTCATGTCGACTCCCGAGGATGCCTGGCCGCAATCGCTCTCGCCGGCAGCATCACGCGCTATGGCGTACCATTGATAACTCAAAAATCCACGCCGCGCGAAGGGGGAACCTTGTCCGAGAACGTCGAGAGCACGCGCACCGACAGTCACGACGACCCGATCTTTGCGGCCGAGCAGGACCACCTCTCCGAGCTCTATGCCAAGCTGCTGCAGATTCGCGACGACATCTCGCAGGACCTGGAGTCCAACCACCAGGGCGCCAAGCAGGACCTCATCGACATGAGCGAGGAGGTCCGTCTGGACTTCGGCGGTGCGGACGAGACGATCGAGACCCTCGCCGCCATCGAGACGCTCAACTCGATCATCGACGCGTACAACCAGTACCACGACTTCAACGTCGACAAGCTCCGCCGTGTGATGCTGTTGCTCATGCAGCCGTACTTCGCGAAGGTCACGCTCGAGATGCGCCCGGGGCGGCCGCCGCGCGACGTCTACATCGGCGCGGCCGGCATAACCGACGACCGCAGCCGCCCGCTCGTGGTGGACTGGCGCTCCCCCGTCGCGGAGACCTACTACAAC
>CAUGFC010000102.1 GCA_959598545.1 uncultured Olsenella sp. | reverse complement strand
ATGAGCAGGTTGATGAGCGTCGTCTTGCCCGCGCCCGTGGCGCCGACGATGGCCACCTTCTGCCCCGGCTCGGCGACGAGCGAGACGTCGCGCATGAGCGGGCGGTCGGGTGCGTAGCCAAAGCGCACGTGCTCGAAGGCCACGCGACCCTCCACGACCTCCGGCAGCTCGGCCCGCGCCACGGGGTCGGGCACGACCTCAGCCTCGTCGAGCAGGCGGAACACGCGCTCGGCGGCGGCCAACGCGCCCTGCAGCATGTTCACCGTGAGCGAGAGCTGCGTGAACGGCTCGGACGCCTGCATGACGTACTGGAAGAACGCCTGGAACACGCCGACGGAGATCTGCCCCATGACCAGCATGCCCCCGGCGAGAAGACCCACGGTCACCTGGCACAGGCGCATCAGGAAGCGAATCGCGGGCGCGATGACGTTGGTCACGAAGTCAGCGGTGCCGCTCGTCTCGGCGAGGCGCTCGGCGGCGTCGCGCACGTCGGCCAGGCTCGCCTCCTCGCGACCGAACGCCTTGATCACGGCGCGGCCGGAGTAGGCCTCCTCCACGCGCCCGGTGAGCTCACCGAGCGCGGCTTGGCGCGCGGCGGCGACCTTGAGCGTGGCGGCGGTGACGACCTTGGTGACGACGGTCGCCACCAGCGCGAACGCCACGAAGACGCCCGTGAGCGCGAGGTCGTAGGTGGACATCATGACGATGGCGCCGCCCACCATGGTGACGGCGATCAGCAGCTGGAGCAGGCCGCGCTGCAGCACCTCGGAGACCTTGTCGAGGTCGTTGGTCACGCGGCTGATCGTGTCGCCGGGCTGGTGCGCGTCGTAGTAGGACAGCGGCAGCCGCGCGCACTTCTCGCCGATGCGGCGGCGCAGGCCGAGGTTGAGCCGCTCCGCGAAGCTCGCCATGACGAGCACCTGCACGGTGTAGAAGAGCCATGCGGCGGTCCAGATGCCGAGAAACACGAGAATCTCCTCGCCGCCGTTGCCGATGGCGGCGACGAAGGTCTCGCCCTCCGCGAAGGCGGCCTGGATGTTGGCCCAGAGCAGGTCGATCAGGTGCGCGCTGTAGGCGGTCGCCCCGAGCGAGCCGCACACGTAGAGCACCGAGCACACGGCTGCCACGACGAGCCTCCAGCGCTGGCCGCGCGCGGCGTCCCACAGGCGTCGGGCGGTGCCGAGCGCGTCGGCGGGCACCTCGAGCTCCTCCTCCGCGGCGGGCACGGCCTCGCCGCGCCCGAGCTCGGTCGCCTGGTCGAGCTCGCGGTCCTTCTCGCTACTCATCGGCGGCACCTCCCCTCGACTGGGACTCGGCGATCTCGCGGTAGGTGGGGCAGCTCGCCATGAGCTCGTCGTGCCGGCCCAGGCCCACGACCTCGCCGTCCTTGAGGACCACGATCTGGTCCGCGTCGTGGATCGTGCTCACGCGCTGGGCGATGATCAGCGTCGCCGCGTCCGTGAGCTCGCCGGCGAGCGCGTGACGCAGCGCGGCGTCGGTCTTGTAGTCGAGCGCGGAGAACGAGTCGTCGAAGACGTAGAGGTCCGCGCGGCGCACGAGGGCGCGGGCGATCGCCAGGCGCTGGCGCTGGCCGCCCGAGAAGTTCGTGCCGCCCTGGGCCACGCGCGTCCCGAGCGCGTCGGGCAGATCGCGCACGAAGCCCGCCTGGGCCACGTCGAGCGCGTGCCACAGGCGCGCGTCGCTCGCGGAGGCGTTGCCGTGGCGCAGGTTCTCGGCGATGGTGCCCGAGAAGAGCCACGCCTTCTGCGGCACGTACGCGATACGCGCGCGCAGGTCGGCCTGGGCGAGCCGGCGCACGTCGACGCCACCGAAGCTCAGGCTGCCGCCCGTGGCGTCGTTGAAGCGCAGCAGCATGCGCGCCACCGTGGACTTGCCCGATCCGGTGTTGCCGATGATCGCGGTAACCTCGCCGCGACGCAGCGCGAAGCTGATGTCGTGGAGCGTGTCCTCGTCGGCGTCCGAGAAGCGCATGCTCACATGGTCGAAGCGCGCGACCTCCTCGCCGCGCTCGCCGGCGGGCAGCGCCACGGCACACGCGTCGTCGGCGATCTCCGGGTCCACGTCCAGCACGTCGGCGGCGCGCGTGAGGCACGCCAGCGCGCGGGGCACCTGCAGGATCGCGAACTGCGCCATCATGAGGAACAGCATGATGAGCATCGCGTACTCCACGAGCGCCGAGATCGAGCCGATCTGCATGGCGTGCGCGCCCACGCGGTCCGCGCCGACCCACATGATCGCCGCCTCCACGGCGTTCATGAGGAAGAACGTGATCGAGTCCGTGAGCGCAAAGACCACGTTCACGCGGATCGCGTTGGTGGCGAAGTCGGTGAAGGTCTCGTCCAGCCGGCCGCGCTCGTGGGCCTCCTTGCCGAAGGCGCGGATCACGCGCACGCCGGTGATGGACTCGCGCAGGCGCGTGTTCATGTTGTCGATGAAGCCCTGCAGACGCGTGAAGATCGGCGCGGACTTGGCTACGGCCACCACGCAGATCGCGATGACCGCGAGCGTCACGGACAGCAGCAGCCAGCCCATGACCACGTCCGTGGAGAAGGCCAGGGCCACCGCGATCACGCAGGCGATGGGCACCGGGAAGATCATGAGGATCGACATGAGCAGCGTCTGCTGGACCACGTTGGCATCAGAGAGCGTGCGGGTGATCATGGAGCCCGTGCCGAAGGCGTTGAAGTCGGAGGCCGAGAAGGCCAGCGACGCCTCGTAGACGCGCAGGCGCAGGTCGCGTCCGACCTTGGCGCACAGGCGCGACGTGAGGTAGACGGTGGCGATGTAGCCGCCGGAACCCACGAAGGCGGCGATCAGCATGGCCACGCCGTGGCCCATCAGGGCGCTCATGTCGCGCGAGTTCACGGCCACGTTCACCATGGCCGAGAGCTGCGTGGGGATGTAGAGCATGCCGCTCATGTCGCAGAGCGCCGCCACGAGGATCGCGGCGAGCGTGACCTTGTACGGCGCGAGCAGGCTCAGCAGGAGCCGCGCGGCGGTGCGCTTGCTGTAGTCGCGCTTCGGCTCGCTCATGCGTCCGCCCTCCCCTCGCGGAGGCCCGTCAGCTCGGCGTCGATGGCGTCGGCGTAGGCGCGCACCAGGCGCACGAGCTCGGCGCGCTCGGCGGGCGCGAGCCTGGTGAAGGCCCGGTCCTCGGCCGCGATGGCCGGGCGGATGCGCTCGTCGGCGAAGGCGCGCCCCGCGGCGGTGAGCGAGACGAGCTTGGAGCGCCGGTCGTCCTCGGCGGGCGTCAGCTCCACCAGGCCGCGCGCCTCGAGCGTCTTGAGCGCGGAGTTGACGGTCTGCTTGGAGTACGAGAAGTCGCCGGCGATCTGGCGCTGCGTGACGCTGCCGCCCGAGACCTCGAGCGCGTACATGATCCAGTACGCGGTCTCGGACAGGCCGCAGTCGCGCGCGAGCTCGTAGTAGAGCTTGTCGCTCTCGCGGTAGAGCACGTCGATGTCGCGCGCGCTCGTGAGCTGGTCGTGCGTGGTCAACGCTCCCCCTTTCTGGTCGGCGTGCCACGTTAGTCCGATTTCGGATTGTTGTCAAGGGGCGGTGGGCTTTTTGGACGACACAGCGCACTCAAGTGGAGAACGCGGACGTTTTTTGCCTCCCGACGACCAAAAAACGTCCGTTTGCTCCACCCGAGCGGCAGACGCCAAGAAACGCGGAAGCGAGAAGAACGTTCGCCCGAGGACGGCGAGAAGAACGCGCGCCCGCTAGTTCAGCCTTTCAGCGCGCTCTCCAGCTGGTCGACGAGCAGGTCCACCGTCGTGCACGGGTTGCACCTCGAGGGCCGCTCGCGCTGCCCGTACTGCTCGCGCACGCCCCCGGCATGGCGCTTCGCAATTTCGTGGTCGCCAAGCTCGGCGAGCACGGAGAATATGTCCTCGCGATTCTTCTCAAACCCGCCGCGCCCCGCCTTCTTGAACGCCGCGTCGAGGATGCCGACCCAGTCGTCCCTCGATAGCGCCGAGTCATAGCGCCCAAGGTAGAGACAGAGCCAGTACTCAAACGACTCGTTGCTCCATGCGGCATGGAACCCGTTGTGCTCCGCGGCTGAGACGGCTTCGTCAAAGCTCTCGAAGTCGTCCCGGTCGAACACCACCCAAACGTTGTCGTAGTTCCGCGGCGAGCGGTTCACCTTCTTCGCGACCCACTCGACCAGCGATGTGGTGACACGGCCGGCCCCCTCGATCTCCACCTCGTCGGGTACGGTCCCGACGAGCGACCTGACAAGGCCCTCGAAATAGTAGGGCTCCGTCTTGGCCCCTTCGGAGACGATCAGAAAGGTCTCACAGCGAGGCTCCCTCGTCTCGGTCGTCCGCGGGCCCCTCTGCCGGCGGCGTCTGTCGAACCTCCCGCTAGCACTCATCCTCGTCACCCCCGAGCACGAACTCCTTGAGCTTGGGGATGGCACCGAACATTCCGGAGAGGTAGCCCTTCGTGTAGTTGGTGTCGTTGCGCAGCTTGAAGTCGGCGAGCGAGTAGAGCTCGGAGGAGCCGCTCTCGTTCTTGTCCACGAACCACACCTGGTCCCTCCGCAGGTAGCGTTTGTCCAGCATGGAGGTGTCGTGCGTGGTGAACACCAACTGTCCCTTGACACCCTCGCGGTGGAACTGCGTTATGAGCGCACGGACGAGAAGCGGGTGAAGAGCGGCGCTAAGCTCGTCCATGAGCAGCGTGGCGCCGAAGGAGACCGCTGCGCTCATAAGGTAAAAGAGCACGATCGCCTTCTTGGTTCCCTCGGATTCGATCGCGATCGGAACGCGGTAGTCCCTGCCGTCGGCGCCGCGATGGTGCGTGAACACGAGCACGTTGTCGCCATTTCTCTCCACGGAGATGTCCTCGATGCAGACGTCGATGGCCCTAAGGAACTCGAGGAGACGAGCATGCTTATCCTCGTTCGAGTACTCAAGAGCGACTTCATCAATGAAGTCATTCACGAACTCAGAAGAGATGCTCGTGAAGGCAAACGTACTCGAGACGCAACGCCTGGCGATCTTGAAATACGGAGTCTTGAGGGCGATGCCGCTCATGAACGAGAGTACCAGCGTCTCCTCGGAGATGTTCTCCGCATACCTTTCGCACTCGGAACGAATGGACGAGCCAAACTCAATGTCCTGCTCTTCACGCTCGAACAGGACGCTCAGCCGCTTGGTCGACGCCTTCACCAGATAGAGCCACTCGGAGAGCACGCGCCTGCCGTCGGTCGAGAAGCCATATCTGATCTCACCCTCGCCCACGTCAAACGTCGCCTCGAACTCGGTCTCACCCTCTCTGTCGGAGGAAAACTTGAACGGGTTGTAGTGGCGGGCGAGGGCAGATTCATTGCGGCCGGCAACAAAGTCGCCCGACCCGCTCGCAGCACGCTCATCCACCTGGCTGAACGACTCCGTGACGATCCTCGAGAACGCCTGATACGCCTTTATCAGCTGGCTCTTGCCGGAGGCGTTGGCCCCATAGATGGCAACGACCTTCAGGAGCTTCTCACCCATGGATGACTCTACCAAGTTGTATTCATGCTCCTTATACGCAGGAGCGGCGCGCAAATCGAGCCGAGCCTCTTCGCGATAGGGCCCGTAGTTCTTGAACGAGAAGGACGTGAGCATTGGAATCCCCTTCTCTTATATTACTTTAGGCAAGATTTTACGGTTTGTCCGTAATTTTTCTAGTGAAGTATATCGAAATCTTGCCGAACGACACAAAAGGAGCAGTCAGTGCAGATCTCAGGCAGCCCTCGCCCAAACGCAAAAGGGGCCCGGACCGAAGTCCGAGCCCCTCCAAGTCGCCGTTCGCTGAAGCTTAGAGCTTGCGGACGTTGGAAGCCTGGAGCTTGCCGTTCTGGCCGGTGGTGACGTCAAACTCGACGGCCTGGCCCTCGTCCAGCGTCTTGAAGCCGTCCATCTGAATCTCTGAGTAGTGAACGAACAGGTCGTCCCCATCCTCACGGGAGATGAAGCCGTAGCCCTTGTCCGGATTGAACCACTTAACAGTACCCTGAGCCATGTCGTGCCTTTCTTTCTCTGCCCCGCGGGGCAAAAGCTGCGCTTGCGCGCGATACCCGTGGCCGTTCGGCCACAGGGGCTATCTTACCCCGAAACCGCCCCTCCAGACGCGACAATCCGCTGGGGGCCGATTCGCCACCGGTGGGACGAGAAGGACGAGGCAGCCGGCGAGGCCCCTTCGCTACGAGTTCTCGTAGAACGCCACGGCGTCCTCGATGGGGCCCTCGAACATGGTCTTGCCGTGGGACAGCACGATGCCGCGGGTGCAGA
>CAUGFC010000101.1 GCA_959598545.1 uncultured Olsenella sp. | reverse complement strand
GGGCCGCTCCCGCATCGTCGAGCGCACCGGCACGCTCGTCCACGCCCACCCGTCCCTCTTCGTCGTCGAGGTCGAGGAGCGTCGCGGCCGCACCGCGCGCCAGTCCTACCAGTACGTCGACGTCCTCACCGGCACGGTGGAGCTCTATGACACGGAGTCCGGCGAGCGCCTCTTCGACTTCGCCGAGACGATCACGGAGTAGCAGTGCGCGCCACGGCCGTCTCGGCCCCCTGCAAGGTCAACCTCTACCTCGGCGTCCATCACGAGACCGACGAGCGGGGCTACCACCGCGTGGACTCGCTCATGGTCCCGGTGGCGCTCTTTGACGACGTCGTCGTCGAGGATGCCCCGGAGCTCTCGGTGAGCTTCTCGCCCGCGCTCTCCATACCCGTGGAGAAGAGCGGCGTCTGGCGCGCCGCGACGATGCTCGCCGAGGCGCTGGGCGAGAAGCCCGACGTGCGCGTGAGCGTCACGAGGCGCATCCCCGGCAGCGCCGGGCTCGGCGGCTCCTCCGCCGATGCCGGCGCCGCGCTGCGCGCCCTCGCCGAGCGCTGGGGCGTGGACGCGCTCGACCCGCGCGTCGTGGAGGTGGCCCGTCGGGTGGGCGCGGACGTGGCCTTCTTCCTCGATCCGCGTCCCGCGCTCCTCGGTGGGGCGGGGGATGTGCTCGAGCGGACGTTCCCGGGCTTCGAGACGCCCCTCGTCCTGGTGATGCCGCAGGCCGAGGGCGGATCGACCCCGGCGGCGTACGCGGAGTTCGACCGCTCGGGCGAGGAGCCTGCCGGCTACGACGCGCTGTGCCGCGCCCTCGAGGCCGGCGACCGTGCGGGCGTGGCGGCGAGGCTGGCAAACAACCTCGCCCCGGTCGCGTGCGCGCTGTGCCCCGATGCCGGCGAGGTCGAGGCGTGGCTGCGCGAGCGTCCCGGCGTGCTCGCGGCTCAGGTCACGGGCTCGGGCACCTGCTCGTTCGCGCTGTGCGAGAGCTCCGAGGCGGCGGACGACGCGGCTGCGGAGGCCGTCTCGCGCGGATGGCGGGCCTGGTCGACAAAAACCCTTGGTTCCTCGCCGAAAGTCTGCTAAAATATCCCACCGCTACGGGTTGTGGCTCAGCTTGGTAGAGCGCTCGGTTCGGGACCGAGAGGTCGCTGGTTCAAATCCAGTCAACCCGACCACGTACGTTCAGGGGCCGTCGGCAGTGCGCCGGCGGCCCCTTTCTCGTCGATGTTTCCTGACGCCAGCGATTAGTCCGCGAGCGAGGTCCCCAGCTCAAGGAGCGAGAAGAGCCGCTCGGCGGCCAGGGCGTAGAGCTCCTCGGCACGCCCGAGCGCCTCCTCCAGCGGCATCGCGTCGATCGCCGTGGGGACCATCACCGAGAGCCCGGGCGTCCCCGCGGCCTCCGCGCTCATTCCGCCCACCACGGCGACGCAGGGCACCTGGCGCCGCGCGCATGCCGCCGCCACCCCGGAGACGACCTTGCCGCGCGCGGTCTGCGCGTCGGCGTGGCCCTCACCCGTGACGCAGAGGTCCGCTTCGGCGAGTAGGGCGTCGAAGCCCGTGAGCTCGAGAACGCGTGCCACGCCGCTCACGGACTCGGCGTCGAGAAACGCGAGGCACGCGGCGCCGAGTCCGCCCGCCGCGCCGGCGCCCGGCACGTCGAAGCCGCGGCCGAGCGTCTCCTCCAGCACGTGAGCCCAGTTCCTCATGCCGTCGTCGAGCCGGTGCGCGGTCTCGGGCGAGGCGCCCTTCTGGGGCCCGAACACGAAGCTCGCTCCCTCCGGCCCGACGAGCGGGTTGTCGACGTCGCACATCATATGGAAGCGCGTCCCCGCGAGCGCCGGGCTCAGCCCGGAGAGGTCGACCGAGGCAACGCGCCCCAGGTCGGAGCCGCAGCCGGCAAGCTCCTGGCCCGACGCGTCGAACAGGCGCGCGCCGAGCGCCCGCGCAAGGCCCATGCCGCCGTCGTTGGTGGCGCTGCCGCCCAGTGCGATGGTCACGTCCCGCGCGCCGCGCTCCAGCGCGTCCATGACGAGCTGGCCGGTGCCGTAGGTGCTCGTGGCCAGCGGGTCGCGCTCCTCGGGCGCGAGCAGGGGGAGGCCGGACGCGGCGGCTATCTCGATGACGGCGCGGCCGCCCGGCAGCAGCGCGTAGGGGGCCTCGACCGGGCGGCCCAGCGGGTCGGAGACGAGCGCACTGACCTTCTCGCCCCCGCAGGCGGCGACGAGCGCGTCGACCGTTCCCTCGCCGCCGTCGGCCATGGGGACCGCCGTCCAGGAGCAGCCGGGGAAGTGCCGCTCGGCGGCGGCCCCGAGCAGGCGCGCCGTGTCCTCCGAGGAAAGCGTCCCCTTGAGCGAGTCGGACGCGAAGACGAACCTCGGCGCGCGCTTCATGCTGGCCCCCTCCCGCGATGTTTCCCTCATTGTAGGGTCCCGTCGCCGCACTCCGCGAGCGCTCTAACATATCTCGAAGTTCAAAACCGGCCAAAACTCGGTTTCTCCAGCTCACGGGCTTGCGGGCCGAAAACGAACTTTGACTTATGCGAGAGCGCTCCCCTGCGGCGACGTCCCGCTCGGGTCGCCGCGCCCTATACTGTCGCCGTGAGACGACGAGAAGGACGGCGGCATTGATCAAGCTCTTCGCGAGCGACCTCGACGGGACGCTCCTCAACCTCATCCATGAGACCGACGGCGGCATCCTGCGCCGGCTGCGCGCCGCGCTCGACGCCGGTCGCCACGTGGCGCTGGCCACGGGCCGCTGCGTGCGCCGCCCGGCGGACCTGGGGTTCGCGGGGCTCCCGGTCGAGTCGATCGGCGCCAACGGCGCGCACGTCGTGGGCACCGACGGCGAGGTGCTGCGCCACGTCGCCGTGGACCTGGCCTCGCTGGAGGAGCTGCTCGTCGCCTTCCCCCAGGTCTGCTTCATCTGCGTGGGGCGCGACCGCACCTACGTGCGCGGCACGACGGAGCAGCGCAACGCGAGCTACGTCGGCGCGCGCGGGCCGATTGGCGTGATCATGCGCCGACGCTTCCGCAAGACCGGGTTCGGCGAGGTGGAGCTTCTCGACCAGACCAACGCCGACGTGCTCGAGCAGGACATCTGCAAGGTGAACTTCCGCGTCACCGACGAGGGCCTGCGCCGCGACCTCGAGGCGTTCGTCGGCGAGCATGCCGACGCCTTCGTGAACGCGTCCTTCGACGGCGTCCTCTTCGAGCTCACCGACGCGCGCGTCAACAAGGGCGAGGCCGTGGCGTGGCTGGCCGCCGAGCTGGGGATCGCCGAGGACGAGGTGGCCGTGTACGGGGATGGCGGCAACGACCTGGCCATGCTCGAGCGCTTCTCGCACGCCTACGCCACGCGCGGCGCGAGCGCCGAGGCAAAGCGCGCCGCCGGGACCGTCATCGGCAGCTGCGCGCTGCACGCGGTGCCCCGGCACATCCTGCGCACCGTCCGCCGCGAGGGCCCACTGCGCTGAGGCTCTTCTCGCCGTGCGCCACGCCCGCACGGCTGCGTCCCTATTGGTGACAGGAATTACCGTTCGTACGGCCGGCCCGCCGCCCGTGAGCTGCAAAACCCGTCAGTGCGGCTGATCCCAGCCTGGGCCCGGGCGAGAAGAACCGTCCGCCCGCTACCGCACCACGCGCGCCTCGCGCGGCATGACGCCCCGGGCGCTCGTCGCCACCAGCACGTTGTTGCCGGGCTTGTGCGGCTCGTCCGGCCACTCGGCGACGTAGCCCACATGCGCGAACTCGTGCCCGAACGCGTCCACGACCTCGTCCAGCGCCCGTGCGCGGTGCCCCTCGCTGGCACAGCGCACGTTGGCGAGGTAGACGCCGTCCGCGGCGAGGTGCTCGCGCACCACCCGCGCGCCCTCGGCGCCCGTGAGCGGCCCGAGCGGACGATTGCCCGAGAAGGCGTCGTTCACGATCACGTCGTAGGGCTCGGCGGCCGCGCGTACGAAGGCCCATGCGTCGTCGTTCACCAGGCGAAGCCGCCCGTCCTTCTCGGCCCCCGTCTTCTCCAGGCACTCGTCGAGGAAGAAGAACTCGCGCGCCAGGTCGGTCATCGCGGGGTCGATCTCGACCACGTCCACGCGGGCCTCCGGCACGTACGCCGCCAGGTACTTGGGCAGCGAGTAGCCGCCCCCGCCCATCACCAGCACGCGCAGCGGGCTCTCGGTCGTGCGCCCGCGCTCGGCGACCAGGTCCTCGATCACGCGGGCCATCTCGCGGTGGTACTCGCAGGCCAGCTGGAAGCGCAGGTCCTCGGGCACGTAGCAGCCGCTCTGGAAGGTGCCGTTGACGTTGATCAGGCGCACGGGCGTGCCGTCGGCGTTCTCGGCGTCAAAGACCAGCGTCACGCCGAACTTGGTCCGACGCATCTCCACGTTGCGCTTGCGCAGGAGCCACGGCATCGCGGCGAGAAACGCCGTGCACACGACGGTCAGCACGGCCAGGAAGATCAGGATCTCTCTCAAGGGCCCTCCCAAAAGACGCGCGAGAAACCCGGTCTTCTCGCGTTTTAGAGATTGTGAGTAGCGCGTAACCTCGGCTATACTAGCTGATGCTGTATTGGGCCTAGCGCCCGTCTGTGACATCGCATCGGAAGGACACTTCACATGATTTTTGGTATGGGCCCCATTGAGCTGCTTCTCATCGTCGTCGTCGTGCTCGTCATCTTTGGGCCCAAGAACCTGCCCAAGATCGGCTCCGCCCTCGGCAAGACCGTGAAGAACGTCCGCGAGGGCATGGAGGAGGGCTCCGAGGACAAGTCCGACGAGGCCGACTCGCCCATCGAGTCCCACGACGACGTCGAGGTCATCGAGGACGACGATGACGCCGACGCCCCCGAGGCTGCCGCCTCCGACGCCGTCTTCTGCTCCCAGTGCGGCGCCAAGAACGAGGCCGGCGCTGCCTTCTGCTCCAAGTGCGGCAACAAGCTCAACTAAGCGCAACTAGCGGCACACGGCAGGCAGGAGTCATCGCACATGGATAACGCCAAGAAGATCGAGCTCACCGCCGAGGGGCGTCAGAAGCTCGTCGACGAGCTCGAGTATCGCGAGGGCGAGAAGCACGACGAGATCGTCGAGCGCATCAAGGAGGCCCGCGGCTTCGGCGACCTCTCGGAGAACTCCGAGTACGACGCCGCCAAGGAGGAGCAGTCCAAGAACGAGTCCCGCATCAACGAGATTCGCCAGATCCTCTCCGTGGCCACGGTCGTTGAGGACCAGGGCCACGCCATGACCGTCTCCATCGGCACCACGGTGGAGCTCAAGGACGGCAAGGGCAAGAAGTCCACCTTCAGCATCGTGGGCACGACCGAGACCAACTCGCTCGAGCACCGCATCTCCGTCGAGTCCCCGGTGGGCAGCGCCCTCGTGGGCCACAAGAAGGGCGACAAGATCGAGGTCGTCACCCCGTCCGGCAAGACCAGGAAGTACACCATCACGGGGATCTCCCGCTAGAGCTACTTCCCACCGAGCAAGCGAGCGCCCCGTGTCTGCGAGATCGCAGGTGCGGGGCGTATCTATCTGAAACCCGAAAGGACCCCCATGGCCGAGAACGCCACCACCACAGACGAGCGCACGATGCGCCGCGCGCGCCGTCAGGCCCTCATCGACGCCGGCGTGAACCCCTATCCCATCGCGTCCGAGGTCACGGCCCACGCCGGCGAGCTTGACGAGAAGTACGCCGAGCTCGCGGACGGAACCGACACCGAGGACGTGGTGAGCGTCGCCGGTCGCATCCGGGCGCTGCGCAAGCAGGGCAAGGCGGCGTTCGTCGTGCTCGAGGACGTGAGCGGCTCCATCCAGCTCTTCTGTCGCCACGACGTGCTGGGTGACGAGGGCTGGGCGCTGCTCTCCAACCTCGACCTCGGCGACATCCTGGGCGCCACGGGCACCGTGCTGCGCACGCGCCGCGGCCAGCTCTCCGTCTCGCCCACGTCGCTCACCGTGCTCTCCAAGTCGCTGCGGCCTCTCCCCGAGAAGTTCCACGGCCTCACCGACCGCGAGGTCCGCTACCGCCAGCGCTACGTCGACCTCATCATGAACCCCGAGGTCCGCGACGTCTTCCGCAAGCGCAGCCAGATCGTCTCCCTCATCCGTCGCTACATGGAGGCCGACGGCTACATGGAGGTCGAGACGCCGATGATGCACGCCATCCTCGGCGGCGCCAACGCCAAGCCCTTCGTGACGCACTTCAACGCGCTCGATCGCGACTTCTACCTGCGCATCGCCACCGAGCTGCCGCTCAAGCGCCTCATCGTGGGCGGCCTGGAGCGCGTCTTCGAGATCGGCCGCAACTTCCGCAACGAGGGCATGGACCTCACGCACAACCCCGAGTTCACCTCGATGGAGGCCTACTGCGCCTAC
>CAUGFC010000100.1 GCA_959598545.1 uncultured Olsenella sp. | reverse complement strand
CCATGGCAAGGGCGAGCGTCATGTGGTAGTCGTAGACGATGCCGCCGTCGGAGCAGACGGGCACGTAGACGCCGGTCTCCTCGAAGTACTTGTCGCGCGCGCGGCAGACGTCGATGACCGCGGAGGCCTGGCCGCGGCCGATGCCCTTGGTCTCGCGGGTGATGCAGATCGAGCCGCCGCCGATGCCCACCTTCACGAAGTCCGCCCCGCAGTCGGCGAGGAAGCGGAAGCCCTCCTCGTCAACGACGTTGCCGGCGCCCACCTTGACGGAGTCGCCGTAGTTGGCGCGGATCCACTCGAGCGTGCGCTTCTGCCACTCGGAGAAGCCCTCGGAGGAGTCGATGCAGAGCACGTCGGCGCCTGCCTCCACGAGCAGGGGCACGCGCTCGGCGTAGTCGCGGGTGTTGATGCCGGCGCCTACCATGTAGCGCTTGTTGGCGTCGAGCAGCTCGTTGGGGTTGGACTTGTGCTGGTCGTAGTCCTTGCGGAAGACGATGCCCACCAGGTGGTCGTTCTCGTCCACGACGGGCAGGGCGTTGAGCTTGTTCTCCCAGATGACGTCGTTGGCGCGCTTGAGCGTGATGTCCTTGTCGCCCACGATGAGCTTCTCGCGCGGCGTCATGAACTCGGCGACCTTCTTCTGGTGGTCGTCACGCGTGGGGCGGTAGTCGCGGCTGGTCACGATGCCGAGGAGCTTGCCGCGGGAGGAGCCGTCGTCGGTGACGGGCATGGTGGAGTGGCCGGTGCGGGCCTTGAGCTCCATGACCTGCTCCATCGTCATGTCCGGCGTGAGGGTGGAGTCGGACTCGACGAAGCCGGCCTTGTGGTGCTTGACGGCCTTGACCATGGCCGCCTCGGCCTCGGGGGTCTGGTTGCCGTAGATGAAGGCAAGGCCGCCCTCGATGGCCAGGGCGACGCCCATGTCCACGCCAGAGACGGACTGCATGATGGCGGAGACCATGGGGATGTTGAGGGAGAGCGCGGGCTCCTCGCCGCGGCGGAACTTCACGAGAGGCGTCTTGAGCGACACGTTGTCGGGGATGTTCTCCGCCGAGGAGTATCCGGGGACGAGCAGGTACTCGGAAAAGGTGTGGGACTCCCCCTCGAAGAACGTTGCCATCTGATGGCTCCTCTCCCCGCCCGCGGCGGTAGTTGGTTGAGTTCACGCCATTGTAACATCCGCTCACGGGTTTTACAGGCACCGTTTGCCGAGAAGTGCCAGCTCACGAAACGCGCGAAACGGCACGGGCCTAGGCCTCCCCGACGACGTCCTTGACGTCGACGACGATGTCGTGCTTGGTGGGCACCCACTCGACCTTCTTGAAGAGCGCGACGACGTTGATGGGGATGTAGCTGAGCTCGAAGATCGGGAAGGTGAAGAGGTTGGTGACGACGCGCCACCGCTTCTTGGCGTGGATGTGCCCGCGCTCGGAGATCGTGGTGATGAGACCCATGACGAAGAACGAGAGGTACATGGACGCGATCGTCATGACGAGCGAGCCCACGCACATGTTGAGCTCGGCCTGGGTGGCGATGAAGCCGTGGCTGAGGGCGCCGATGGCGAGGTAGGTGAGGTTCACCGAGACGGAGAGCAGCGTGAGGACGTTGCCCGGCGCCACGGTGATGAGCAGGTCGTAGCTCGCAAAGCGGCCGCGCGAGATGCCCTTCAGCAGGTCGCGGGCGTACGAGAAGAACACCTCGTACATGCCCTTGCTCCACCGCAGGCGCTGGACCCACGAGGCCTTGAAGGTGACCGGCTGCTCGTCGTAGAACTCCGCGGGGGCGTAACCGATCTGCACGTTGTTCGCGCTGCAGAAGGTGGAGAACTGGATGTCCTCGGTGAGCGAGTGGAAGCCCCACCCGTGCATGCCGCGGATG
This sequence comes from uncultured Olsenella sp., assembly GCA_959598545.1. Lineage (GTDB taxonomy): Bacteria > Actinomycetota > Coriobacteriia > Coriobacteriales > Atopobiaceae > Thermophilibacter. The sequence continues at coordinate 4,507 of CAUGFC010000100.1, read as the reverse complement.
ATCCGCTCGGAGACGAGCCAGCCGGAGCCGGAGATCGCGCTGCTCGTGCCCGACATCATGCGGGCGTTGTTGAGGAACTTCGCCTCGCGCATGAACCAGAGCGCATAGGCGGCGCTGATCCAGCTCGAGTCGAAGTTCTTGGAGTTGCGGTAACCGGTGCAGACGAGGTAGCCGGCGTCGAAGGCCCGGTTCATGACGGAGATGTAGTCCGGCGAGACGAGGTTGTCGGCGTCAAAGACGACGAACGCCTCGTAGGTGTCGGGATAGTCGTCGAGGATGCGGTTGAAGGCGTAGTCGAGCGCCCAGCTCTTGCCGCGGCGCGCCAGGTCGTTGCGGTCCCACACGACGGCCCCAGCCTCCTCGGCCACGCGGTGGGTGTCGTCGGTGCACGCGTCGCAGACGACGAAGACGTCCATGAGCTCGCGGGGGTAGTCCTGGGCGAGGATGGAGCGCACGAGGTTGCCGACGACCATCTCCTCGTTGTGCGCGGCGATCACGAAGGCGTAGCGGTGCCGCCGCTTGGCCTCGGGGAGCTGGACCGAGCCCTGGAGCAGGACCCTGACGGTGTAGATCGCCTGGTAGAAGTAGGCGATCGTGAAGAGCGCGCCGATGACCAGGTTGAAGATGACGATGGGCGTGAGCGCGAACTGGTTGAACTCCATCTTATTCCTCGCGGTGGGCGCCTCGTCCGTCGGGCGTCAGGAGCGGGCAGATCCTCTCGCCCGCGGGCGTCCGTCCCATGGACCTTTCGGAGAGCGATTCTAGTACATCGCGCAGGTCGTCCGGCAACGTGTCGGCAAGCTCCACCGTCTCTCCCGTTGCGGGGTGGTCGAAGCGGATGTGCCAGGAGTGCAGGAACTGGCGGGAGAGCCCCAGGTTCTGGCGGAGGTCGCCGCGGCCGTAGAGCGGGTCGCCCACGAGCGGGTGGCCCACGTGGCGCAGGTGCACGCGGATCTGGTGCGTGCGCCCGGTGTAGAGGTGGCACTCGATGAGGGTGTAGCCGTCGTCGCGCGGTCCCGCCTCGAAGCGCTCGAGCACGCGGAAGGTGGTGATGGCCTCGCGGGCGCCGGGCGCGTCCGAGACGGCCATGCGGATGCGGTCGCGGGTGGAGCGGGCGATCCCGGTCTCGATGGTCCCCTCGTCGTGGGCGATCGGTCCGTGGACGAGCGTGACGTAGCGGCGGTCGAGCACGCGCAGGCGGATCAGGTCCTGGAGCGCCTTCTGGGTGGCGTCGTCCTTGGCGGCAACCATGAGGCCGGAGGTCTCCATGTCGAGGCGGTGCACGATGCCGGGGCGCTCCTCGCCCTGGAGCATGCCGAGGTGCGCGTAGCCGCAGTGGGCCACGAGCGCGTTGGCGAGGGTGTCGTCCACGTGGCCGGGGCTCGGGTGGCAGACGAGCCCGGCCTGCTTGGAGAGGACGATGAGATGGTCGTCCTCGAAGCGAATGTCGAGGGGGATGTAGAGGTTGGGGGCGAGCGGTCCGCCCACGGGCTCCGGCTCGTCCACGAGCGCGCGGACGCGGTCGCCGAGCAGGACCTTCTCGGACTTGGAGGTGGCGGGAGTCTCGTTGATCGTGACGGCGCCGTCCTCGACGAGGCGCGCGCAGGCGGAGCGGGAGGGCATGTCGGGCGCCGCGGCGAGGAACGCGTCGAGCCGCATGCCGTCGGACTCGGGTCCCACGAGCAGGTTGACGATGCGACTCGGCATGGGCGGCCCCCTCCCTTCCTCGACTCGGGCCGGCTGACATCGTAGCATGCCCCATCGCGGGGCCGTTTCGGAGGGTTTGGGTTCACCGCGGCGCCAAAACGCGACTCATTCATTCTGGCGACCTGCGGTTTTGCCCCAAGACTGGCTCGCCACGCACGAAAAGTGAACCCAAACCGTTTTTGGGTTTGGGTTCAATATTCAGGACATCGGACACGCTCAAAATACACGACCTGCGGTTTCTCTAACGATGAGGCCCGTCCGAACGAGATTTCGAACCCAAACCGCATTGCGGGGTAGCGTAGGTGGCGCCTACTCCCCCGCCTCGGCGCGCTCGAGGGCGACGTCCCAGCGCCACCACAGGATGAGGGCGAGAGGAACGCCGCAGGTCACGAAGATGTCGGCCACGTTGAAGATCGCGAAGTCCATGAACGTGGTCTTGAAGAAGTCGGTGACGGCGCCAAGGGCCACGCGGTCGATCGCGTTGCCGATGCCCCCGCCCACGACGCACGCGAACGTGAGCAGCAGCGGAAGCGGGACGTCCGCGCGCCGCCACGCCACGTAGACGCCGGCGACGCACATGGCGGCGGCAACGAGCACGAAGAGCGGCCCCGCCCCCTCCCCCAGGGAGAACGCGGCGCCCGTGTTGTAGATGAGCGAGAGGTCCATGACGCCAGGGATCAGCGTAACCGGCTCGCCCGGCACGAGCAGGTCGCGCGCGGCGAGCTTGCTCAGCTGGTCGAGGAGCACGACCGCGGCGGCGACCAGCGCGAAAAGCGCCAGCCGCCGCGCGCGGGCGGAGTTCGTGACGTCGGGGCCGGCCAAGCCCTACTCCCCGAGCGCTGCCACGACGTCGTGGCAGCGCGGGCAGAGGCCGTCCTCGCCGAGCTCGCGGAAGTTCCAGCAGCGCGGGCACTTCTCGCCGTGCGCGGGCTCCACGGCGCAGGAGAGCTCGTCGCCCTGGGCGAGCTCCACCTCGGAGCACACGAAGGGCTCGGCCAGCTCGCAGCCCAGCTCGCCGGCGAGAAGCTCGTGCAGCTCCGCGGGCGCCGTCAGCGTGGCACGGGCGGCCTGCGTGGTCTTCTCGGACAGCGCACCGTCGGCGATCGCGGCCTCGTAGGCCTTGGTGAAGGCGGCGCGGGCCTCGACGACGGCGTCGTAGACGGTGAGGTAGGGCTCGTACTCCTCGACGGTCCAGGGCGCCTGGTACCAGTCGAGAAGGGCGGCGTACTCCTGGCCGTCGCGCAGCGACGCCGGCAGGTAGCTCATGACCTCGTCGGTGGTGTAGACGAGAATCGGCTGCAGGTCGTGGACGAGCATCGAGAGGATCTGCGCCCAGACGGTGAGGGCGCTCCGGCGCTCGAAGCCGTCCTTCTCGCCGCAGTAGACGCGGTCCTTGGTGGCGTTGAGGTAGCCGTTGGAGAGCTCCGTGATCACGTAGTCGTAGAGCGTGCGATAGACCACGTTGAAGCGGTAGGACTCGTAGGCGGCGCTCACCTGGTCGTGAACCTGGCAGAGGCGCGCGAGCGCGAGCTTGTCGTAGGGCGTGAGCTCGTCGTAGGGAACGGCGTCGGTCGCCGGGTCGAACTGGCCCTCGATCTCGCCCAGCAGGAAGCGCAGGGTGTTGCGGAAGCGGCGGTAGGCCTCGCCCACGTGGTCGAGGATCGTGCCGTCGCAGGGGATGTCGTTGGAGGTGTCGACGGAGGTGACCCAGAGGCGCAGGATGTCGGCGCCGCGGGTGTCGCACTCCTTGTTGGGGTCGATGACGTTGCCGAGCGACTTGGACATCTTGCGGCCCTGGCCGTCGAGCGTGAAGCCCTGGGAGACCACGGACTTGTACGGGGCCACGCCGTAGGCGCCCACGGAGGTCATGAGCGAGCTCATGAACCAGCCGCGGTGCTGGTCGGAGCCCTCGAGGTACATGTCGGCCGGGAAGGTGAGGTTGTCGCGGTGGCGGCAGACGGCGGTGTGGGAGACGCCGGAGTCCCACCACACGTCGAGGATGTCCCTGTTGGCCTTGAGATGGTGCCCGCCGCACTTGGGGCAGACGCAGGCGTCGCCGAGATAGCTCGCGGGATCGTCGGTGAACCAGGAGTCGGAGCCCTTGCTCCGGAAGAGCTCGATCACGGCGTCGAGAGTGTCGTCGTTCATGACGGTCTCGCCGCAGTCCTGGCAGGTGAAGGCCGGGATGGGCACGCCCCAGTTGCGCTGGCGGCTGATGCACCAGTCCGGACGGCCCTCCACCATCGAGCCGATGCGCTTGATGGCGTGGCCGGGGTAGAACCTGACCTTCGAGAGCTCCTCGAGCGCCTGCTCGCGGAGGCTCTTGCCGCCGCGCAGGGGCTTGTCCATCGAGACGAACCACTGGCTCGTGGCGCGGAAGATGACGGGCTCCTTGCAGCGCCAGCAGTGCGGATAGCTGTGGTTGATGTCCTCGTGCAGGATCAGCGTGCCGCGCTCGCGCAGCCACTCGATGATCTTGGGGTTGGCCTCGTTGACCTCCATGCCGGACCACGGGCCGCCCGTGCCCATGCCGTCGCCCACGAAGAAGCGGCCGTCGTCGTCCACCGGCATGACCGTGGGGATGCCGAACCTCTGGCCGGCGAGGTAGTCGTCCACGCCGTGGCCGGGCGCGCAGTGGACGATGCCCGTGCCGTCGTCGAGGGTGACGTAGTCGGCGTAGATGAACTCGCCCGTCTCGCCCTGGTCACCAAAGATCGGCTGCTTGTAGCGGTTGTGCGCGAGGGCCTCGCCGGTGGCGCGCCAGGGCTCGCCGTCCTCGCCGCGCACGAGCTCGAGCTCG
>CAUGFC010000099.1 GCA_959598545.1 uncultured Olsenella sp. | reverse complement strand
TGGATCGAGCTCGAGATGAAGCTCATGGCGGACGCCGCCCTCGTGGGCATGCCCTCGGTGGGGAAGAGCTCCATCATCGCCCGCATCAGCGCCGCACGCCCCAAGATCGCCGACTACCCCTTCACCACCCTCGTCCCCAACCTGGGCGTGGCCCGCGCCGCGAACGGCCAGTCCTTCGTCGCGGCCGACGTCCCGGGTCTCATCGAGGGCGCGAGCGAGGGCAGGGGCCTCGGTCACCAGTTCCTCCGCCACATCGAGCGCACCGCCCTCATACTGCACGTCGTCGACGTGACGGGAGGATACGAGGGCCGCGACGCCGTCGAGGACTACGAGGTCATCAACGACGAGCTCGCGTCATACGCCGCCGAGCTCGCCGCCCGCCCGCAGATCGTCGTCGCCAACAAGTGCGACCTCCCCGGCACCGAGGAGGCCGTTCGTCGCCTGCGCGAGGTCGCGGAACGAGACGGCCACCAGTTCTTCGCCGTCTCCGCCGCGACGGGCGCCGGGCTGGACGCGCTCGTGAGCTCCTGTGCGGCCGAGGTCGCCCGCCTGCGCGCCGAGGCGGCGCCGAGCGCGCCCGTCGTCGACCTCTCTGAGCGCTGGGAGCGCGAGAGGGAGCGTCGTGACCGCCAGATCCGCATCGTTCGCGAGGAGCGTCACGCCTGGCGCGCCACGGGCGCCCAGATCGAGCGCATGGTCATACAGACCGACTGGGAGAACGACGAGGCCGTGGCATACCTCCAGCACCGATTCGCCCGCTGCGGGCTCGACGACGCGCTCGCCAAGGCGGGTGCCGTCACCGGCGACGAGGTCCGCATCCTCGAACTCGCCTTCACCTACGAGGGGAAGGACGCCGCCCCCGACTATGACGAGCTGCCCGACGAGGACGACACGCTCTCTGAGGGGGAGGTCGAGTAGTGGCGCGCCCCACGCTCATGGTCGTCAAGATCGGCTCGTCCACCCTGGTGGACGAGAACGGCGCGCTCGACCGCGCGTTCGTGCGCTCGCTGTGCGCCCAGATCGCCGAGCTCATGGCATCCGGGACGCGCGTCGTCGTGGTCTCCTCCGGCGCCGTTGCCGCCGGTCGTGACGTCCTGGGCTTCTCCACCCGACCGGACGACCTGGCGACGCTCCAGGCCTGCGCCTCCGCCGGTCAGGCACGCCTCACGCAGGCATACGCGGACGTCCTTGCCGAGCGGGGCATCCCCTGCGGCCAGGTGCTGCTCACTCGGCGCGACGTCATGGACCGCGACGCCTTCCTTAACGCGCGCGTCACGCTCACGCGTCTCGTGGAGCTCGGCGCGGTCCCCGTGGTCAACGAGAACGACACGCTCTCCACCGCCGAGTTCGCCTTCGGCGACAACGACATGCTCGGCGCCCTCGTCTCGGCGCTCGTCGGCGCCGACCTCTACGTGATCTGCTCCGACGTCGAGGGGCTCTACACCGCAAACCCGCAGGAGGACCCCTCGGCCACGCTCATCCCGCACGTCACCGAGGTCGACCACCGGCTCACCGAGCTTGCCGGCGGCGTCGGGACCTCCTTCGGCACCGGGGGCATGTCCTCCAAGCTCAGGGCCGCGCGCGCCATGCTCGCCGCCGGCATACCGACCGTGATCTGCCGTGGCCGCCGCGGGGGAGTGCTGCTTGAGGTCGCCGACGGCCGGGGCGTGGGCACGCGCTTCGAGTCGCCGGCAGGCAGCCCCCACGAGGGCGGCCGCAAGCTCTGGATCGGGCTCGCCGAGGTGCCGCGCGGCACGATCTCGCTCGACGAGGGCGCGAGCCGCGCCGTCCTGGAGCGCGGCGCCTCGATACTTCCCGTGGGCGTCGCCGCGACGAGCGGTTCCTACGAGGCGGGCGACGTCGTGAACGTCCGCTCCGCCTCCGGCGACGTGGTCGGCCGGGGCATCGCGCGCTACTCCTCGGAGGACATGGCGCGCGTTCGCGGCATCAAGCTCGACGTCATCGCGCGGTTCCTGGGCCCCGAGCGCGCCCAGCCCGCAGTTCACCGGGACGACCTTCTCGTCTTCTAGAGGGGAGCACACATGTCTGAGGCAAGGGACAAGGCAACGCTCGCCAAGGCGGCCGCACCTATGGTCGCCCGGGCGCCCCGCGGCGTGCGGGAGCGCGCCCTTGGGCTCGCCGCCGACAACATCCGCGCCGCCGAGGCCGACATCGTCGCCGCCAACGCGCGCGACCTCGAGCGCGCCCGCGCGGCGGGCATGAGCGAGCCGCTCCAGGACCGGCTCATGCTCGACGGGTCGCGCATCCGCGCCATCGCCGACGCGCTCGACGACATCGCCCGCCAGGAGGACCCGCTCGGTCTCGTCCTGGGCGGGAGCACCCTCGAGAACGGCCTGCGCATCGAGCGGGTCACGGTCCCCCTGGGTGTCGTCGCCATGATCTACGAGGCCCGCCCCAACGTCACGGCCGACGCGTTCGGCCTGTGCGTCAGGTCGGGCAACGCATGCGTGCTCAAGGGCGGGTCCGCGGCGCGCGAGTCCTGCCTCGCGCTCGTCGAGGCCTGTCGCGCGGCCCTCGTCGAGGCCGGCCTGCCGGAGGACGCGCTCCAGTACGTCGACGACGATGCCGCGCACACGCAGACCGCCGAGCTCCTCGGTGCCACCGGCCTCGTCGACGTCCTCATCCCGCGTGGGGGCGCCTCGCTCATCCGCGCCTGCGTCGAGGGTGCCAAGGTCCCCGTCATCGAGACCGGCACGGGCAACTGCCACGTGTACGTCCACGAGGCGGCCGACCTCGACCGCGCCCGTGCTATCGTCATGAATGCCAAGACGCAGCGGGTCGGCGTGTGCAACGCCGCCGAGTCGCTGCTCGTCGACCGCTCCGTCGCCGCCGCCTTCCTTCCCTCGATGGTCTCCGAGCTCGCGGAGGCCGGCGTGGTCGTGCACGGCGACGCCGAGACGCGCGCGGCGCTCTCCGGCCGACCCGACCTCCTTGCCTCCTTCACGGACGCGACCGAGGAGGACTGGGGCCGGGAGTACCTGGCGCTCGAGATCAGCTGCCGCGTGGTCTCCGGCGTGGACGAGGCCATCGAGCACGTCAACCGCTACGGCACGGGCCACTCCGAGGCCATAGTCTCGAACTCCTACGAGGCGTGCGAGGCATTCCTCGCCGGGGTCGACGCCGCGGTGGTCTATGCCAACGCCTCGACCCGGTTCACGGACGGTGGCGTCTTCGGGCTGGGTGCGGAGATAGGGATCTCGACCCAGAAGCTCCACGCACGTGGTCCCATGGGCGCCGCGGCGCTCACCACCACCAAGTGGCTCGCCCGGGGGGAGGGGCAGGTCCGATGAGCGTCGACGTCGCCCGTCTTCGCGAGAAGGACCTCCCGGTCCTCGGCCTCGACGAGGGGAGGACCTACCGTCTCGGGATCATGGGCGGAACGTTCGACCCCATCCACAACGGCCACCTGGTCGCCGCGGAGCAGGCCTTCGACGACCTCAAGCTCGACCTCGTCGTCTTCATGCCCGCCGGCCGCCCCGCGTTCAAGCTCGACAAGCGCGTCACCTCGGGGGAGGAGCGCTTCGCGATGACGCTGCTCGCGACGGCCGACAACCCCCACTTCGTCGCCTCCCGCTTCGAGATCGACCGCGAGGGCGTGACCTACACGGCGGACACCCTCCGCCTCCTGCGCGAGCTCTATCCCGACAACGTCGAGTTCTACTTCATCACCGGCGCCGACGCCATCACCGAGATCGTGTCCTGGAGGGACGCCGCCGACATCGCGCGGCTGGCGCATCTCGTCGCGGCGACTCGGCCGGGCTACGACCTCGACCGCGCATGGGACGCCATAGCCGCCTCGGGCCTCGAATTCGACGTGACGTATCTCTCGGTCCCCGCGCTCGCCATCTCCTCGAGCTATCTGCGCGAGCGCGTCGAGGCGGGGCAGAGCCTTCGCTACCTGACCCCCGACCAGGTGACGGGCTACCTGCACAAGCACGGGCTCTACGGGGTCCCCAGGAATCGCTACGGGCACACGGGCGAGGTGGTCGCCTGATGAGGGGGGAGACCCGGCTCGTCGCCGCCTACTCGCCCGAGCAGCGGTCCCTGCTCGACCGCCTTCGTGCTGACGTCACGGAGCGCCTCTCGGCCAAGCCCAGGCGTCTGGCGCACTCGATCTCGGTGGCAGACACGGCCGAGCGCCTCGCGCTGACCTACGGCGTCGACCCCTTCCTCGCGAGGGCTGCCGGCCTCCTTCATGACTGGGAGAAGGCGTCCTCGGTCCCCGAGCAGCTTGCCCGCGCCCGCGAGCTCGGAATAGACCTTGGCGTCGACCTCGAGCTCGTCCACCCGCTGCTGCACGGCATAATCGCCTCGCGCACCCTCCCGGCTCGCTACCCCGAGCTGCCGCCCGAGGTGTGGCGCGCGATCGAGGTCCACACCACGGCGGCCGTCCCCATGGGGCCGCTCGACCAGGTCCTGTTCGTCGCCGACGGCATCGAGCCGCTGCGCCCGGACACGCCCGGAATTCTCCGCTCGCGCGCGCTCGTGGGCGAGGCCTCCCTCGACGACCTCTTCTGGGCGTCGTTCGTCGGCGGCATCGTCTACGTCCTCGAGGGCGGGCGCTATCTCTACCCCGGCACCGTCGACGTCTACAACGCCCTCGCGGCCCTGCGCGCCACGAACGACAGATAAGGAGACCACATGACCGTCACCCCGCTCGAGCTCGCCAAGGTCGCCGCCGTCGCGGCCGACTCAAAGAAGGCGGACGACGTCGTCCTTCTCGACCTCTCGCCCCTGACCGACGTCTGTGACTACTTCCTGGTGTGCACCGGCGAGAACGCGCGCCAGGTCGATGCCATCGTCGACGAGGTCCGGACCAAGGTCGGTGCCAACTGCGGCGTCTCGCCGATCTCGTGCGAGGGCCGAGAGGGGCTCTCCTGGGTGCTCGTGGACTACGGCTCGGTCGTGGTGCACGTCTTCCGTCGCGAGACGCGCGAGTACTACCGCCTGGAGACGCTCTGGGCCGACGCGCCGCGCGTGGAGCTCGGCCTGGCCGAGTAGAGCGCCACGGGCGGCGCCCCTCAGTGACGTCCGGCCCAACCCCTATACTGAGGGAATGGGAGCTTCGCGCGACATAGTCGGCTGGGACGGACCGGCTGTGGGGCTGCTCGACCTCGACGCCTTCTTCGCCTCGGTCGAGCAGCTTGAACACCCCCAGTGGCGGGGGCGGCCGGTGTTCGGCGGCGGGCCGGGCACGGCGGCAGCGCGGCTGCACATCGAGTTCACGCGCTTCGTGCCGGAGACGGGACGGACGCTCGGAACGTATGTTACGAACGCGCACAACGAGTATCTCGGCTATGCGATGAATCTCGGGTGGCCGGGGCTTGCGCTTTATCTCGGCATGGTGGGCGTCACGTTTTTCCGCCCGCGGGAGAACGGGGAGAGCGCCGCGTGGCTCTGGGGCGCCGCGGCGTACTGGATGCAGGCATTTTTCGCGCTCGGCCTTGTCGTGAGCGCGCCGCTTTTGTGGCTCGCGTGGGGGCTGGCGCCGGCGCCGGAGGAAAGGAGCGGAGGACATGAACATTACTCTGGAAAAGATCACGCTTGAAGGAATGAACGAGCTTGACCGCAATTTTCAGCGCGACCCGGCCACGTTTGCGGACATGAGCCTCTTTTCCGCGTACCGCTACTCTCCGGAAGAGACGCGAAAGCGGTTTGAGCGCTACGGCGCGCCCGACCGGCGGCATTTTCTCATTCGGCTCGACGGGTGTCCGGTGGGCGAGACCGGCATCAAGCATATCGACTGGGAGAAGCGGGAGGGCGAGCTTTCCATCCATCTCCAGAACGACGCGGTGAAAAACCGCGGTATCGGTACAGCGGCGGAGCGGCTTTTGCTCGCATATGCCTTTGACGAGCTGGGGCTGACCGCCGTGACTGCGCGGGTCATAGAAAAGAACACGCGCAGCCGGCGCGTGCTCGAAAAGGTCGGGTTTGCATTTGTCCGGCAGGAGAACGGCTTCCTGCATTACCGCTGTGAAAAGATTTCTCGCTGACGGAGAGAAATGGGGAGGAGCAGAGCCCCTTCTCTACGGACGGATTTTGATACGGTCTTGTAGGGGCGGGGCTCTGCTCCGCCCGGGGCGTCAAGAACCGCCGCAAACGCTTGCGTTCGCGGCGGTTCTTCATGCCCGAAAATCGAAAAGCTCGACCGGCTTTATCTCCAGTGCGTCGCAGATATCAAAAACCACGTCGAGAGAAACGGCGCAGTCCGCCGTTTCGATCCGGCTCATGTGCGTGCGGCTGATGTTCACGCGCTCGGCCAGCTCGCTCTGCGAAAGACCGCGGTCCTTGCGGTAATAGGCGATATTCAGCCCGAGACTCCGGTATTTGGAAAACTGATTGTTTCTCATGCGCTCACCCTTATTCAGTCTACC
>CAUGFC010000098.1 GCA_959598545.1 uncultured Olsenella sp. | reverse complement strand
GGAGAAGGCGATGCCGGCGATGCACTGGGCCTCGTGCATGTGCTGACGGGCCTCCCTGTCGCCCTGGTAGCTCTTGGGCAGCCACTCGACGATCTCACGGATGGCGTGGAGGGCGTTGGCGTCGGTGAACATGGAGCCCGCGGTGGAGACGTAGGCCTCGATGGCGTGGGTCAGCGCGTCCATGCCGGTGTGGGCGCAGAGCTTCTGCGGCATGGTGTAGGTGAGCTCGGGGTCGACGATGGCGACGTCAGGCGTGATGTTGAAGTCGGCGAGCGGGTACTTGATGCCCTTCTCGTAGTCGGTGATGACGGAGAAGGCCGTGACCTCGGTGGCCGTGCCGGAGGTGGAGGCGATGGCGCAGAACTTGGCCTTGGTGCGGAGCTCGGGGAAGCTGAACGGCACGATGGCCTGCTCGAAGGTCTCCTCCGGGTACTCGTAGAAGAGCCACATGGCCTTGGCGGCGTCGATGGGGCTTCCGCCGCCGATGGCGACGATCCAGTCGGGCTGGAAGGCCTCCATAGCCTTGGCGCCCTTCATGACGGTCTCGACGGACGGGTCGGACTCGACGCCCTCGAAGATCTCGACCTCGAAGCCGGCCTCCTTGAGGTCAGCCTCGACGTCCTGCAGGAACCCGCCGCGACGCATGGAGCCGCCGCCGGTGACGATCATGGCACGGGAGCCCTTGAGGTTCTTGACCTCGTGGCGAGCGCCCTCACCAAAGTACAGGTCACGCGGGTTGGTAAAACGTCCCATAACACTCCTCCAATTCCTTTGCCGCCGCCACCGCGACGGATCAAACGGGGGACCATCTCCCCCGATTTGCACCTTGCGAGAAGTACCTGCCCGGGTCGTCAGAGACGCGGCGGCTCGGCCGGGAACAAGTATAGCGAAATCCGTTGGCAACACTGTGGGTTTCCGGACCGGCCGGCGAGCGGCGGCGAGCGGCGAAGCGCCCGGCTGAGCTAGGATGGTGGGGAGGAGGCGAGATGGCACACGATTCCCGAAGAGACGACTATCTGCGCATGAGCCTGCGCTACGCGCTCTCGCTCGACGAGAGCGACCCGGGGGCGGCCGCGCGCGCCTTCGCCACGTTCGGCAGGCGGCTCGCGCAGGATCGCGACTCGCTGCCCCAGACGGATGCCGACCGCGCCTTCCACCTGGTCGCACGCGCGACCGAGATCCTCGACTACCGCCTGCCCTTCGCGGGCGACGCCCAGGTCGAGGCGCTCTCCGCCCAGGCACGCGCCCTGCTCGACGAGGCCGTCTCGCTCGACCCCGGCTGCCATGACGCCGTGCGCATGAGGATGTCCTGCGAGACCGGCTCCTACGAGGAGCGCTGGCGCTTCCTGTCCGAACGCGCCGAGAAGGTCCGCGCGGCGTGCGAGACGGAGCGCGACCAGCTCTGCGGGCTGCTCGACGCGGCGCGCCGGCCGCTCGCGGCGAGCCTCGCGATGCGCCCGTGGTGGCGCTGGATGGCGGAGATGGCGGAGTGCGCGCTGATCTGCGGGCGCAACCGAGAGAGCGTCCGGGTGGCCCGACGGCTGCTCGAGGCGGACCCCGGCGACCTCTCCGACGTGCGCTTCACGCTCGCGTACGCCCTGGCCAAGCTCGAGGACGAGAAGGGCCTCGCCGAGCTGGTCGCCAACTACCCGGACCCCAACGGGCTCGGGCACCCCGACGACGCGTGGGTCATGCTCGCCCAGATCGCGCTCGCGCACGGGCGCTGGGACCTCCGCGCGGCGCGGGAGCTCGTGGAGAGCCTGCTCGTCTCCTACCCCGGCAGCGCCGGCGTGATGGTCCGCCAGATGGAGATCGCCGACGGGCGCTTCGCCCGCATCCGCGTGGAGGAGTACAGCGAGGACGAGATGGTCCTGGCCCTGAGCGAGGGCGTCGTCCTGCTGCAGGAGGGCGTCGAGCGCTCCGGTCGGGGCGTGCTGGGCGCGTGGCTCGCCCGCACGGTCAGCGAGCTGCGCCCGCGTGAGGTCGAGGAGTTCATGCGGGCGACCGGCGGGGAGGCGGCGGGCGCCGGAGCGGGCGCCGTCGGCGGGGAGGTGTCATGAACGCCTGGGAGGAGCTGGTGGCGCGCTGCGCCATGCGCAGGAACGAGAAGATCGGCCCGCTCTCCGACGAGGCATACGCGGAGCTCGTCCTCGCCGTGCGGCAGAACCCCGCCGACTTTGCCGACGAGCCGCCCGAGCAGGCACTTCTCGCGGTCGCACACGCGCTCGACGCATATCGGGCGAGCGGGCGGGACGACGACCTTCTCGACGACGCAGCATTCGAGGCAGAGCGCGCCCGCCGGCTGGGCCTGCTGCGCGCGGCCTGCCGCCAGGCCCTCGAACTGGACGAGCGCTGCCTGGACGCGCGCCTGATCGACCTTCTCGCCGGCGGGCTGGAGGCGGACCCGCTGACCCAGGGGCTGCTCGACCTGGAGCGGGAGTTCGCAAGCTCGCCGGTCCCCGAGGGCGACGCCTGGGAGGACGTCTTCTACCGGCCGCATCTGCGGCTGCGCGCCGCGGTGGCGCGAACCTGCCTGGACGCGGCGCGCCCGCGCATGGCGGCGTCCGCGGCGGCCTCGCTGCTCGACGCCGCGCCCGACGACCAGCTGGGCGCCCGCCACACGTACATGCTCGCCTGCGCGCGGCTCGAGGACGAGCCCGGGCTCGGGGCGCTGGAGGCGCGCTTCTCGGAACGGGAGAGCGCCTGGTCGCACCTCGCGCGCGTGCTGCTGCTCTACAAGCTCGACCGGCTGACGGCGGCCCGGCGCGCCCTGCGCGGGTTCGACGGCCTGTGCGAGGGCGGCGCCTACGCGCTGCTGAGGCCCACGTTCGTCGAGCTCTACCTGCCCGACCGCCCCGAGGCCGCGGCCTGCGGCTTCGAGGAGTCCCTCATGGCCGTGCGGGAGGCGGAGCCCATCATCGCCGACGTGCCGGAGTTCGTGGCCTGGTGCCAGGGGCACGACTGGCTCGTGGCGTCGGCGCGGGCGTTCGCGGAGCGGCGCGACCTGGACTGGTAGCGCGCGACCTTCTCGCAATTAACGGGCAGAATTCAATTGACTATCATATATCCGCAGGATTCAAATTCGGGAAACTTGAATTATGTCCGTTAATTTCGGAGCAGCCACGTTGGCCGCGCGCGGCGAGAAAAACGGGCCCGCCCGGAGTCCCGGACGAGCCCGCAGGCGTCGTGGTGCCCCCAACGGGAGTCGAACCCGTGTCGTCGCCTTGAAAGGGCGATGTCCTAGGCCACTAGACGATGGGGACGCAGAGGCCAGTATACCAAAGGCCGCATGGGGCGCACGGTAGGGCGCGTTGCCGTAGAATCGAGGCTGCGACGCCAACCGTCGCTGGACGACCCGGCTAGGAGGCCCCATGTTCTGTCCCAACTGCGGAAGGCAGCTCCCCGACGACGCCAAGTTCTGCTCCGAGTGCGGCACGCCGCTGACGGCGATCGAGCCCGCGGCGGAGACGGTCGACGCCGGCGCCGATCAGAGCGCCATCGAGCCCGCCGCGCAGGCCGCCCCCTCGATGGGCTGGTTCAAGTTCATCATCTGGGTGCAGCTGTTCATCTCCGCGCTCTCGCTCGCGGCGGCCGGGATCATGCTCCTCACGGGCACCGCCTACGTCGTCGACGGCATCAGCTACGCCGACCTCGTCTACGACCTCATAGACGGTCTCCGCGTCATAGACCTCGTCTTCGGCGTCGCCTTCGTCGCCCTCGCGGTCTTCGCGCTCTACGTGCGCCAGCGACTCGCAGGCTTCAAGAAGGGCGCCCCCAAGCTCTACCTGACGCTTTTGGGCGTGAACATCGCCGTGCAGTTCCTCTACGCGTTCGTCATGTCCATCGCCGCGCGCGTGGAGCTCGCCGATGTCGTGACCGTCTCCGAGCTCGCCCAGGTCATCACCAGCCTCGTGATGATCATCGTGAACAAGTACTACTTCGCGCGCCGCGAGCACCTGTTCACGAACTAGGCGCGCGGCGAGAGAAACGCCCGGGCGGCGGCTGCCACCCGGGCGCGTCGATGCTGGTAGGGGCGGTGGGACTCGAACCCACAATCCTTGCGGCCGAAGATTTTAAGTCTCCTGCGTATGCCAGTTCCGCCACGCCCCCGCTCGCGCCGCGTCGCGGCGCACGTCTATCCTAGCGCAGCGGACGCATCGCCGGGACCCAGCCCACGGGGGACCCCGCGCCGCGCAGGGCGGCATCGGCGACGGTCGCCAAGCCGAAGAGCAGGTCGGACTCACTCACGGTGAGCTCCGAGAAGCCCGTCTGGCGCATGAGCTCGCCCACGGCCACGGCACCGCCCACGATCACGGCGGCACGCTTGGGCTGGATGCCGGGAAGCGCAGCGCGCTCGTCCACGGTGAGGGCGGCGAGGCGCGCCTCCAGCCGCTCGAGCGTCTCGCGCGAGAGCGTCGCCAGGTGGACCTGGGAGGGGTCGTACGGCACGAGGGCCTTCTCGACGGCCACGAGCGTGGTGACGGTGCCGCCGGTGACCACGAGCGTGGCCGGCGCGCCCGGGGCAGCGCCCTCGGCATCCGCCGAGAGGAGCGCGCCCTCGCGCACGGCCGGGCCGAACGCCGAGGCGGCGAACTCGTGCGCGGCGGTCAGCGCCTCCGGGGCGTCAGGGCCGGACGGCGTGAGGAACTTCTCGGTCACGCGGCGGCAGCCGACGTCGACGGAGCGAACGAAGCGCAGGTCGAGCGTACCGTCGTCGCGCACGCGGCCGCAGGCGAGCTCCGTGGAGCCCCCGCCGTTGTCCGCCACGAGGATGGTCCGCCCGGGGAAGTCGCGCACCACGCCGAGGAAGGTCAGCGCGCCCTCGACCTGGCCGGGGATGACCAGGGGCTCGAGGCCCAGCGCGGTCAGCTCGCCCACGAGCGTCGAGGAGTTCTCGGCATCGCGCGCCGCGCTCGTGAGCGTGCAGCACGCGGCGGTGGCGCCGGCCTCGCGCGCGGAGGCCACGTAGCCGCGCACGCAGGCGGTCACGCGCGCCATGGCCTCCTCGTTCAGGCGCCCGGTGGCGTCCACGTCCTGCCCCAGGTTGCAGATCTCTGAGTGCTTGGCGAGACGGACGACCCGCCCGTCCTCCACGTCCGCCACGGCGAGGCGGGCTGTGACCGTCCCGATGTCGATGCAGGCGAGCCTGGTCATGCGTCCTCCCTACGACTGGGCCTCGTACTGGAAGAGGAAGTCGGTGACGCGCAGGTACCAGGGGGTTCCCGACTCCCCGTCCTGCTCGCCGGCGGAGGCGTCGTCCTCCGCGTCGAGCCCCTCGACCACGATGCGCGTCTCGCCGGATTCGACGTAGCCGCGCTCGCGGGCCTCGTCCTTGATGCCGTCCTCGGTCATGAGGCTGTTGATGTCGCCCTCGAGCTCGGCGCTCTCCTCGTCGGTCCGGACCTGCTGCTCCAGGAGCATCCCGTTGTCACGCCAGGCCTGGTAGAGGCTCCTGAACGGTCCGTAGAGCGCGACGATCACGAAGACGGCGACCAAGGCCGCGATGAGCGGGGCGCGATGGCGGGAGGCGAAGTCCCGTGCGGCGTCCGGGGTGAGGCGGGGGGCCGACGAGCTGCCTCCGCGCGTCGAGCCCTGCTCGGATCGCGCGGCGCGCGCGGCCGCGGCCGTCGGGCGGGCGGGCGAGGGAGCCTTCTTGGTCGTCTTGGGGACGGCCTTCTTGGCCGCCTTCGGCCGCTTGGTGGGACGGCTCTTGGTCTTCTCTTCGCTCATGCCGTTGCTTCGTCTCTGGTTCGTTGTGGCTGGGCAGGCGCCGGGCGCGGCCCGGCTCCCCCTGTTATAGCAGACGCCGGCGCGGGCGCGGCTCTCGTCAGCGCTTCTCCTCTGCCTTCGCACGGTCCCAGAGCTCGTTCAGGCGCTCGGTGTCCAGCTTCTCGAGGTCGAGACCCTCGGTCCAGGCAAGCTCCTCCATGCGCGACCAGCGGGCCCTGAACTTGCGGTTGGAGGCCGCGAGCGCCTCCTCGGCGTCGATGCCCTCGCGGCGCGCCACGTTGACCAGGGCGAAGAGCAGGTCCCCGAACTCGAGGGCGCGCGCGTCGGAGCCGGGGGCCTCGCGCTCGAACTCGGCGCGCTCCTCGGCGACCTTGTCCCAGATGTCGGCAACGGTCTCCCACTCGAACCCGACCTTTGCGGCGCGCTTGGAGATCTTCTGGGCGTGCATGAGCGCCGGGAGGGAGCGCGGGACGGAGTCGAGAAGCCCCTGGGGCCGCTCGGCCTCGCCCGCGGTGGCGCGCTCGGCAGCCTTGACCTCGTCCCAGATGTCCTGGACCTCGCCGCCGTCACCGGCGGCGGCGTGCGCGCCGAAGACGTGAGGGTGGCGACGGACGAGCTTCTCGTTGAGACCGTGGACCACGTCGTCAATCGTGAAGGAGCCGGCGTCGGCGGCTATCTGCGCGTGAAGGACCACCTGCTCGAGGACGTCGCCGAGCTCCTCGACGAGATGGGC
>CAUGFC010000097.1 GCA_959598545.1 uncultured Olsenella sp. | reverse complement strand
CGCCAGCCGAGCATCGCTTCCGAGAACGCCCGCGCGAGCTCCCCGTCGCTCCGCGCGCAGTACAGCTCGAGCGAGGCGTCGAACGAGAGCCCGGCGGAGAGCCCGAGCGTCACGACGTCGAGAAGGGCCGGAAGCTCGGAGAGGCACGCCTCCCTCCTGCGGGCGGAGGCCTCCCCCTCGCGCGCCCTTCTCGCCCAGGGAAGCCTCATGACCAGGTCGCGTGCCGCCGCAAGAGCGACGCCAGCTCGGCCGGGCGCAGGGCGCCTCGCCCCGCGTCCGCCCAGGACCAACGGCAGGCACCCCGCGAGAACGGACGAGCCGCCCACGAGGACGACGGCGCTCACGTCCATCTCAGCACCCCCCTCATGAGCCGCCTGATCAGCACTAGGGCCAGACCGTCGAGGAGGACGGCGAGGGCGACGCACCCCGTGCCCGCCGGGGTGAGCAGCCCCTCCTGGAAGTCGGGCGAGATGAGCGCCAGCACGCAGATCATGACGACGGGCAGCAGGCACACCACCCGAACGGAGAGCCTCACCTGGGCCGTCTTGACCCCGAGCATCCGCTCGAACTCGCCCTGTCGCTCCGCGAGCGCGGCCGAGCGTCTGAGCAGGTCCCGCAGGGGGCTCCCAGTCCGGTGCGAGACGACGAGCGCGGTGGCGAGAAGCCCGGCACCAGGCACGCCGAGCTCCCGTGCGAGAAGGTCGACCGCCTCCTCGGTCGAGACGCCGCAGATCAGGCGCAGCGACATGCGCGAGAAGACGCGCGCCGCCGGCCCACGCTCGTGCGAGCCGACGTAGGAGACCGCCTGCGCGAGCGTCTGGCCCGAGGCCAGCGCGACGGACAGCGTCCGGTAGATCCCCGGCATCGCCGCGACGACCTCGCGTCGCTCACGCTGGCCCCGCGCAGCGTCCCGGGCTACGACCGCGGCGACCATGACCACCGCGCTCGATGCCGCCGCCACCGGGGAGGCGAGGAGAAGTCCCATGGCCGCGGAGAGCGCCGCGACGGCGCAGACCGCCGCCGACAGGCAGCATCCCTCGTCCACGTCGACGCCGCGCCCCGAGGCGCGCTCGGAGAGCTCGCGCGCGACCCTCCCGAACGGCCCGTACGCCAGGAGCCGGACGACCGGGCGGGAGCGACCCGCTCGCCCGAGGAACCTCAGGGCTGCAAAGCCCCAGTGGCCGAGGCGACGGGAGAGCGAGCCCCCTCCCTCGCCCAGGAGCACGAGCACGGCGAGCCCCGAGCTCACGCCCGCGCACCCAAGAAGCAGCGCCTCCATTCCCGCACCTCCTCCGACGACAGGATCCCGTCCTCCTCCGCGCGCCGGACGAACGCGGGCTCCGCCTCGAGCGACCACGACCGCTCCGCGAGGCTGAAGCTCACCCGCTCGTCGAGCCGCGCCGATCCGTCCGGGGCCCGCGACACCTCGGTCAGCGACGAGACGACCCTCGTCCCGTCGGCGAGCCTCCTCATCACCACGATCAGGTCGATCGCGGTCGCTATCTGCTCCTCGATCAGCGCCGTGGGGAGGTCCATGCCGAAGCGCGCCATGAGCACGAGACGCATGACCGCCTCCTCCGCGCTCCCGGCGTGCAGGGTGGTGAGCGAGCCCGCATGCCCGGTGGAGAGGGCGTTGAGCATGTCGATGCACTCCCCGGAGCGCACCTCGCCCACCACGATGCGGTCCGGGCGCATCCTCAGGGCGTTCTTGACGAGGTCGCGGATCGTCACCTCGCCCGAACCCTCGATCGAGCTGTCCTGCGCCTCGAGGCGCACCACGTTCGGGTGCGCGTCGAAGCGCAGCTCGGCGCTGTCCTCGATCGTCACGACCCTCTCCGTGACGGGTATCTCGCACGAGAGCGCGTTGAGCAGCGTCGTCTTCCCCGAGCCGGTCCCGCCGGCGACGGCGATCGAACGCGAGCATCGGACCGCCCAGGAGAGGAGCCGCGCGTACCATGCGGGCAGCGAACCGAGCTCGACCAGGCGGTCCAGGGTCCTGATGCGGTCCGAGAACTTTCTGATCGTCACCGCGGGCCCGTCTATCGCGACGGGTGCCGCAACGGCGTTCACGCGGTCGCCATTGGGAAGGCGCGCGCTCACGAGCGGGCTCGCGCGGTCGAGCCGTCGGCCCAGCGGGGCGAGGATGCGGTCCATGACGATCATGATCTGCTCGGGTGAGTCGAAGACCGCGTCCGCCGGGTGCAGCTCCCCGTCCCGCTCGAAGAAGAGGGCGGCGGTCCCGTTGATCATGACCTCGGAGACCTCGTCGTCCTCGAGGAGGGGCTGTATCGGGCCGAGGCCGCAGACCTCGTCGACGACCTGCCGCAGGAGCGTCTCGCGGTCGACCCCGACCGACGCGATCGCATCATTCGTGTTCAGGATGGCCTCGAGGACCACGAGAAGCTCGGAGCGGGCGCGCTCCGGGTCGGCCCCGGAGACCATGGCGGCTATCGTCCTGAGTCCCATGCGCTCGACGAGCTCTCCCTTCAGCTGCTCCCGGGCCCTCCTGAGCTCGGCGTTCGACGCACCGGGCGCGACGCCGGACCCGCTCGCCTCGACCGCCCTGACCAGCTCGAGGACTGACATCTACCTCGCCTCCCTCCGCGACCCGAAGAGGGACCACCGTCGCTGCTGCCGGGGGGACTCGTAGGCCCTCCGCGCCTCCTCGCACTCGGGCAGGCATCCGAGCTCGGCCATAAGCTGCGCGAGGGTAGCGGCGAGCGAGTCGGCGAACGGGTAGCCGGGCTCGCAGAGCTCCCCCACCCTGCCGGACGAGAGGTAGTCGGCGACCTCGCGGCCCCCGTCGACCACCTGATAGCAGCGTGCCGCCTCGAGGCCGGCCTCCGCGCGCCCCGCGGACAGGTCCGGCCGCGCCCGCAGGTCGGCACGGTTCTCGAGACGCGCCATCCTCGTCCGCGCCACCCCGAGCCGGATGGCGAGCCCGCTCATGCGCGCGACGGCGGAGAGCGACCCCTGCCGGCCGTCGCTCACGAGCAGGAGCCGGTCCGCGCGCTGCGCCGCCTGGGCGACCGCCTCGGAGAACGTGGTCGAGGTGTCGACGACGACCAGGTCGCACTCGAGCGTCGCGCGCTCGAGGAGCTCGCCGGCATGAGGGGCCGCCACCTCCGCCATCTCCGGCCTCGCGCAGGGTCCTGCGAGGCTCACGCCCGGAGAGGCGGGGACGAAGACCCTCGAGACGGCCTCCGGCGTCGCGCCGCCCCCGAGGCACGCGAGGTCACCGCCCCCGCCAAGGCCGAAGCACGAGTACGCGTTGCCGCACGAGAGGTCCAGGTCGAGGAGCCGGACGCGCAGCCCCCATCGGGCGGCGATCGCCGCCGCCCCGGCTGCGAGCGCCGTCTTTCCCACGCCGCCCCGGCCCGAGCAGAACACGAGGACGGGCGCGCGGCGGGGCCCCTCGCCGGCGCGCGCGGCCGACCGGGCCTCGACCCGGGGGCTCTCCAGCTCCGTCGGGTGCCCGCCCGTCGTCGGGCGGGACGCGGGGACGGACGCCTCGTCGAACTCCTCGAGGTCGAGCACGAGGTCTATCCCCGCCCGGGCGGCGCGGGAGCGCAGCGAGCCGGAAACCTCGCGGGCAGCGAGCACCACGCGCCGCGCATTCCCGTCGTTGGCGACGGCCGCCGCGAGGTTGACGTCCGAGACGCTCTCGTCGAGCGGTCCCACGACGACCTCGTAGGTCCCCGGCTCGGAGGTCGCCACCTGATATCGGAGCTCGTCGGGACCATCGACGACCCTCACGCGCGCACTGGCGTCGAGCGAGTCGACGAGCCGCTCGACGGCCCTGCGATCCTTCTCGGCACATGCCGCAAGCCAGCCACTCATTCGCCACCATCCCCCTCGTCTGTCTCTCCCTGGCCCTCGGCGGGCACGTTCGTCGGCGTTTCCTGGGCGCCCCCTTCGGGCGAGATGGCGTCGCTGCCCGGCAGGGCGAGGCGTAGGCTCCCCTCCTCGCTCGCCGCGAGCATCGCCGGCACGTCCTCTGGGAACACGGCCAGGGTGAGGGAACCCGAGGAGAGCACGCCCGTGCCACCCTGCGGCGCGGAGAGGACCCTGAGGTCGCCCACGAGCAGGCGCACGGCTCCGTCGCTCACCTTGTACGCGGCAAGGACGTCACCCGGCCCCGTCCCGGGCGGGACGCCGAGCCCGCCGTCGATCGGGACGGTGAGCGCGACCTGGTCGGCCGGAACCTCGACGACCTCCGTCTCGTCGCGGAAGTTGAGCCCCGTGAGCGGGACTCCCTCGGCCGCAGGCACGCTGACCTCGGTTCCGATGACGTCGTCGAGCTCCGTCACGGCGCCGGCCGGCGCGAGGTCGGCAAGCCAGTCGCGCTCGACGACGTTGGCGCGGTCCACGACCTCCCCCGCCTCGATGCCGCGCGCAGCGACCACAAGCGTCACGACCTCGCCGCCGTAGCGCTCGAGCGCCTCCGTGCGCTCGCGCTCGACCTCCTCCCGGACCTGCTGCCCGTACGCCAGACAGAGCGCGGTCGCGAGAAGCGCGCACGCCCCGGACGCGACGAGCCTGTAGCGACGTCTCACGGCTTCCTCCCCTCGTCCCAATGACTGCGGTAGGGGGATTCTCTCCCCGCACGGGGACGCGGCGCCGGTCGTCAGAAGAAAGTCGGACGCGAATCTTACACAAGCTTTCACGAAACTGACCGACGCTCTTCTCGTGCCTGTTAGACGGCCATGGGGAAGCTAGCCAGTTAGAACAAAGTTCGAACTGGCTAGCTCATGGATTCTCCATATGGAGCTTTGTCGGTAGATTGATGTTTTATTTAAAGAACGACGTCCGGGTCCAGCGTGCGGGCACTCTCGCGCATCTCGTTGGCCAAGGCGAGGTAGCCCCTGAGCCGCTCCTCGCAGAAATCCCCCGCGGAGAATCGCGACAGAACGGCACAACCCGGTTCGTGGGTGTGCGTGCAGTCGTTGAACCGGCACTCCAGGGCCGCCTCCGCGATCTCCGGGAACGCCTTGGCGAGGCCGCGCTCGTGGCCCACGAGTGGCAGGCTCCTGAGCCCCGGCACGTCGGCGATAACCCCGGCGCCCGGCAGGCTCACCATGACGCGCGCGACGGTGGTGTGGCGCCCCGCGTCGTCCTTCTCGCGGACCTCGCCCGTGGCGAGCGCCTCGTGGCCGAGAAGGGCGTTCAGCAGCGTGGACTTGCCCGCGCCGGACTCTCCGAGGATCATGGCGCAGCTCCCGTGTGGTACGCAGGCACGGACGTCCTCGACGCCGGCGCCCGTGGCGGACGAGGTAACGATCACGCGGACGTCCTCCCCCGCGAGCCGGCGCACGCGCTCGACCTCGTGAGCGAGCTCCTCGTCCGAGCTGCGATCCGCCTTGGTGAGGACCACCACCGGCGTGAGGCCGCAGTCACGGGCCAGCACCAGCGAGCGGGCAACGCGTCCGAGCAGCAGCTCGCCCGCGCCGAGCGGCTGCACCACGAGGATGGTGTCGACGTTGGCGGCGAGCACCTGGCGCTCGCCGCGGTTGCGGCCGCGCCAGCGCTCGAACGACGTGCGCCGCGGCAGCACGCGCTCGATGACGCCCATGTCGTGGCCGGGCGCACGGCGAACCGCCACGCAGTCGCCCACGGCGGGCAGGAGACCCTCGTCCTTCTCGGCGTCCTGCTTCGCGAAGGAGACGGAGTGCTCGGCACGGAAGACGTCGTCGACAGTGACGATCAGCGGGTAGCCACGGTCCAGACGCACCACGAATCCCAGGCCCATCTCGTCGGCGTTCTCCGCCGTGGCGAGAAACGCGTCGAAGGCGGCGCGCTGGGCGTCGTCGAGACGGAGGTCGTCGAAGGCGGGGAGGTCCCTCAAGGCGTCGATCGCGGGCAGCGTCACCTGCTGCTGGCGGCTCGACCGGCGCTTGCGCGCCGCCGCAACCCGCTGACCTCGCTTTGCCACGCACGACCTCCCGAGCTCGCCGTTCTTCTCGGCAATCTTACCGCAAGCCGACAGCGGGCAGCCCGTGTCCGCCGTGTAACGCATCATGGACGAGCTGTTTTCGCCTCGCGCGCGCCCCGCCGTCCGCCCGTACACTGGCAGGGTCCTCGTAGCAATTGATTGGAGCCCTCATGCTCGGCATCGCCGGACTCGTCCTCGCCGTCGTCGCCATCGTCGCCCTCATCTGGCGCGGCTGGCACATGGTGGTGGTCTCGCTCGTCGCCTCGCTCGTCGTCATTCTCGCCAACGGGATGGACGTCCTCTCCGCCATCAACGAGAGCTACATGGGTGACATGGCGGCCTTCGTGGGAAGCTGGTTTCTGCTGTTCGCCCTGGGATCCGTCTTCGGGCGCGTCATGGGCGACTCCGGGGCCTCGGCGGGCATCGCCAGCAGCATGCTGCGCCTCGTGGGCGAGAAGCACGCGCTGCTCGTGATCATGGTCACCGGCCTCGTGCTCTCCTACGGCGGCATCAGCGCGTTCATCATCGCGTTCTCGGTCTACCCCATCGCGGCAGAGCTCTTCGAGCGCGCGGACAGCCCCAAGAAGCTCATCGTGGCCGCCATCATGGTCTGCCCCGCCACGCT
>CAUGFC010000096.1 GCA_959598545.1 uncultured Olsenella sp. | reverse complement strand
GCCGGTCGCACGACGATGCCCCCGGGCTCGAAGGACGCGCAGCGTGCGGCGAGAAGGTCCACGAGGTCGCGGTCGTGGCTCACGAGGATTCCGATGCCGCGGAAGCGCGCGAGCGCCGCGCCCAGCTGCTCGCGAGCGTCCGCATCGAGGTGGTTGGTCGGCTCGTCTGCCACGAGCACGTCGGGACGACTCCAGAGGGCTACCGCCACCTGCAGCTTCTTGCGCTCGCCGAAGGAGAGCTCGTCAAAGCGCCAGGGCATGTCGTCCCCTATGCGGAAGGCCTCGCGGAGCCTCCGGGCCTCGCGGCCGTAGTCCAGAGCGAAGTCCGCGAGCCCCTCGGGTGCCTCGTCGGCGTCCTGGGCCACGTAGGCGCAGACGAGGCCACGCGTGACGGAGCCGGCGTCGGGTGCGACGAGGCCGCAGGCGATCTTGGCGAGCGTGGTCTTGCCGCAGCCGTTGTCGCCCAGAAGCGCGGTCCAGCCGACGGGGAAGGTGATGGTGACGTTGTCGAGAACGGCCTCGCGGGCCGAGGGGTAGGCGTAGCACACGCCGGAGAGCACAAGCTGCATAGACATCTCTTCTCTGGCGAGGCGCCGAACGGGCGTCCTTCTCGCCATCAGGGGCTTCTTAGCTGAGGATGTCTAGCGAATGCGCACGGCTCTCCTGCTCCCTGTCGGTCCGATGGCGGCGCCACCCGCGCTGCGGGGCCCATTCCCCGCTCGGCCGACGCCGCCAGTATCCCGCTGCGGCAAAATGACGTCAAGTTTTGTCGCCGTGATAGACCAAGTCAGTTTTAGGCAGTTTGAGGGGCCCATCTAAAGTAGCCTGGTTTTGCACAGGCTTTCTAGCTGCGATTTCTCTGGTGCGGTCCCGCGTCCTACTCGGGGCATCCAGAAAAAACTGCCTAAAACTGACTTTGCGCATCCATGCCGTATGATTTTCCTGGCAGTTGTCTAGAGAATCCGGAGGTTGCCGCGCATGAGACAGGCGGTCGTGGGCTTGCTGGCGCACGTCGACGCGGGCAAGACCACGTTTGCGGAGTCGATGCTCGCCACGGCGGGGGCCATCCGCAGCCCCGGTCGCGTGGACAGCGGCAGCTCCCATCTGGACACCGACGCCATGGAGCGCGAGCGCGGCATCACGATCTTCTCGGCAAGCGCGTCGCTCGACTGGGCGGATGCCCACATCACGCTCCTGGACGCACCTGGCCACGTGGACTTTTCGGCGGAGGCCGAGCGCACGCTCGCCGCCCTCGACTACGCGATCCTGGTGGTGGGCGCAAACGACGGCGTGCAGGGCCACACCGAGACGCTCTGGGACCTGCTCTCCCGCCACGAGGTGCCCACCCTCGTCTTTGTGAACAAGTGCGACCTCGAGAACCCGGGACGAGAAGGGCTTCTCGCCGAGCTTGCGTCGCGGCTCTCCCCGGGCTGCGTGGACGCGTCCGCGCTGCTTGCGGGAGATGCGGGCGCGTCGGAGGACGCCGCCTCGACGGACGAGGCGGCACTCGAGGAGTACCTGGAGACGGGTGCGCTCGCGGTGGACACGCTGCGGCGCCTGGTGGCCGAGCGCGCCCTCTTCCCGGTCTTCTTCGGGGCGGCGTTGCGGGACGACGGCGTGCGCGAGCTGCTCGACGGCATGTGCGCCCTTCTCGCCGAGCGCCCCTGGCTGGACGAGTTCGCGGCGCGCGTCTTTCGTGTGAGCCGCGGCGCGCGTGGCGAGCGGCTAGCCTGGGTGAAGGTCACGGGCGGCACGCTGCGCGCGAAGATGCCGGTCACGGGCGTTGACCGTCGCGGCGAGCCCTGGGCCGAGAAGATCAACGAGGTGCGCCTCTACCAGGGCGCGAGCTTCGAGACCGTGGCCGAGGTCGGTGCCGGCCGCATCTGCGCCGTCACCGGGCTCAGCCATGTGGTGCCGGGAAGCGCGCTCGGCGCGGAGCCGGAGGGTGTGCGCCCGCTGCTCGCGCCCGTCCTGTCCTACCAGGTGATCCCCGAGCCGGGTGCGGACGTCTCCGCCCTGGTGCGCGCCCTGCGCGAGCTCGCGGACGAGGACCCGATGCTCGGCGTCACGTGGCAGGAGCAGCTCCAGGAGGTGCACGTCCAGCTCATGGGCGAGGTCCAGCAGGACGTGATCGCCGAGCTGCTGCGCGAGCGCTACGGATTCGACGTGACGTTCGGCCCGGGAGGCATCCTCTACAAGGAGACCGTGACCGCGCCCGCCGAGGGCGTGGGCCACTTCGAGCCGCTGCGCCACTACGCCGAGGCGCGCCTGCTGGTGGAGCCTCTGCCGCGCGGCTCCGACGTGGAGTTTGGCACGTGCTGCTCGACGGACGACCTCGACCTCAACTGGCAGCGTCTCATCCTCACCAACGCGATGGAGCGCGACCATCTGGGCGTGCTCACGGGCGCGCCGCTCACGGACGTGCGCATCACGCTGCTTGCGGGCCGCGCGCACGCCAAGCACACCGAGGGCGGCGACTTCCGCCAGGCGACCTATCGCGCCGTGCGCCAGGCCCTCATGGGCGCGCGCGAGCGAGGGGAGTGCCAGCTCCTGGAGCCCTGGTACCGCTTTCGCCTGACGGTGCCGACCGAGCGAGTGGGCCGTGCGCTCACCGACCTCACGCGGATGGCGGCGGAGTTCGACGTGCCGGCGACGTCCGGCGACGCGGCGACCGTCGCAGGCGAGGTTCCGGCCTCCGAGGTGGGGGAGTACGCGCTCGAGGTCGCGCGCTACACGGGCGGTCGCGGGCGCCTCTCGCTCGAGCTCGCCGGCTACCGCGAGTGCCACGATGCGGATGCCGTCATCGCCGCCGCTGGCTACGACCCCGAGGCCGACCTCCCCAACACGCCCGACTCCGTCTTCTGTAGCCACGGTGCGGGCCACACGGTCAAGTGGCGGGACGTCCCCGCTGCGGCGCACACGGTCGCGGACGCGGCGCGCCTGCGTCCGTACCGCCCCGCCGACGCCGCGTTCTTCTCGAACTAGGAATGGGGTGATGACCTTGGGAGGACAGATTGGCTTCAGGAGTGCCGAGCGTGCCGACGTGCCGCTGATTCTTGCGTTCATCCAGGAGCTGGCGGACTACGAGGGGATGCTCGACGAGGTCGTGGCGGACGAGGCCACGCTGGAGACCTGGCTCTTCGACCGTCACGGTGCCGAGGTGGTCTTCGCGCTCGACGGGGACGTCGAGGTCGGCTTCGCTCTGTACTTCCACAACTTCTCGACCTTCCTCGGACGGTCGGGCGTCTACCTGGAGGACCTGTACGTCCGGCCGGAGTGGCGCGGGAGGGGCTTTGGCAGGGCGCTGCTGAGCAGGCTCGCCCAGATCGCCCTCGAGCGAGGCTGCGGGCGCCTCGAGTGGTGGTGTCTCGACTGGAACCGCCCGAGCATAGACTTCTACCTCTCGATGGGCGCGGAGCCCATGAGCGACTGGACGGTGTATCGCGTCGCCGGAGGGGCGCTCAGGGACCTGGCCGAGGGAGGCCCCGCGCGATAGAGGCCCCGCGCGATAGCGGCCCGTGTGGTCGGTCGTCCGCGCCGCGCTAGATGAGGTCGTACGGCATCTGACGGGCGCCGAGATAGAAGAGGGCGAGCACGGGCCACGCCAGCGGGAGGAAGAAGTACGCCCCACCGAGGACCATCAGGCGCGCGAGGTAGAACGCCGCGCGCCGCGCCCCCGTGCGCTCGCGGGTCTCGCAGCTCATGCGCACGAACGCCCCGCCGGGGGTGGAGCCTCCGTGCAGCGCGGGCCACGCCAGCTCCACGAGGGCGAACGCGACGCATCCCGCCAAGAGCGCCCATGGCCCGTTGACCCAGGACTCTCCGTCGGGCACGTTGTGCAGCACGAGGATGACGATGCCCGAGACCACGGTGGATGCCAGCCCCACGAGCAGCGTGTCCAGCCAGAGCGCCACGCAGCGGCGGACGAAGCCCGGCTCATGCGTGACCTCGCCCTCCTCGGCGAGCGCCCCCGGCGGCAGCGCCCGGGCGAGCGCCGCCGCGCCGAGCCAGCCCAGCGCCGCTCCCGACGTGTTGTAGATCAGGTCGTCAACGTCCGCGGTGCGGTAGGCGTACGGGTAGATGCCGAAGAGCCCCGTCCCCTGTGCCGTCTCGATGAGGAGCGACGCCAGGAGCCCCACGACGACGGAGCGCCAGAACCCCCAGCGCAGCAGGCGTCCCGCGATGAAGCCGAGCGGCATGAAGAGCACCACGTTGAAGGCGATCTGCGGCAGCGTGCTCACACCCTCGCGGGCGAAGTCCCCCACGAACGCAAGCGGGTCGAGCTGCCAGGGGACACCGTAGGTGATGCCGGGGCCGCGCTCCCCGCTCGGCAGCGGGTACAGCGTGAAGCAGCCCAGTCCGAGCACGTAGAGCACGGCGAGGTACGTCGTGACGGCCGACCCGAAGCGCAGCCGCCCGTCACGGTGGTAGAGCCAGGCGAGGATCGGCAGCGTGAGCGCGAGCGACGCCATCGGCCAGAGCACGAGCGCCAGAATGAAGCTCTCGGTGTAGCCGGCGAGGAAGTGCCTGATGAGATTCATGTCGTCCGTTCTTCTCGTCTGCGGTGTCGGGCACATTGTGAGGGAATCCCGGGCGAGTCTCCATAGGTGTTCCTCGCGGTTGAGTGACGTTTTCACAAGGTGGGGTGGCGCCGCCGTCACTCGGGCGCTATCATGTGCTGGAAACGTTTCCATGCACACGCTCGAACGGAGACTCGTCTCAGCATGGCAGTCGTTCTTCTCGTCGTCATCTACGTGGCCTTCGTCGGTCTGGGCGTCCCGGACTCGCTCTTTGGCGCGGCGTGGCCGGCCATGCACGTTGACCTCGGCATCCCCGTCTCGTGGGGAAGCGCGGTCACGATGGTCACCTGCTGCGGGACCATCGTCTCCAGCCTCTCCTCCGCCGCGCTCATCGGCCGCTTTGGCACCGGGCGCGTGACGGCCGTCTCCACGGCGCTCACCGCGGCGGCGCTCGTCGGCTTTGCCGTGGCACCGGGCTTCCCGTGGCTGTGCCTGCTCGCCGTGCCGCTGGGACTGGGCGCGGGCGCCATCGACACGGCGCTCAACAACTACGTGGCCCTGCACTATAAGGCCACGCACATGAACTTCCTGCACTGCGCCTACGGCGTGGGCATCACGGTGAGCCCGTTCATCATGTCGCTCGCGCTCTCGGGCGGAACCTGGCGAGACGGCTACCTCGGGGCGGCGGCCGTCCAGGTGGCGATCATGGCGGCAACGGTCGCGATCCTGCCGCTCTGGTCCCGCGTGGGCCACGAGTCCGCGTCGGGCGAGCAGGACGGTGAGCCCGAGGTCCGCACGGCGGGCCCGCTCGAGCTCGTCCGGCGTCGCGACATCCGTCTGGCCTGCCTCGTCTTCATGGCGTCGGTGGCCATCGAGGGCGTCTGCAACACCTGGTGCGCGAGCTACCTCGTGAGCGCGCGCGGCATGGCGGCCGGTGCCGCCGCCGGCATGGTGACGGTCTACTACGTGGGTGTGACGGCGGGGCGCTTCCTCTCCGGCGTGCTGGCCAACCGCCTCTCCAGCAAGCAGCTCGTGGGCCTGGGGCAGGCCGTCACCTTCGTGGCCGTGCTCGTGCTTCTCGCGCCGCTGCCGCTCGCCGCGGCGCCGGCGGGCCTCTTCCTCGTGGGCTTTGGCAACAGCCCGCTCTATCCCAACATGCTGCACCTCACGCCGCGCCTCTTTGGCCGCGACCTCTCGCAGGCGGTGATCGGCGTGCAGATGGCGGCTTCCTACGTGGGCTCGCTCACGTTGCCGCCGCTCTTCGGTCTGGTGGCCGAACGCGTGGGCTTCTGGCTCTTCCCTGTGGCGCTGCTCGCGCTCTCCGTGGTGGTGCTCGCGGCGTTTCTCGGCCTCATGGCGCTCAAGGGCTGGCGCCCGAGGCGCGCGAGACGCTAGCCCCCGGCTTGGCGCGCGAGACGCTAGCCCCCTCGTCGCGCTATGCTTCTCGTGACAACCGCGCGGCGAGAAGGACGGTGGGACATGGCCGACATGCGCTACGTCGAGTTGGGCGGCTCGGGCCTCAAGGTTTCGCGGGTCTGCCTGGGCGGCATGGGCTTCGGCGTGCCCACCCCGCCGCGGCCGTGGACCGTCGGGGAGGAGCAGACGCGCGACGTGATCGCCGCGGCGCTCGATGCCGGCATCAACTTCATCGACACGGCCAACTGCTATGCGGACGGCACGAGCGAGGAGTTCATCGGACGGGCCCTGCGCGAGCTCGGCGTTCCGCGCGAGCGCGTGGTGCTGGCAAGCAAGGTCTTCTACAACGAAGGAGGCCTCTCGCGTGCGGCAATCATGCGCGAGATCGAGGGCACGCTGCGTCGCCTGCAGACAGACTACCTGGACCTCTACGTCATCCACCGCTTTGACGCGGCGACGCCCGTGGAGGAGACGCTCGAGGCGCTCGATGAGCTCGTACGCGCGGGCAAGGTGCGTGCGATCGGCGCGAGCGCGATGTATGCCTACCAGCTCCACACCATGCAGGACGTGGCACTCGCCAACGGCTGGACGCCCTTCTCGACCATGCAGAGCCAGTACAACCTGCTCTACCGCGAGGACGAGCACGAGATGAT
>CAUGFC010000095.1 GCA_959598545.1 uncultured Olsenella sp. | reverse complement strand
CGCGCCATCCTGCGGCATGCCGCCGAGAAGGGCGTCGCCGCCGCGCCCGCGGCGCGCGTCGTTCCCTTCTCGTCCGCCCGGAAGTACTCCGGCTGCGTGACGGTCGACGGCCGCGCGCTCGTCATGGGTGCTGCCGCCTTCGTCCTCGGCCCCGAGCGCGTCGGCGAGGCCGACGCCCTGGCCACGGCGTTCGACGCCACCGAGCGCGTGCTCGTGGTGGGGGAGTGCCCGTCCTTCTCGGACGACGACGCCATCGTGGGGGAGGTTCGCCTGCTCGGGTGCGTGGCGATCCGCGACGAGATCCGCCCCACCGCCGGCCAGACCATGGCCTACTTCCTGGAGCAGGGGGTCGAGCTGCGCGTCATATCCGGCGATGACCCCCGGACCGTCTCCGCCATCGCCGCCCGCGCGGGCGTGCCGGAGGCCGAGCGCTTCGTGGACGCCTCCACCCTGACCACGCCGGAGGCACTGGACGCCGTCGTCGACGAGGCCCGCGTCTTCGGTCGCGTGACGCCCCAGCAGAAGCGAGAGCTCGTCCAGGCGCTGCACCGGCGCGGCCGTACGGTCGCCATGACCGGTGACGGCGTCAACGACGTGCTCGCGCTGCGCGAGGCGGACTGCTCGGTCGCCATGGCGTCCGGGTCGGCGGCGGCGCGCAACGTGTCCGAGATCGTACTCGCGGACAACGACTTCTCCCACATGCCCGAGGTCGTGGCCGAGGGTCGCCGCTCGATCAACAACCTCCAGCGCTCGGCGTCCCTGTTCCTCGTCAAGACCGTCTTCACGGCCGTGCTCGCGCTCGTGTGCATCGTCATGCCGCCGTACCCGTTCATCCCGATCCAGATGTCGCTGCTCTCCACGGCCATCATCGGCATACCGTCGTTCGTGCTCGCGCTCGAGCCCAACCGTGACCGAGTGAGCGGCAACTTCCTCGCCAACGTGCTCGCCCGCTCGCTCCCGGCGTCGGTCGCCATCGTGTGCGCCCTTCTCGCCGAGCTCCTGGTGGGCCGTGCGCTGGGCCACTCCTTCGGGGAGATCTCCTCGGTCTGCACGCTGCTCGTCGCCTGCGTGGGCATAGCGCTCATCTGGCGCATCTCGCTGCCCCTCACGCCGCTGCGCGCGGCGCTGCTCGTCCTCGTGGGCGCCATTGTTGCGCTTGGGTGTACGGTGGGCGCCCCGTTCTTCGAGATCGTCGGCTTTACGGGTAGCATGGGTGTCGTGGTCGTCGCGGCCGGGGCCGTGGCGGTGGCGTTCTTCAACTGGATGTACACGCGCTCGCTGTCGGGCTTCGCCTCCGACGAGCGCTTCCTCTCGCTGGTGAGAAGGGTGGAGGGAAAGCATGGTGACAGATAGCGAGCTCAGGTCTGCGGTTCTCGCCGCGCGCCGCCCCGTCGAGGTCGAGGGCGGGGGCGCGAGGCGCCTCGCCCACGTCGTCTCCTCGATTCCCGGGGCGGGGCGGCTCCCGCGCGCGCTCGTCGTGCTTCTCGAGAACGTGGTGCGCCGTGCCGCCACCGACGAGGACGCCGTGCGCATGGCCTCGGCGGTCGTGCGGGCCGGACTCGACGGCCGTCCCGGCGACGAGATCGAGTTCATGCCCGCACGAGTCCTCTTCCAGGACTTCACTGGCGTACCCGTGTTCGTTGACTTCGCCGCCATGCGCGACGCCATGGTGGAGCGCGGGGGCGACCCGATGCGCGTGAACCCGCGCATCCCCTGCACCCTCGTCGTCGACCACTCCGTCATCGCCGACGAGTCCGAGTGCGCTTGTGCGGTCGAGAGGAACCAGGAGGTCGAGGCTCGTCGCAACCGCGAGCGCTTCGCCTTCCTCAAGTGGGCGAGCCGCTCCTTCGACAACGTCGAGATCGTGCCCCCCGGCGAGGGCATCTGCCACCAGCTGAACATCGAGCGCTTCTCCAGCGTCGTGACGACCGACGCCCTTCACGAGGGTGAGGGCCCCATGGCCTGCTTCGACACGCTCGTGGGCACCGACTCCCACACGACCACCGCCAACGGCCTCGGCGTCCTTGGCTGGGGCGTCGGTGGCATCGAGGCCGAGGCCGCCGCGCTCGGGCAGCCCGTCTCCATGCTCGTGCCCCCCGTCGTCGAGCTCAGGCTCTCGGGGTCGCTCCGGGCGGGCGCCTCGGGCATGGACGTGGCGCTGACGGTCGCGGAGCTCCTGCGCTCCGCCGGGGTCGTCGGGTCCATCGTGGAGGTCACGGGAACGGGCGTAACCTCGCTCACCGCCACGCAGCGCGCCTGCGTCGCCAACATGACCCCCGAGTACGGGGCGACCGCCACCCTCTTCCCGGTCGACGACGTCACCTGCGACTACCTCGTCCTCACCGGGCGACCCGAGGTGGACGTCGCGTTTGCCCGCGCCTACCTCGAGGCCCAGGGCGTCTACGGTGCCGGGCCCGAGCGCGTCTACGCGCGCACGCTCGAGCTCGACCTTGCCGAGGTCGAGCCCTCGCTCGCGGGCCCCTCCCGGCCCCACGACCGGGTTGGCGTCTCGGGGCTCAAGGGGCGCTTCGAGTCCGCCGCGTGCGAGAACGGACGCGACCTCACCGAGAAGGTCGAGGTCGACGGCATGGGGCCGCTCGGCCACGGCGCCATCGCCATCGCCGCGATCACGAGCTGCACCACGGCGACCGATCCTGCGATGATGGTCGCGGCCGGCCTGCTCGCGCGGCGCGCCGTCGAGCGGGGCCTTGCGCCCAGGCCGTGGGTGAAGAAGGTCCTGGCCCCCGGCAGCCGCGCGACGGAGCTTCTGCTCGAACGCTGCGGGCTCATGGGGCCGCTGCGGAGCCTCGGCTTCCACACCTGCGGCTTCGGCTGCATGAGCTGCATCGGCAACTCCGGCGAGATCAAGGCGGCCCTCAAGCCCCACGCACGCGAGCTCGAGCTCACGAGCGTGCTCTCCGGCAACCGCAACTTCGAGGGCCGCATCTCGCCCGACGTCTCCCAGAACTACCTCTGCGCCCCGGCGCTCGTCGTGGCCTACTCGCTCGTGGGGACCATGGACGTGGACCTCACGCGCGAGCCCGTGGGCCTCGGCGCGGACGGGGAGCCCGTCATGCTCGTCGACCTGCTGCCCACCGACGCCGAGGTCGCCTCCGCGCTTGCGGGGCACCTGGACGCCACCCTCTTCGAGGAGGGCGCGCGCGACCTCTTCGAGGGCGGCGCCGCCTGGCGCTCGATCGAGTCCTCCGAGTCGGCGACCTTCCCCTGGGACCCGGACTCCACCTACGTCCGCCGCGCGCCCTACTTCGACGTCGCGCGTCCCCGGGACGTCGTCGAGGTGAGCGGCGCCCGTGTGCTCGCCCTGCTCGGGGACTTCGTGACCACCGACCACATCTCGCCGGCCGGCTCCATCGCCGCCGACTCGCCGGCGGCCCGCTACCTCGCCGAGCGCGGCGTCGCGCGAGAGGACTACAACACCTACGGAGCCCGTCGCGGTAACCACGAGGTCATGGCGCGCGGCACCTTCGCCAACGTGAAGCTCAGGAACGCGCTCGCCGAGGGACGGATCGGCGGATGGACCAAGAACCTTCTCTCCGGGCAGCTCCAGCCCATATTCGACGCCGCCGAGGCCTACGCCGCCGCCGGCGTGCCGCTCGTGGTGGTCGCCGGCAAGCTCTACGGCTCCGGGTCCAGCCGCGACTGGGCGGGCAAGGGACCGCTGCTGCTGGGCGTCCGCGCCGTGATGGCGGAGAGCTTCGAGCGCATCCATCGTTCCAACCTGGTGCAGATGGGCGTCCTCCCGCTCCAGTTCCAGGAGGGTCAGAACGCCGAGAAGATCGGTCTTCTCGGCACGGAGGTATTCGACGTCGACCCCGTCGACCTCTCCGCCGGTCTTCCCGAGCCGCGTACGGTGGGCGTGCGTGCCACGCGTCCCGACGGCACCGAGCTGCGCTTCGAGTGCGTCGTCCGCGTCGACACGCCCATGGAGGGACGCTTCCTCGCCCGCGGCGGAATCCTGCCCTTCGTCCTCGACTCCCTTTCGTAGGGAGGGGATGCCCGTGCCGCTGGTCTGCCCACACTGCGGGAGGAGCGTGAGGGAGGGCGCGCTCACGTGTCCGTACTGTCACGCCTCCCTCGACGTCACCCAGAGGTTGAGCCTGAGCGACGCCACCTGGTGCCCCGACTGCGGCGCCCTTCTGGCCCCCGGAACGGAGCGGTGCCCGAAGTGCGGGCGTCCCGCCGAGGGCAGGCCGCGCCGCCGCGTCCGCAAGGACATGAACCTGCCCGACATCGGCAGCACCGGCGTCATCGGCAGCTCGGAGGAGCTTTCCGGCACCCCCGCCGGCCCGCGCATCGAGAGCGCGATCCCGCCCGCCGACGGCGAGTCCTCGCCCGGATCGTCGCGCGACCACATGCCGCGCCCGCGCGCCTTCGCGTTCGCCGCGCTGTTCGCCGTGCTCGTCGTCGGCGGCGCGGCGCTGCTGATCACCCACCCATGGGACCCCACGGCCTCGATAACGCGCGCCTCCGAGCCCGCCGACACCTCGATGTCCGGCTTTCCGGGTCTGGTCGAGTCGCTGACCGGCCAGGACAAGGCCTCCCAGGGCGACGGGGCCACGACCACGGACGCCTTCGAGGCAATCGACGCCGCCCATGCCGAGCTCGGCGACCTCGAGGAGGCGGTGGGGGAGAGCGAGTCCGCGCTCCGTGACGTCTGCTCGGGCGACGAAGCCGCCGACCTCGAGGCGGGCCTCGAGGACGCCCGCGCCGTCTCCCTCAGGGTGTCCAACCTGATATCCGAGGTCGGGCTTCTCGACGACTCCGACGGGGCCTATGCGGAGGACCTCGAGAACCTCCAGACGCTCGGCAACTGGCTGAGGAACCGCTGCGACGCGCTCACGGACGCCTGGGAGCTGGCCGCCGACGCCGACGACCCCACGGACGTTGCGGACGCCGTGGCGTCCACGCTCAGCGGCGCGCGCGACTACGACCGCCTCTTCGCGCAGAACTACGGCTCCTGGGCCCCGAAGCGCGTCGAGGAATAGCCGCACCGCCGCCCATCGCGCGGCCCGGCGTCTGCCGAATATGTGAAACCTCTTGCATACTGATAGAATCATGGAGTTGAAGATTCGAGCAATGCGCTCCGATCAGGGAGGCAAGATGGGATTCATCCAGGACCCGCTCTATACGCCGAGCTACGTCGTCGCGGGTGACGAGGTCGCCGTGTTCGACACCTCGAAGGGCGTCATCCGCGTAGCGCTCGACGGTGCGGGTGCGCCCGTGCACGTCGCCAACTTCTGCGAGCTGGCGAGCTCCGGCTTCTACGACGACCTGAAGTTTCACCGCTACGTGCCCGGCTTCGTGATCCAGGGCGGTTGCCCCAACACGCGCGACATGACCCCCGAGCAGGTCGCTCGCGGCGAGGTCGGACCCACCGGTCGTCCCGGCACCGGCGGGCCCGGCTATCGCATCCGCCAGGAGTTCACCACGAACCCCAACAACTCCCACGAGGACCGCGCGCTCGCCATGGCGCGCTCCGCCGACCCGGACTCGGCCGGCTCCCAGTTCTACTTCTGCCTCGGCCCCCAGCATGGCCTTGACAGCGGCTACACCGTCTTCGGTCGCACCATCGAGGGCGAGGACGTGATCGGCGAGCTTCGCGCCGGCGACGTCATCAACGCGATCCGCATCGAGCACGCCGGCGCCTAGGCGCCCGCCCAACCAGGAGGACTAACGTGAACCAGCAGGCATTCGAATCCGGCAAGCGCGCCTACCAGGAGGGCGACTGGCTCCGCGCCGTCACCCTTCTCGACGGGGCCAAGCAGCCCGGCGAGCTCTCCGGAGAGACCGACCACCTTCGTGGCAACGCGTACATGAAGCTCGGCGACTTCGACGCCGCCGCGGCCGCCTACGAGGGCGCCCTTGCCGATGCCGCCTACGGCAAGCGCGGGGCCCTCAGCTGCAACCGCGGCCGCGCCCTGCTCGCCGCCGGGCGCACGCAGGAGGCCGTCGCCGCCCTCACCGAGGCCGTCGCCGACGCCTCCTACCCGACCCCCTACAAGGCGTACCTCGCCCTGGGAGGCGCCTACGAGCAGCTCGGCGACGTCCGCAACGCCGGCATCGCCTACCGCAGCGCCGCCATCGACGAGTCCAACCCCGCGCCCGCGGGCGCGCTCACGAGCCTGGGCGGGTGCTTCATGCGCCTCGGCCGCTCCGTCGACGCCGTCGAGGCCTTCCGCACGGCCCTGGACTTCACCACCCCGCTCGAGGACCAGAACAAGATCTGGTGCGACCTCGCGCTCGCCTACGTCGCGGCGAACCGCATGAACGAGGCCGTCGACGCCTTCGCCCATGCGACGGCAGACGGCACCTTCGTCCTCTCGCCCGAGGCGCAGGCCTCCTACGACGCCGCGCGCAAGGCCGTCTCCTCCATCGGGGCGCGCCGCCCCTCTGAGACCGACGCCATGCTCGCGGCGGCGGGCTATGCCAGCCCCTACGACCCCCTCGACCCGACGGGCGCCTCCGGCGAGCTCATTCCCTCTCCCGAGGACACCGGCTTCTTCTCGGTCACCGAGGAGGACCTCGTCCAGCAAGACAAGCTCGACCGCAAGGTGCGTCGCAAGCACCGTCACACCGGCCTCAAGGTCTTCGTGACGATCCTGATCCTGGTGCTGCTCCTCACGGGCGCAGG
>CAUGFC010000094.1 GCA_959598545.1 uncultured Olsenella sp. | reverse complement strand
TCACCCCCGGCACGCACCTGCAGGCCATCGAGGCCATGACGCCGGGCGCCCAGCGCGATATCGCCCGGGCCGAGTACCTCTACTTCAGCGGTCAGCCCGAGCGGGCGCTCGAGACCGCAGTGCCCTACCTCGACTCTCGGGATGTCACCGCCCGGCTTTCCGCCTGCCTGATTTGCGCCTACTCAAACCTGCATCTCGGACAGGCGCATGAGGCCCAGGCCCTGCTGGACCAGATGAACGCCATCCTCAGCAAGGCAAGCGAGCGCTCGCCGCAGCTTGGCGCCGCTTCCGCCTTCGCCTCCGCGACCGCCGCCGTCCTGCTCCACCTGCCGCTCCCCCAGGAGCTTCCCGACACCGATGAGCTTCTGCCGCTTTTGCCCCAGGGCCTGCGCACCTTTGCGCTCTACGTGCAGGCGCATCTGCTCTATCTCAAGGGAGAGTACGCGATCAGCGCCGGCATCGTTGAGGCGACGCTGCTCATGGGTGCCACAGCCTATCCCATTCCGGCCATCTACCTGCACCTTGTCGCCGTCATGGACTACATGAGCCTGAAGAACGTCGAGAAGGCGCGCGAGCACCTCCTCGCCGCGTGGGAGCTCGCCCGTCCGGACGACCTCATCGAGGCCTTCGGCGAGCACCACGGGCTTCTCGGCGGCATGCTGGAGTCGGTCATCAAGCCCGAGTGGCCGGACGACTTCAAGCGCATCATCGACATCACCTACCGCTTCTCCGCCGGGTGGCGCCGCGTGCACAACCCTGTCACCGGCAACAAGGTGGCGGACGACCTCACCACCACGGAGTTCGCCACGGCCATGCTCGCCGCGCGCGGCTGGACCAACCAGGAGATCGCCGACCACCTGGGCGTCTCGGTCAACACGGTGAAGCGCCACCTCGCGCACGCCATGGGTAAGCTCGGCGTGACGAACCGCAAGGAGCTGCAGCGCTACATGCTTCGCTAGCGAGAAGAACGTCGGGACGGCGTTTGCAATCGGGCCCCCTATGCCTCGTCTTTGGGCAGCAGCCACTCGTAATCCCGGCTCTTGTAGAAGAAGCCAGCAACAATAACCCTTCTGAGCTCATCGTCCACCCGATAGATAACGAGGTACTCCCCCACCACGAGCATGCGGTAGCCGCGCTGCGCGAGAGCGGGGCTGCCGGGAACAACACCAAGCCTCGGGAACGATGACAGAAGCGTCATCGCCTGCTCGAATCGGTCGAGAAGACGCAGCGCGGGGCCACTGCTGCCCGATACGTCCCTCAGGTAGAGAACTACGTCTCGCAGCTGGTCCTCTGCCGATTGCGCGCGCAGAACCTCGTAGGGCTCCTCAACGGACATCAGGCAACTCGATCGTCATTGAATCCGGCGAGCTCGGCGCGGAGGGCGTCGAGCGTGTGACTCATGGGGGCGACGCGCCCCTCCTCCACGTCGCGCTCCGCAGCGGCGAGAGACGTGAGCAGCTCACGCTCCGCCATGAGGGCGTTGTACTCCTCTATGCCCATGAGCACGGTGTCGCCGCGACCGTTGACCGTAATTATGGTCGGACGGCGCTCGCTTCTGCAGGTTCGGGAGATCTCGGCGTAGTGGTTGCGTAGGTCGGAGGACGGCCTGATGTCGGGTGCCATGCTGACTCCTCTCTCAAAAGGTAGTCAAATCGTATCATGATTATGATACATCTCGGACATGGCGATGGCCTTTACTCGCCGAGCCAGCGCTCCTCGACGGGCTTGTCGTGGCCGTAGACGCGCTGGTCCCGCTCGTCGATCTCGCGCAGTACGCGACACGGGTTGCCCGCGGCAACCACGCCGGCAGGCACGTCACGCGTGACCACGCTGCCCGCGCCCACCACGGAGCCCACGCCCACCGTAACGCCAGCCAGCACCACGCACCCGGCGCCGAGCCAGGCGCCCCGGCAGATGCGAACGGGCTTGTTGTACTGCAGGCCCTTGGCGCGCAGGCGCGGCGAGACGGGATGCGATGCCGTGCAGATGGTGACGTTGGGGCCAATCATCACGTCGTCCTCGACGAAGATCTCCGCGTCGTCCACCAGCGTGAGGCCCATGTTGGCATAGACGTTGTTGCCCAGGTGCAGGTTCGCGCCGCCCCAGTTGGCGTGAAACGGGGGCTCGATCATGCAGCCCTCGCCCGCCTCGGCGACGAGCTGGCGCAGCAGCGCATCGCGCTCCTCCGACCTACTGAACGGCAGCGCATTGTAGGCGTCCAGAACGTCGCGCCGACGCCCTTGCTCAGCGAAGAGCTCCGGGCTGTTGCAGACGTAGAGCCGACCGTCCTTCATACGCTGACGCACTTCCGTGAGGTCCATCGAGCCTCCGCCCTTCTCGCCAGACAAGCGAGCGCCCCGCCGCTCGCAAGCGACGGGACGCCCGACGTTTT
This sequence comes from uncultured Olsenella sp., assembly GCA_959598545.1. Lineage (GTDB taxonomy): Bacteria > Actinomycetota > Coriobacteriia > Coriobacteriales > Atopobiaceae > Thermophilibacter. The sequence continues at coordinate 4,398 of CAUGFC010000094.1, read as the reverse complement.
AGTAAAAATACTTATTCCCACTCGATAAACTCTCTACCATCTCTACCAGCGGTTTTCTTATCAGATGGAATGAGTACATCACTAAAGTACATCATTCCAAGAGAGAAAGGAAACTGCTATGGGTGCCAACGATTTCGGACGGTTTAATTATACCCTCCAAGAGTGCCGCGAAGGGCTGTTGCGGGATATGGCGGAGTTCGGCGAGCGCTACACGATGCTTGCCAAGGCTTTCGAGCTTTTGGAAACCACCCAAGAGAACCAAGAGCTTGCGCGTGAGTGGTTCGACTTGTATATGCGAGTGATTGACGAAAGCTCCTATGTGGCTCTTGTCCGCAAGTTGGAAGAACTCGAAGGTATGATAGGCGAAGCTTGGCGCACTGAGCATAACGCCTAAGCCGCAAGGGGTTCCCAAAATGAAGAAGTGGAACGTGAAGCAGCTTACCCGCGTTCACAAGAAGTTCGCGGCAGAGTACCTTAGCAACGATGCGGAAGCTAAGGCGGACGAGGTTATCACTGAGCACCCTGAGCTTGCGGCAATCCGCGATACGCTTATCGCCCAGTACAGTAGCGACGAGGATACCGCCATCCTTGGCGATGCTCTTGAGATTTGCGAGTTCTTTAGCGAGGACAACAGGACTCAGGGTATGGAGTTCAGCTCGCCGCATACCAAGCCCGTGACTATGACTCTCCGCGCCAACCTCGGTGCCTATCGTCATTTCGAGGAGTTTCTGAACGAAGAGCCTAGCGACGATTACGCCGCCGTCTACAACAAGCTTATGAACGACTTTGAGGAGTACTTCGTCCTCGCAAGCGAAGATATGCTTTGCGACTACTACACCGATTACCGCGAGTTCCGCGACTCTTTCATCGAGGAGGAGAACGCCCGCAACAGGAAGGCTGCGGAAAAGCGTGCGGCGAAGAGGGGTGAGTAGCGTGTACGAAGCATTTTGGAACGTTTATCAGTTTCTCGTTACCGAGTCCATAAATGCAGAGACTGAGAGACTGCGTGAACAGCTGGAGAGGGAAGCCAAAGCCCGCGAAAGGGTGAACCAGTTCGTTAAGTGGCTTGGCTCTCTATCGGACGAGCAGAAGGCTCTCTACTGTGAGGCATCCAAAGACATTACTGACAGGGACGAGCTGATTTCCTTCTATGTGTCGCGCTACAAAGAGTCTATCGAAGAACGGGCGGATGGGACGGATGTTTCCTAGTCTCGTTCATCGGGTGCTACGATAGGGCAATCTGATTGAGGCGTTCCCTCGCGGAGCGCCCCTTTTTCTTATGCCGCCCACGCCCTATTCGGCTCGCTCGCAAATGTTGATACAACAAAGACGGTATCTTGCGCTGTTGCGAAGAAGGACACTATGTGGCAACTGTGGGCGGGGCTTTTCCCTCTTTGTTTACCAAGGGGCTTCTTCCACAGTCTCTATTGGGCTGCTTTTGGAAGGAGCAGGTTATGGACGTACCCGCCATCCTCAATCTAATCGAAACAATCGACAGACAAAAAATAACCAGCGTCAAAGAGCTCCTTGAATATCACGACAAGTTGCCGACTCACAACCCGGAATACGTTGTGGACGGCATTGACGAAGCGCTGGACGACCCGGCGGCCATCACACTTATTTGCACGCACCTCCTACTAAAAAGAATGAAGGGGTAGCAGTGAAGGGCACATTCTTTCTCGGGCATAAGAGGTTGCTGGTATTCATAGCCCTTGCCGTCATCGTAGCCATAGCCGCGCCCACAGCCGTTTACGTTAATTCGAATAACGCAGAAAGGGCTGCCGAACAAGAGCGTCTCGACAACATCCAGAAGGAGCTTGACAAGATAGACGCACAGCTATCCAACGGTAACCCCGAAGAGGTTGCCGACGCTTGGACGCAGCTCGTCTCAAACGCTAACACGGAGCAATATCGCGATTTCGCTGAAGAGCATGGCGGCTTCCCAACTGAGTTCGAGCTGAATCGGCTGTGGGATATGCGAACAAGTCTTGAAGCGTATGGCATGACCGGCCTGCCCAGTGAGTACCTCCGTGCGTACAATGAATCTGGACTTGATGAGACGTCTGTTGAGATAGACATCGAGGACTACAGTATTCATGCGAATGCTGGAGATTCAGACAGATACTACTCGTACATTTATCTCGAATTTGATTCCGAGCAATCCAAGGAGCTGTCCCTGGATGAGCTCGTTGCTTTAGCCGGGTTCACCAATCAAGCTGAAGATGGGGTCGCCTATCAGCAATATGCATATAGCGGCAATACTGACCTTCAGTATCGCTATGATTTCCAGTTCGCACCGACAACAATGGGAGGCGAGGACGCACTCTTGGTTGCGGTGTCGAAAACTGAGAGAGAGAGCGATTCGCCGACAGGAATGATTTTATATTGCATGCAATTGAACGGCAGAAACGCTGAAGATGTCATTTCGCAGCTTGTTCTGCATTGCGAAAACTCCGGTTGGAGCGGGTTTGGGCTAGACCTAGGGTTTATTCTTTTATCACTCGCGGAAAAAGAGCCAATAGATGCTGGTCAATTTGATTCTGAGCCACACCTTGAGTTTACCTTCGATGAACCTGCTGTCGAACAAGATGATACAGGCGGGTCGCAAGATTCAATTTCTGGTGACAGCTCGAAGAAGGACGAGTTATTGGTAAACGAAGACGGCAAATCAATGTACCGGGTCTATGCCTACTCAGATTCGTTTGATTTCTCTGGGTCGTACGAGGGTACCGGCAACTTCATCGTCAGAATCTTGGACTCCAACCAGAACCCCTACTCACTCGTGGCAAATGAAATCGGAAGCTATGTGTTGGACACGAGCGTTCCCGTGCAGGAGGGGAATATGTACTATATCGTCATTGAGTGCAGTTACGGTACATGGAACCTACAGTGGACGGGTACATACGGCGGAGCATAAAAGTCGAATAACCAACGAAAAAACGGGCACCCGCCGCAAAGGTAGGTGCCCGTTTCGTTTATGGAATGTCCGTATCAATGGCTGGGTCATACGGACGTGTGTTGAGATAGATATTGCCGTCCTTGATAACGTTGTCGTTCTTGCGTTCGTTCTCAAGTTGCTCCTGGAGTTGCTGGTTCTGTACTACCAAGTTGGCGATAGTCGAGTTGAGCGTTGTGATATCGTCCGCGTTCTCGTCTATCTGCTCTTGGAGCTGTACGGCAACGTCCTCGTCCAAGAGTTGCCTAACGTTGTCGTACCACGCTTGAAAACTCGAAGTGATAGCGTCCAAGTCGAAGCGTAGGTTTATCCAAGGGCAATCACTCGTTCCACGTAAGTCCTCAACCATCTCGTCCGTGAGGTATTGGGCGTTGGCGGGAACGGTGATCTTCGCCAAGAGCAAGTCGAAGAGTCCGGTTGAGCGTGCGAAAAGCGGGTTGCCCTCCCCTTCCGCACCCTCCAAGTATTTGAGGTAGACGCTACGCTTCTCCGAGTCGAAGCGTAGCGCTATGTAATCAACTCGCTCTTGTGCGTTGCCGTTCGCAAGAGTGAGCTGCTTGTCCTCGGTGTTCTGGTAGAAGCGTCCCTTGATGAAAGCGTCACCCGGATTCACGACTACCGCGAATGAGTTCTCGATAGGCTCAACCAAGAGTGCGGTTGGGGTGTTTGGGATAAGCCCGTCTCCCCAGAAGCCCATGAACATTGCGGCGAAATCATCCGAGTTGTAAACCCTGTCGAGAGTCCCGTCTTGGTTCTGCTGAGCGTCCCAGAATAGACTTGTTTCCATAGGACACCCCCTAAACCACGCTATGCGGAGAACCGTTTGCGTCGTATGCGGTTATCAGTACGAAGTGAGACTTGCCGCTTGAGTCGTAGGCGGTTACCAGTCCGGTGTGTCTGTTTCCGCTAGAGTCGTACACGCTAACAATCCCGCTGCGAACGGTAACGGACACGGACGCTTGCGTTGTCTTCTCACTGCCGTACCAAGTGTGAATCTCCTTCACGGTGTAGGTTGCCGTTCCGCCCTTGGCTCCCGTCACGTCACTAGGAACTACCGACTTGGAAATGCCGCTACCGCTGTAGAGCTTGTTACTCCCACTCGATCGTGCCTACGGGTTTGGGCGTGAGGTCGTACGTCACGCGGCAGATGCCCGGCACCTCGGTGAGGATGCGGTCGGTGATCTTCTTGAGCAGGGCCCAGTCGAGCTCGGGCACCGTGGCGGTCATGGCGTCAACGGTGTTGACGGCGCGGATGATGGCCGGCCAGTCGTAGGCGCGCTTGCCGTCGCGCACGCCGGTGGCACGCATGTCGGGCACCACGACGAAGTACTGCCACACCTTGCCGGCAAGCCCCGCCTCCGCGAACTCCTCGCGCAGGATGGCGTCCGCCTCGCGCAGCGCCTCCAGGCGGTCGCGCGTGATGGCGCCGAGGCAGCGCACGC
>CAUGFC010000093.1 GCA_959598545.1 uncultured Olsenella sp. | reverse complement strand
GGGTCCTTGTCGGAGTCGCGCACGTGGGAGAGGTCGCCGAAGGTGTGCTCGAGGAAGTCGCGCGAGAGGAAGAACAGGCCGTCGGAGGAGATGACCTGGTCAAAGCTGTCGATGATCATCGCCGAGGAAAGTGCGACGATCGAGCCGAACGTCTCGCAGTACTTGAGGCCGTTGCGGAGCGCGCCGTAGGCACCCATGGAGATGCCGCCGATGAAGGTGTCCTCGCGGCGCGTGGAGAGTGGGAACATCCGGCGCGCCACCTCCACGAGCTCCTGGCCCACGAAGCGCCCATAGTAGTTGTGGACCTCGGGCTGGTCCAGGTAGAACGCATTGTAGCCGGAGGGCATGACCACGGCGATCCCGTGGCTCTCGGCCCAGCTGCGGATACGGGTCTCGCTGATCCAGTCCGCGTGGTTGCCCGAGATGCCGTGCAGCAGGAAGAGCGTCTTGAACGGCGCCTTGCGCGGCGGGTAGGGGTTCTGCTCCCAGGTGCGCATCTCGGCCTCGAGCGTGCCCCCGGCGTGGCGCATGGCGGAGTCCGTGGCGTAGGCGGCACCCTGGTCGTCGACGGGGAGGATGACCTCGAGCGTAGTGGTGCGCATGAGGCAGGAGGAGAAGTAGTCAACACTGATGAGGGCCATGGGGCCTCCTTTGGTCCGGCGAGAAGAACGCGGACCAGTATAGCGCGCCGCCGGTGGCCGCTTTGGCCCGCGCCCGGAGGGTTTGGGTTCGAAGTTGCGGCAAAACGGTGCGGCTCAGCGACAAAAGCCCAGTTGTCGGATAAAACATCAAAGGGAATCGACGATTCTCGAACCCAAACCCGTTTTGGGTTTGGGTTCACGGGGCGCGCCCGGGTCGGGATCCGGCCGTGCCGCCCCCCAAAATGGACGGAGGCCCACGGGATCGCTCCCTGCGGGCCTCCACTTCGGCAGCTGCCAAGCTATGCGCTTTACAGTGCGTGCGCACGCGATTGTCTCGTCGGGCGCTCGCTCCCTGCACGGTGAGTATCATTTCCCATGGGCGCAGCCATCGCCATGACACGCCGGCGAACGGTCCGTTTCACCGGCCGAGCACAACTCGCCGACAAGCCCTCCACAAGCCTTGCGCCCCTCACATGCGCTACGATTTGTCGGGTGAGCGCGAAAGATGGGAGACCTCATGGCAAAGAAGAGCGCAAAGTCCGCGGCGCGTCGCCGCGACGGCGAGAAGGGCGTCGAGCCGTTCCGCTTCGACGACTCCAAGTACGGCCACACGCTCTTCTCGGCGTCCTTCGACTACGGCGAGCTCAACTTCGCCCGCGCCGCCGAGATGCTCGCCCCCCGGGCGCCGCTGGCGCTCAAGCTCGTCTCGGCCGTGCCGCTCCTGGGCATCGTGCTCTGCGCGGTCTTTGCCCGGGGCAACAACGTGCCCCTGTACGTCTGCTTCGCGCTCGCGATGGGGTGCATCGTCCTCACGGGCAACTGGGACCGGTGCCTGCGCGGCTACGCGCGTCAGTCCACGCTCGCGCCCGCCGCGGGCGGGGAGCGCCGCCACGTCGCCGTCACCGATGACGCCGTCCACCTGGAGAGCGAGCGGGGCCCCATCGGCAGCTACGACCTCTCCGAGCTGCGGACGGTTTACCGCAACAGCGACTGCATCCTAGCCGGCTTCGGCGACAAGCGCTACGTCTACGTCCCTCGCGTCGCGCTGAGCGAGGGCCGCTTCCGCGAGCTCGGCCGCTTCCTCGAGGAGCGCCGCGGGGCCTAGCGCCCTGGCGCGCTACTCCGCCAGCAGCGGCTCCATCTCGAAGGTGAGGCAGTTCACGTAGCCGCGGTTGGTGAGGCGCAGCTCCGGTACGCACGCGAGCGACATCACGCCCATCGTCATGAACGGCGAGGGCATGGTGCAGCCCATCTGCTCCCAGGCCCTTCTCGCCGCCGCGACCTTCTGGGCCACGACCTCGACGCGCTCGGTGCTCATGAGGCCGCAGACCGGCAGCTCCACGAGGGCGAGCACCCGTCCGTCGGCAACGGCCACCTCGCCGCCGCCGCACTCCGCGAGCGTGCGTGCCGCGAGCGCCATGTCCTCGTCGTTGTCGCCCATCACGAGCAGGTTGTGCGCGTCATGGCTCACGGTCTGCGCGAGCGCGCCGTGGATCCCGAAGCCGGTCACGAAGCCGAAGGCGTGCGTGCCCGCCGCGCCGTGGTGACGGTCGAAGACGGCGACCTTGAGGACGTCGTGCGCCGGGTCGGCCTGGAGTGATCCGCCCGCCACCGGCACCTCCACGACCGCGTTGCGCGTGATCGTGTCGCCGGGCTCGATGGCCATCGCGCGCACGCGGGCCGTGCCGTCGGGCAGGTCGACGGGGATGCGGAAGGTCTCGGGCGTGGGCGTGAGGCCCAGGTTCATCGTGTGGGTCATGAAGTCGGGCCAGACGTAGGGCTCCACCTCGAAGCACGCGTGGCCGTCCTCGGCCACCAGCTCGCCGTCGATGAAGACCTTGCGCGCGAAGAAGCCCTCCAGGTCGTCGAGAAGCACGATGTCGGCGCACTTGCCCGGCGTGACGGAGCCCATGTCGTTCCCGAGTCCGAAGTACTCCGCGCAGTTGATCGTCGCCATCTGCAGGGCGGTGACCGGGTCCAGGCCCAGGCGCACGCACTCGCACAGGATGCGGTCCATGTGGCCCTCGTCCACGAGCGTGTGCGGGTGGTTGTCGTCGGAGCACAGCAGGCAGTGGCGCGTGTCCACACCGCTCGCCACGAGCTGCGGCAGGTAGCCGGGGAGGTTGAGCCACGCCGAGCCCTGGCGCAGCTGCACCCACATGCCCATGCGCAGCTTGGCGAGCACCTCATCGAAGCTGCCGGACTCGTGGCAGGAGGAGACGCCGGAGGCCACGTAGGCGCTGAGGCCGCGGTCGCGGTCCGGCGAGGGGAAGTGGCCGGTGATCACGCGGTCGGCGCGCAGCGTCTCGCGCACCTCGTCCAGCGCGTTCTTCTCGCCCGCCAGGATGCCGGGGAAGTTCATCATCTCGCCGAGCGCGACCACGTTGTCCCAGGTCATGCTGTCCGCGATGTCCGCGGCCGTGACCTCGGCGCCCGTGTCCTCCACGCCCGTCACCGCCGGCACGCACGACGGCGGCGTCATCATCGCCTTGAGCGGCACGCGCCGCGCGTCCTCGAACATCGCGCGCACGCCGGGCATGCCGGTGACGTTGCCCACCTCGTGCGGGTCGCAGAAGATGCCGGTCGTGCCGTGCGGGACCACGGCGCGGGCGTACTCGGCCACGCCGATCATCGCGCTCTCCACGTGGATGTGGCTGTCCATGAGGCCCGGCGCGGCGAAGAGCCCGGTCGCGTCCACGACCACGGTGTCCGCCCCGATGCAGTGCTCTGCCGTGTGCTCGCCCAGGCCGAGATAGGCCACGCGCCCGCAGGCCACGGCGATGTCGGTGTCCGTCAGGATCTCGTGGGTGGTCACGCTTACGAGGTTGGCGTGGCGAATCACGAGGTCGGCGGGCTTCTCGCCCTGCGCCACGCGAACGAGGTCCTCGTTGCACTCCCAGAGCGGCATCCTGCAGAAGCGGTTGATCATGGCGACCTCCTTGTGGGCGACGTTTGGACAAGGGTAGCGCGAGCGCGACGTGCGGGCGCCGACTTTGCTAAAGTGTTCCGCGAGCGCGTTCGGTGGGTTCGGGTGACGCAACACCTCGAACCTGGTCAGGGCCGGGAGGCAGCAGCCATAAGGGGCCTCTGGCGGGCACCCGTTCCCACCGAGCGCGCTTTTTTGCTGCCGCGAGTTCGTGGTGTAATTCGCCCTGCCGTCGGCTCAAGTGGAGTACCCGGACGTTTTCTCGCCTGCGACAGCAAAATCCGTCCGTTTTCTCCACCTGAGCGAGCGCGCCTGGCGAGAAGGGCCGTGTGCCCGATGGCCCGGTAAGAATGACGGCGTCGTCCGTGCGATAATGGCGCGGTCCCCCGGACCGAAGGAGCCTCCATGAGCGACCTGCCCGCGCACCGCCTCGACCCGCGCATGCTGCGCGTGTGGTACGTCTCGGACGTGATCGGCATCGTCGTCGTGGCGCTGCTGGCCGCGGTGGCCTGGGCGATCGTGCGCCACCTGGGCGGCGATGTCTTCTGGGTCTACCTGGTCGGAGGTCTCGTGGAGCTTATCTGCGTGGGCGACCTGCTCATCTCGCCGCGCGTGGAGATGGCCACCTGGCGCTACGACGTCACACCCACCGACGTGGACCTCTACCACGGCGTCTTTGTGAAGAAGCGCGTGCTCGTGCCGCTCGTGCGCGTCCAGCACGTGCAGACCAAGCAGGGTCCCGTCCTGCGCGCGAACGGCCTGGCCAGCGTGACCGTCTCCACGGCGGGGGAGAGCTTCGAGATCCCCGGCCTCGCCGAGGCCGACGCCGCCGCGCTGCGCGACCGCGTGGCCGAGCTCGCGCGCCTCGCCAAGGAGGACGTATGACGCCGGGCGAGAGGGACGGTCAGCCCCCGGCCCCGGGCGCGCCCTCCGGCGAGAAGGACCTCGAGCACGAGGTCGAGCGCCTGACCGTCCCGGAGCGCTCGCTCCTCGAGCGCGGCGACGGCGGAGCGGCGGCGGTGTCTCCCGGCGAGCACCGCGCGAACCCGCTCTCCGTGGTGGTCGAGGCGCTCAAGATGACCTCCGGCCTGGTCGTGCTCGTGGCGTTCGGCCTTGCGGGAGACTTCTTCGCGGGCGACCTCTCCGCGCTCGCGACCCTCGTCCTCGCCGCCGCGGGGATCTTCGTCGCGTGCCTTGCGCTGAGCCTCGTCATCTGGCGCGTCCGCACGTGGGAGCTCGCGGACGAGGGCGTCGTCATGCGCTGGGGCCTTCTGAACAGGCGCCAGCTCACGATCCCCTACGAGCACATCCACACGGCAGACATGAGCTCCGAGCTGCTCGACCGGATCTTCGGTCTCATGACGCTCGACCTCGACACGGGCGCCGCGGCGGCCGAGGGCGACGCCGCCCGGATGCGGGGCCTGCGCGCCGGCGAGGCGGAGGCGCTCCGCGCGGAGCTCTTCCGCCGCAAGCGGGCGGCCGCGGAGCCGGCGGGCGAGAAGGGCGACGCGCCCGCGACGCCCGCTGATCCCGCGCCCGTCGAGCGCCCGCTCGCAACCTTCGAGCTCACGGGGCGCCAGCTCCTGCTCGCCGCGGCGTCCCAGACGAGTGCCGCGAGCCAGGCGGTGGCGCTCGTCGTCCTGCTGGTCAACGGCCTGAACCAGCTCATCGAGTGGGGCGTCCTCGACCTGGCGGGCACGGGCGACGAGCTCGTCGCGTCCGCGCTGCCGGCTCTCGTGCCGGCGGTGGTCGCCTTCGTGCTGGCCGCTATCGTACTGGGCGCCGTCATCTCGTTCGCCCTCGCCCTCGTGCGCTATGCGGGCTATCGCGTGGAGCGCTACGAGGACCGCGTCGTCGTGGAGCACGGCCTACTCTCGCGCTCGTCGCGGACGGTGGCCACGGACCGCGTCCAGCACGTGGTCGTGCGGCAGGGGGTCGTCCGCCAGCTCATCGGCTACGCGGAGGTGCATGTGCAGGTGGTCTCCGCCCCGGGCGAGAAGGACGGCGAGTCGTCCGGCAGCGTCCTGCTCCACCCGTTCGTGCGCATGGGCGAGCTCGACGCCCTTCTCGCCGAGGTCCTTCCGGCCTACGCCGGCGTGCTGGGTGCCGCGGAGCTGCGGCGCCTTGGCCCGGTCGCGCGCCGGCGCGCCGTGGTGCGCGCCGCGATCTGGTGGCCGTTCGCGACGGCGATCTTCTTCGGCGCGCACTGGCTGTTCGGCCTCTCCGGCCTGCTCGCGAGCGCGGGATGGCTGCTGGGGCCCCTGCTCGTGGCGGCGGTGCTGCTGAGCGTGGCGCTGCTGGCGGGCCTCGTCGCCGACGCGCTTCTCGCCTGGCGGGGCGCTCGCTACGGCCATACGGCTCGTGAGCTGGTGCTGGTTTCCGGCGGCTTCACGCGTCGGACCACGATCGCGCCGCGCTCGCACCTGCAGCGGCTGCAGGTCTCGGCGAGCCCGTTCCAACGTCGCGCCGGGGTGGCCACGCTCTCCGCCCGGACCGCGGCGAGCGACGCGGAGGGCCTGGAGCTGCGCGACGTTCCCGCGGGCGACGCCGACGCCCTTCTCGCCTGGTTCCGTCCGCGCGGCTGAGGCCCGGGTTAGAAATAACGCGTCGTCCCCGTCCTTCTCGGCGTTTGGGTTAAAACGACCGGCTCGTCCCCCTTTCTAAGGCGGCTTCGAGGGGGACGAGCCGGTATTTCTAACCCGTCCGGCCGCTCGGACGGGGACGATGTGGTCGTCCCAACCCTTGCGCGCCGGGCGAGAAGAACCTGTGGCCGTCGCGTGCTCCGGCCTCCCCGCGGGTATACTGGAACCTCGGAAGCCGACGTGCCCGGAGGCCGCATGGAATCGCTCTACACCAAATACCGCCCGCAGACGTTCGAGCAGGTCGTGGGCCAGTCGCACGTGGTCGAGACCCTCAAGCGCGCCGTGCTCGAGGGGCGCACCAGCCACGCCTACCTCTTCTGCGGACCGCGCGGCACCGGCAAGACCACCATGGCGCGCATCCTGGCCAAGGCGCTCATGTGCGAGAGGGGCCCGGCCGCGCTGCCCGACGGCAGCTGCGAGCAGTGCCGCCTCATCGCGTCCGGAGAGCACCCGGACGTCATCGAGCTGGACGCCGCCTCGCGCACCGGCGTCGACAACGTCCGCGAGGAGATCATCGGCCGCGTGAGCTACGCGCCGGTCATGGGCCGCGCGAAGGTCTACATCATCGACGAGGTCCACATGCTCAC
>CAUGFC010000092.1 GCA_959598545.1 uncultured Olsenella sp. | reverse complement strand
CTTGGGCATCTCCATGACCATCATCATCGTGATATGTGCGACAGCGCTCTTCATGCTGGATACGTTAGCACAAACGACACAATGCGGGCGAGGGGCCGCGTCGGCGGACCCTAGCCCTTCTGGCGGCCCTGGACGATGACGCCCGCCACGGCCAGCACGATCGTGCCGACGAGGATCGCCGTGCCGTTAGCCGCGGCGAAGTCACCTCCGATGTAGGCGGAGAGCGCGTCGAAGGTGGCGGTGGCGTCGCCGGGGACGGCAAGGGCGGCGAGGGCTGGGAACGCGAGCCCCGCGGCAAGGAGGTTGGGCGCCACGAACGTCGCGCCGGTCCAGGCGGTGCCCAGGCGCACGGCTAGGTCGGACCAGTGGGCGGCGGCGAGGCCCAGGAGCACGCCCGCCACCACCATGATCACGCCGAGGAAGTCGGCGGCATCGGAGGGCAGCAGCATCGTGACCACGAACCCCAACGCCGCGCCCGCGGCAAAGCCCACGAGGAAGACGCCGACCTTGTAGACGAACTTGGACAGCAGCGCCGCGATCACGCCGAGCACGGCGGCGACCACGAACGAGACGGCCGAGCCGTCCGTGGACGAGAGCGCGACGTTGAACACGCCGAGAAACACGAGCAGGCCCAGCACCACGTAGAACAGGCGCTTCCCGAAGAAGCAGGCCAGGGCGCCGACGGCGATGTTGACGAGCAGGTAGACGATTGCGAGTTCCACGTTCTTCTCCGTTTACTCGAAGTGGTCGTCGGGCAGGTACTTGGCGAAGGGGCCGCGGCGGGACGTGTCGACGCCGGCGCAGCCCACGGCATAGGCGAACCCGAGCATCATGATGAGCGGCGGCGCCACCATGGAGACGTAGACCACCACGACGACGGGGCCCATCAGCGAGTCCGCCGCGTCGGGCAGGAGCACGGGCAGGCCGGCGAGCAGTATGAAGGCCAGCGCGAGCAGGCCGATCGCCCGGCAGACGCGCTTGGCGACGCGGCCCACGAGAATCTTCTTGAACCACATGAGCGCGATGCCGAGCAGCACGCCGATGGCATAGAGCAGAAGCGGTGCGGCAGCCACCACGCCGAGCTGCACGAGCGGCGAGTCGCCGATGGCGGCCGCGACAACGTCGAACTCGGTCAGGTGGTACCAGGCGAGAAACGCGCAGCACGCCACCGCGACGACGACCCACGCGACGAGGTTTCCGACAAACGTCGATTTCTTCAAATCGGGCCCCCAGACGGGACGGAGGGGTATGCTTTCCCCGAGCGAACAACAACGGGTCATTATACCCCCGACCTGACCCTCGTCCGAGGAGGGACCATGACGGACTCAACCAGCTCGACCGCCGCCACGGACGCACGGCGCCCCCTGCGAAAGCGGCTCTACTCGCTCGGCGAGGAGATCGCCAACTCGGTGAGCCACGGGGTGGGCGTCCTTCTCGGCATCGCCGCGCTCGTCCTGCTCATCGTGATGGCAGTCTCGCACGGCGGTGGCGTGCGACTGGCGGCCGCCATCATCATGGGCGTCTCGCTCATCGTCGAGTACCTCTTCTCCACGCTCTATCACGCGCTCGCGCCCGAGAAGGCCAAGGCGGTCTTCCGCGTGCTCGACCACTGCGGCATCTACCTGCTCATCGCCGGGAGCTACGCGCCCTTCTCGCTGGTGACACTGGCCGATCGCGGCGGTCTTGTGCTGTGCTGCGCGGTATGGGGCGTGGCCGTGGTGGGCATCGTCGCCGAGTGCCTGCTGCGCGAACGCCAGCCCGCCTGGCTCACCGCGCTGATCTACGTCCTCATGGGCTGGCTCGTGGTCTTCCACATCGGCGACCTCTGGGAGCTCCTGGCACCGCCCGCGTTCTGGCTGCTTCTGGCAGGCGGGCTCAGCTACACGGTGGGCGCGGTCTTCTACGCCATCAAGAAGGTGCCCTACCTGCACTTCGTCTTCCACCTGTTCACGCTCGCCGGCAGCGTCTGCATCACGCTCGCCGCGCTGCTCTTCGTGGTGTAGGCGCTCGTCCGTCCTCTCCCCCGACGGGTTTGGGTTCGAGTTTCCCCTTCCGGAGGCCCCATTTATCAAACTGTGAATCTGTTACCTGCGGTTTTGCAGAAATGAAACTAATCTCGGGAGCTGGGACGAACCCAAACCCGAAAACGGTTTGGGTTCGAGAATGCGGACAAATCTTCGAATTAATCAACTTTGGAACTTGTTACCTGCGGTTTTGCGGAAAGTGAGCAACGCGTCCCCCACTTTCCGAACCCAAACCCTCAACGCGGGCGCAGGCGCGCTGCAGCAGCGCTAAGATGGTCGGCGAGAGAAACCGCCATCCCAGGGAGGACGCATGATCGACGAGCAGCTCAAGCATGAGGTGGACGCCTACGTTGACGAGGTCTGGGAGGACGTCGTCGCCGACATGGACCGTCTCGTACGCCACGACTCCGTGGAGGACCTCGAGCACGCCAAGCCCGGCAAACCCTGGGGCCCGGGCGCAAACGACGCCCTCGTCGAGGCGGAGCGCATGGCCGAGCGCCTGGGCCTCCAGGTCACGGACCTCGACGGCTACCTCGGCTTTGCCGACGTCCCCGGCGCCTCCGGCCCCGAGCGCTACGTGGCCACGATCGCCCACACCGACATCGTGCCCACCGGCGAGGGCTGGAGCTTCCCCCCGCTCGCCATCACGCGCAAGGACGGCATGCTCATAGGCCGCGGCGTGGCAGACGACAAGGGCCCCTTCGTGCTCTCGCTCTATGCGGCCCACTTCTTCGCGCGTCGCGCCGCCGCCGGCCACGAGCTCCCCTACACCCTGCGCTGCATCATCGGCAACAACGAGGAGACCGGCATGGGCGACGTGCCGTACTACCTCGAGCGCTACCCCGAGCCGCTCTTCTGCTTCTCCCCCGACGCCGAGTTCCCGCTCATCTGCGGCGAGAAGGGCCTCTACGGCGGCGAGTTCACCTCGGACGCCGTGGCGGGCGAGAAGATCGTGGAGCTTGACGGCGGCACCGTCTCCAACGCCATCCCCGGCAAGGCCACCGCGCTCGTGCGCGCCGACGCCACCGCCCTTCCCGCGGCAGAGCGCATCACGGTCGAGCCCGCCGGCGACGGCCTCGCGCGCGTGACGGCCGCCGGCATCGGCGGCCACGCCTCGATGCCCGCCGGCAGCGTCAACGCGATCGGCGTCCTCGCGCGCTACCTGCTCGCCAACGACCTCGCGGGCGAGGGCGAGCGCGGCTTCCTCGAGCTTCTCGTGACGCTGACCGAGGACGCCTACGGCCGCGCCGCCGGCGTCGCCGCCACCGACGACAAGTTCGGCGACCTCACGCTCGTGGCGGGCGTCGTGCGCACCGTCGACGGCCGCTTCACGCAGACCGTGGACTCGCGCTTCCCCACCTCCACCGCCGCCGACCAGATCACCGCGCGCCTCACCGAGCTGGCCGCGGCCCACGGCTGCACCTACGAGGCCGGGCGCGGCGAGAAGCCCTTCTACATCAGCCCCGAGAGCCCGGAGATCCACGCCCTTCTCGACACCTACGCCGAGTACACCGGCCGCGAGGGCAAGGCGTTCACGATCGGCGGCGGCACCTACGCGCGCCACTTCGCCCGCGCCTGCGCCTTTGGCCCGCAGGACCCCGCCGACGAGCTGCCGGATTGGGTCGGCGGCGAGCACGGCCCCGACGAGGGCGTCTCCGAGGAGGCCATGCGCCGCGCGCTCAAGATCTACATCGTCTCGATCGCGCGCCTGATGGAGCTCGAGTTGTAAATCATACGCACCCCACGGCCAGAGGCGGCGAAGGTCCGGCGCTCGGACAGCCTGCCGCAGAGAGCGCGGCAAGAACTCGCGGCGGACCTTGCCCCCGTCCTCGTAAACGGATGGGCTATGCGCGCATCTCCTCGGTGTCGGTGGCGATGTCGCGGGCGATGCGATGGAGCTGGCGGTCGTTCTCCAGCGCGTCGGCCGCCTTCTCCGGCAGGTAGACCGAGAGGCGCCCGCCGAGCGTGCGGAACGTCGCCCAGCCCTCGGCGTCCACCACCACGTCGTCCTGCTCGCCGATCACGCAGCTCCAGGTCTCGCCGGCATGGCCGACGCCCACGAACATGCGCTTCTCGCCGCCGTCGCGGTCGGTGAGGACCACGGCCACGCCGCTGCCCGGGTGCTCGGCGTTGCCCTCGCGCGTCCAGCCGATCACGTCCGGAGCGTCCAGGAAGTCGTGCTGCGTGCCATAGGCGAGGCGTCGGCGGATCTCCATCAGCAGCGGCAGCTCGCGCACCGCCGGGATGTTGCCGTCGTTGGGCATGCCGTAGAGGTCGCCGTAGAAGACGCAGGGGTAGCCGGCCTCGCGCAGCAGAATCAGCGCGTAGGCGGCGGGCTTGAACCACGTCTGGACGAAGGACTGCAGCGCCTGGCCGGGCTGCGTGTCGTGGTTCTCGGCGAAGGTTACCGCATGCACCGGGTCGCGCTCCACGAACGTGCCCGAGAAGATCTTGGAGAGGTCCACGTCGCCGTTGGAGCACGACGCCGCATAGAGGTTGTAGTGCAGCGGCACGTCGAAGAGCGACAGCGCGCGCTCCTCGCCGAGGTAGGCCGTGAGCTCGTCTGCCGTGCTCCCCCAGTACTCGCCCACAGTGAAGAGCTCGCGCCCCGCATGCTTGCGCACGGCGTCGAGCCAGCGCAGGTAGAAGCCGCGGTCGATGTGCTTGAGCGCGTCCAGGCGGAAGCCGTCCAGCCCGCAGGCGTCCACGTACCAGCAGCCCCAGCGCACGAGCTCGCCGAAGACGCGCGGGTCGTTCACGTCCACGTCCGCACCCATGAGGTAGTCGTAGTTTGCGTTCTCGGTGCGGTCCACGGCGCTGTCCCAGTGCTTGCCGTCAAAGAGGAAGATGGCCTTGCGCTTGGCCTTGTCGTCCCAGTCCACGCCATGGAAGCACGTCCAGTCCCAGGTGAAGTCCGAGTACGTACCCGCGCGCCCGGGAAAATCGAAGCGCGTCCACGCGGAGATGGTCTGGACGTCGCCCAGCACGGCCTCGCGGTTGTTGGCCTGCACCTCGCGAGCCGGCACGTCCTCGCATCCGTCCGCGCCCAGGCGCTGGTTGAGCACGATGTCCGCCAGGGCCTGGATGCCGTTCTCCTGCAGCGCGCGCACGGCGGCCTCGTACTCCGCGCGCGTGCCGTACTTGGTGCGCACAGAGCCCTTCTGATCGAACTCGCCGAGGTCATACGTGTCATAGACGCCGTAGCCCACGTCCTCGCCGCCCTTCTCGGCCTTGTAGGCGGGCGGCAGCCATACGGCGGTGATGCCCTGGTAGGCAAAGTCGGGGGCCTGCTCGGCGATGCGGCGCCAGTGCGAGCCGTCGGCGGGCAGATACCAGGAGAAACCCTGGAGCATGGTTCCGTTGGTCATGATTCTTCCGTGAGATCGGGCCCGGACACGAGGGCCACGCCGGCAGCGGCGGCGAGCTCCTCGGGCGTGGGCTGACGGTCAATACGATAGGCCAGATAGACGCAGGCGAGCATGAAGACGATGTCGAGCACGAGGTCAAACGTGAGGCCAAAGACCCCGCGCTCGATCACGTGCCCGACGGCCTGGACAAGATCGAGCACCAGCGCCAGCGCGGCCACCACCAGAAACGGCTTGATCTTCTGGGGACGGTTGGACCCCCAGATGCCGAGAGCGCCCACCCCCACGCTCACGCCTGCGGCAAGGCCGCCAAACACGAGCAGGGCGTAGAGCGTGTCCGTCACCGTAATAGGAATGCCGGAGATGACCGCGCGTTCGCCCTCCCCATAGACAACGAGCGCCGCTCCCATCACGCAGACCACGACGAGCGTGAGCACGCCCTTCAGGATGACGAGCTCGGAGAGTAGATGAAGCACGCGCTGGTGGCGCGAGCGGAGGAACGTCTCGCCCTGGACGCCCTGGTCGTGCTCCTCCTTGACCTTGTCGGCCAGACGAGAGCAGATGAGCACGTAGACGATCGTGGTGGTAAGGACGATGGGGTTGAACAGGATGAACGTGCCCATGCCCCAACCCCAGACGATCGCCACGAGCACGGCGAGGCCCACGAGGTAGCACAGGAACCGGTACGGCCCCACGCGCGCGGAGTTGTTTGACGCGGCGAGCCCGAGGGCGGCCGTGAGGAGCAGCAGCCCGGCAACGACGAGGATCATGACGCCAAAGGTGACGGACGCCCAGAGGTCCGCACCGCCGAGCACGCCCGGCACGAGCACGAGCAGGCCGCCGACGAGGACAAGCGCCCCGATGCCACCCATGAGCAGGGAGACCATCCGCAGCACCGCCTGCGTGGGCGTGCGCGGGACAGACGGCTCGAGGTCCTCCATGCGCCTCCCTTCGAACGTGGCGGACGTGGGGAGTATGCCCGAGCGCCCGTCCTTCTCGTCGGATGTCGCGGACGAGAAGGACGAACCTACGACAGCTTGACGCCGCCGAGCCAGCCGCAGAGCGGCGTGGCGAGCGCGCTGTAGTGGCTCACCCAGCTGGAGAGGCTCGTCGTGCGGATGTAGCCGATGTTGTCCATCACGGTGCCGCTGTCGATGCAGATGCCGATGTGGCCGTAGATGCGGCCGGCCGCGCTGTCGGGCGAGACGTTCACGGCGACGATCATGCCCGGCTGGGCGTTGGAGGGCGACGTGCCGCACCAGCTGTAGTACATGTCGTCGGCGTTGCCCCAGAACGAACCGATACCGGCGTTCTGGAAGACGTCGGTGACCCACGCCGCGCACAGGCCGCTGCCCGGGGAGGGCGTGGAGTAGCAGGCGTTGATCACGCGGGCGAGCGAGCCGGAGCCAGAGACCACCGTGTTGCCGCCACCGGAGGGCCGCGAGCCGCCGCCCTGCTGCTG
>CAUGFC010000091.1 GCA_959598545.1 uncultured Olsenella sp. | reverse complement strand
AAGAAGATCGAGCAGATCAAGAGCGAGCTCGTGATCCTGCCCGAGGGCACCAAGAGGGTGCGCTTCTCGTTTCCCGAGCCGCCGCGCACCGGCGACGAGGTCGTGAGCCTCGAGGGCGTGGCCAAGTCCTTCGGCGAGAACCACGTGTACTCTGGCGTCGACCTCAAGCTCTACCGCGGCGACCATGTGGCGCTGACCGGCCCCAACGGCGCCGGCAAGTCCACGCTCATGAAGCTCATCAACGGGCTTCTCGCCCCTGACGAGGGCACGGTGGGGCTCGGCAAGAACGTGACGAAGGCGTACTACGCCCAGCACCAGCTCGAGCAGCTCAACGAGGCCAACACCGTGCTCGCCGAGATGGACTCGGTGGCGGCCGGATGGACCACCTCGGAGGAGCGCCGCCTGCTCGGCGCCTTCCTCTTCCATGGAGACGATGTCGAGAAGCGCGTCGGCGTGCTCTCCGGCGGCGAGCGGGCGCGTCTGGCGCTCGCGAAGATGCTCGTCGCGCCGGACCCGCTGCTTCTGCTCGACGAGCCGACCAACCACCTCGACATCGACTCCGTCGACGTGCTGGAGCGCGCGCTCGTGGACTTCAAGGGCACGATCGTCCTCATCTCCCACGACGAGCACCTTGTGCGCGCCGTTGCCAACAAGGTCGTCGACGTGCGCGACCACAAGGTGACCGTCTACGAGGGCGACTACGACTACTTCCTCTTCAAGCGCGCCGAACTCGAGGCGCGCGCCGCGGAGGAGGCTGCCGAGGCCCCCGTGCCCGCGGCGGCGAAGGCCGTCCCCGAGCCCACTGGCGGCCGCAACGTCAAGACGCGCGAGCAGCGGCGTGCCGAGGCGGAGGAGCGCAACCGCCGCAACCGTGCGCTCAGGGCCGAGCGGACCCGCCTCAGGGAGGTCGAGGCGGCCCTGGAGCCCGCGCAGACACGCCTCTCCGAGCTCGAGACGATGATGGCCGACCAGGAGCTCTACAACGATGCCAAGCGCTTTGACGAGTGCATGACCGAGTATGCCGCGCTCTCCAAGAAGGTGCCCGCCCTCGAGCAGGAGTGGCTGGAGCTCACCGAGAAGCTGGAGGATGCCGCCCGTGTCTAGCCTCCTGCGTCTCGGCGCCTTCGTCTGTCGCACCCTCGCCTGGGCTTTCGTCGCGCTGGTCGTCGCGAACGCCGTCCTGCCCGCCGGCCCCCGCGCGCTCCTGCTTGGCGTCAACGCGCTCGCGTCGGCGGCGGTCCCCGGGCCCGTGGCGGGCCTCTTCGTCTTCGTGACCCCCTTCGGCGGCGCGTTCCGCGGGGACTTTGCGATCGTTGCTATAGTGTTGCTGGTTCTGGACTGGCTTCTCTGCAGGATCTCCGTCCCGGCGCGCCGCCTGGCCGCCTAGGGGGTGCGCGTGCCCTACTCCTTCGACACCCTGGTCTCCGTCGCGATCACCGTCGTGCTCGTCATGCTCTCGGCGATCGTGCACGAGGTCGCGCACGGCTGGGTCGCCCTGCGCTGCGGCGACGCGACCGCGAAGGAGGCCGGTCGCCTCACGCTCGACCCGAGGGCGCACCTCGACGGCTTCGGCTCGCTCGTCCTGCCGCTCGTGATGGCGCTTCTCGGCGGGCCGGTGTTCGCCTTCGCGCGCCCCGTCCCCTACGACCCTCGCAGGCTGCGGCACCCCCGTCGCGACGAGCTGCTCGTCGCCCTGGCGGGCCCGGCCTCCAACGTGCTGCAGGCGCTCGTCGGGGCGCTCGTGCTGCGCGCCGCCTGGGACCCGCTCCTCGGTGCCGTCGTCTCGGGCGCCGCCCCGTTCGAGGTCGTGAGCTGGGTCGTGACGATCCTCTCCACCTACGTGTCGGTCAACCTCGTCCTCTGCTTCTTCAACCTCATTCCGCTGCCCCCGCTGGACGGCTCCAAGGTCGTGCTCTACTTCCTGACGGGTGACGCGCGCCGGGCCTACTACCAGATCCAGCAGTATGCGATGCCGATCCTCGTCGTCGCGCTCTACATCGTCCCGCAGCTCCTGCACGTTGACCCGATCGGACGCTATCTGGACGCCACGGCCGGGAGCCTCTACGGGTTCCTTCTCGGGGGGCTCTGACATGGCCTCCTACCGCGTGCAGACCCAGGCCTACTCGGGGCCCTTCGACCTGCTGCTCCAGCTCGTGAGCAGACAGCGCGTGACCATCGGCTCCATCTCCATCGCCGAGGTCGCCAACCAGTACCTGGCCGAGGTCGAGCGCATGAGCGAGATCGACCTCGACGTGGCGAGCGACTTCGTGCTCGTCGCCTCGACGCTGCTCGACATCAAGGCGGCATCGCTCGTGCCCGACGAGCCGATCGCCCGCTCCTCCGACGACCTCGACGAGGAGGATGCGGACCTCGAGGGGCTCACGCCCGACGAGGCGCGCGAGGTCCTCATCGCGCGGCTCATCGCCTACAAACAGTTCCGCAGCGCCGCGGCCGCGCTCGGCGCCCGTGCCGAGGCGGAGGCCCGCATGCACCCGCGCACGGTCGGCCCCGACCCCGAGTTCCTCGGCCTCATGCCCGACTACCTGGAGGGAATCACGCTCCGGAGCCTGGCTGTCATCTGCGCGGACATCGACAGCCAGCGGCAGACGCTCCTGCTCGAGGCCGAGCACGTCGCTCCGCGCCGCCTCCCTGTCGCGCTCACGATCGCCGCGGTCGACCGTCTGGTCCGCGGGCGCGGGCGCGTGACGTTCACCGAGCTCCTCGACGGCCAGGACGCGCCTGAGGCCGTCGTGGCCAACTTCCTGGCGATCCTCGAGCTCTACAAGCGCGGTCTCGTCGACGTGCGCCAGGACGAGATATTCGGCGAGATCGACGTCGAGCACGTCGAGGGCGCTCCCGCCTACGAGCTCGACGAGTCGGTCCTCGCCGAGATGCGCGAATGGGACGACGACGGCCGGGACGAGTCCGAGGGCACCGTGACCGAGAAGAACGACGGGGGAGAATAGTAGATGGCTGACCTATCACGCATGGAGTCCGGCTCGCTCAAGGGGCTTCTCGAGGCCCTCCTGCTCGTCTCGGACGACTCCGTCCCCGCGACGGTGCTCGCCGAGGCCGCGGGCGTCCAGCCGGGCGAGGCTGCCGAGGCGCTCGCGGAGCTCGCCGCGGAGTACGCCGACGCCAACCGCGGCTTCCAGCTCCGCGAGGTCGCGGGCGGGTGGAGGCTCTACACGCACCCCGCCTACCACGACCAGGTGGCGAGCTACGTGCTGTCCTGGGACACGCGGCGTCTCTCGCAGGCGGCGCTCGAGACGCTCGCCGTGATCGCGTACCACCAGCCCGTCTCGCGCGAGGGCGTCCGCGCCATTCGCGGCGTCAACTCGGACGGTGTCATCGCCTCCCTGCGCGAGAAGGGCCTCGTCCGCGAGGTCGGTCGCGAGCGCGACCGCGGCGGCGCCCAGCTCTGGGGCACCACGCGCCTCTTCCTCGAGCACTTCGGCCTGCGCAGCCTCCGCGAGCTCCCGCCGCTCGAGGACTTCGCCCCCGACGAGGAGTCCAAGCGCTTCATCCGCGAGCGCCTCTCCGGCCGCTCCATCGCCTCGACGCTCGAGGAGACCGCGGCCGACATGGACGACGAGCGAGAGCTCCTCGACGACTACGAGCGCGACGAGGACGGGGGAGCCCAGGCAGATGAGTGAGCCGCTCCGGACAAGCGGGCTCTACCCGATGCGCCTCCAGCGCTTCCTGGCGCGCGCCGGCGTCGCAAGCAGGCGCGGCTCCGAGCGCCTCATGACCGCCGGGCGCGTCAGCGTCAACGGCGTGGTCGTGACCGAGCTGGGCAGCAAGGTCGACCCCGAGCGCGACGTCGTGACCGTCGACGGCAGGGTGTGCCGCATCGACGAGAGGCCCTTCTCGGCGATCCTCAACAAGCCGTCGGGCTACGTCACCACCATGAGCGACCCGTTCGGCCGCCCCACCGTCGCCGAGCTCGTGCCCACAGCCGAGCACCCGGGGCTCTTCCCGGTCGGGAGGCTCGACCAGGACACCACCGGCCTTCTGCTCTTCACGACCGACGGCGACCTGGGACAGGCGCTGCTGCACCCCTCGCGCCACGTCGAGAAGCACTACGTCGCCCTCGTCGTGGGCACCCCGACCGAACGGGAGCTCGACCGGCTGCGCCGCGGCGTCATGCTCGACGACGGTCCGACGGCGCCCGCGCGCGTCGAGCTGATCCCGCATGACGACCCGCGCTTCTCGGTGGTCGCGCCCAACGGGGCGGGCCGCAGGGGGAGCGGCGAGCCCAACGCCGTCGTCGGCCTCACGATCCACGAGGGCAGGAAGCACCAGGTCAAGAAGATGCTGCTCGAGGTCGGTCATCGCGTCCTCGCGCTCCATCGCGACGCGTTCGGCCCGCTCGGGCTGGGCGACCTCGCCGAGGGAACGTGGCGCGAGCTCACCGAGGCCGAGACCTCCGAGCTCACGGCGATCTGCAACGAGAGAAGGAGTGACCATGATCGTAGCCATTGACGGTCCGTCCGGTTCCGGCAAGTCATCGGTGGCGCGCGAGATCGCGCGGCGCTGCGACCTCACCTACCTCGACACGGGTGCGATGTACCGCTCCGTCGCGCTCACGTGCCTCGAGCGCGGCGTCGACCCCGACGACGCCGATGCCGTCGCCGCCGTCGCCAGCGGCGTCCGCATCGAGTTCCTTCCGTCCGAGAGCGGGCAGCGCGTCGTCGTCGACGGCGTCGACGTCACGGGCGAGATCCGCACCGCCGAGGTCGAGCGCGCCGTCTCGGCGGTCTCCGCCAACCCGGCGGTCCGCGAGACCATGGTCGCGCTCCAGCGCCGCTTCGGCGAGGAGGGCGACGTCGTGGCCGAGGGACGCGACATCGGCACGGTGGTGTTCCCCGCGGCCGACGTGAAGGTCTTCCTCAGCGCCTCGCCCGAGGCGCGGGCCCGCCGCCGAGCCGTCCAGCGCCAGGGCGGAAACCTGGCCACGGGCGACGAGGTCGCCGTCGACGCCGGTGACGAGCAGGCGATCCTCGCCGACCTCGTCCGTCGCGACACCTACGACTCGACGCGCGAGACCTCCCCGCTGCGCCCCGCAGACGACGCGGTGCGCATCGACTCCTCCGAGCTCTCCTTCGAGGAGGTCGTCGAGGCCATCCTCGCGCTCTCGCCCGAGCTCGCCGCGCGCGCGGGGAGGGCCGGCGCATGAGCGAGAAGGACGGGCGCATGCGCGCCTTCGCGGGCAACACCCTCGACGACTACTACGACCACGACATCCGGGAGCACCCGCTGCCCGGGCGGCTCCTCATCGGCGCCGTGGTCCGCATCCTCTGGGTCGTCACCAAGTTCCTCTGGCCCTGGCGCGTGGAGAACCTCGAGCTGCTCACCGAGGACCCGCGCGGTCGCGTCATCATCATGAACCACGAGTCCATGCTCGACCCCGTCGTGGTCGTGGTCGCCCTGTGGCTCGCCCGCGTCCCCGTGCGCATCGTCTACAAGAGCGACTTCGACCGCATCGGTCCCGCCGCCTGGCTCTTCTCGCGTGCGGGCGGCTTCCCGGTGCAGCGCGGGACTGCCGACATGAAGACGGTCCGCCGCGCCCGCGCCATGCTCGCCCGCGGCGAGTCCGTCCTCATCTACCCGGAGGGGACGCGCGTCCGCGACGACGCCGACGCCCAGACCCACGGCGGCTACGCCATCATGGCCCAGCTCGCCAAGGCGCCCGTCCAGCCCGTCGCCATCATCGGCGCGCGCCGCCTGCGCTTCCGTCGGCCCGTCTACGTGCGCGCCGAGAGGCCCATCGAGTGGTCCGAGATCCCCGGCGAGAAGCGCAAGGAGCAGCTCGCCGAGATGGAGCGTCGGGGCATGGAGCGCGTCTACGCCCTGCGCGACCAGATGCGCGCCGACTACCCGGGGGTGGACTGAGGTGCCCGAGATCCGCATCGCGAGCGAGGCGGGCGCCTGCTACGGCGTCGAGCGCGCCCTGCAGATGGTCGAGGCCGCGGCTGACGAGCACGAGGGGGCCGTCCACACGCTCGGCCCGCTGATCCACAACCCGCGCGTCGTCTCGGGGCTCGCCGAGCGCGGGGTCGACGCCGTGTCCTCGCCCGAGCAGGCCGCGGGCGACACCCTGCTCCTGCGCACGCACGGGACAGTGCCCGAGGAGGAGGCGCGTGCGAGGGAGCTCTGCAGGCGCGTCCTCGACGCGACGTGCCCCTTCGTGAAGAAGGTGCATCTCGCCGCCGAGCGCCTCTCCCGCGAGGGATACAAGGTCGTCGTCGTTGGCGAGGCGGGGCACCCCGAGGTCGAGGCGACGCTGCCGCATGCGCCCGGGGCCGTGGTCGTGGGGTCCGCGCAGGAGGCCGCCGCTCTCCCGCATGCCCGCAAGGTCGGCGTGGTCGTTCAGACGACCGCCCGACGCGCCCTTCTCGCCGAGGTCGTCGAGGAGCTGCTCGCCAGCGCGGAGGAGGTCCGCGTCATCAACACGATCTGCGAGGCGACGGCCGGCCATCAGTCCGCCGCCGACGAGCTCGCCCGTGAGGCCGACGTCATGGTCGTGATCGGAGGGCGCAACTCCGCCAACACGACGCGCCTGGCAGAGATCTCGGCGGCGCGCTGCCCGCGCACCCATCACGTGGAGGGCGACGACGAGCTGAGGCCGGAGTGGTTCGAGGGTGCGGGCCTGATCGGCATCACCGCGGGCGCCAGCACGCCCGCGAGCCAGATCGAGGCCGTGCGCGACGCCATTGCCACAATGGTGGGGGAGTAGCGAGCGCGCGTCCTTCTCGTTCCACGGCGAATAACGCACAAAATCGTACAGGTGCGTAATTTTCAACTGGGCATATAGATTGTTGGGGACCCCGGACAAAATCTCGGACCGAGCTTGGTCCAGGAGGGAGTCCGATGT
>CAUGFC010000090.1 GCA_959598545.1 uncultured Olsenella sp. | reverse complement strand
ATGAGCGCGGCGCTGCGCCGCGAGCTGGCCGACGGCGGCGTGTGGCGCGTGCGCGACCTCGCCGTGGGAGGCGCGGACGTGATCCGCGAGCGCGGCGTCGAGCCGGGGCCGGGCGTCGGCATGGTGCTCGCCCAGCTGCTCGAGGCCGTGAGGGCCGGCGAGGTGCCCAACGAGCGCGAGGCCCTTCTCGCCTGGCTGCGGTGGTAGGGTCCGCCCCCCTGCGCCCGCCCGTCGCGTGCGGAGCATAACTTCTCCAGAATTTCTGGTTGCGCCGGGGCCGCGAATCCCGTATAGTGTCTCCTTGCGCTGAGAGGCGCACGAAGTGGCAGATTGGGACTTCGTCTAGTGGTAGGACAGCGGATTCTGGTTCCGTCAACGGGAGTTCGACTCTCTCAGTCCCAGCCATTTGCCGCTTGCCTCACAATCGCATATGTGGCCCGTTCGTCTAGCGGTTCAGGACGCCGCCCTCTCAAGGCGGAGATCACCAG
This sequence comes from uncultured Olsenella sp., assembly GCA_959598545.1. Classification (GTDB taxonomy): domain Bacteria; phylum Actinomycetota; class Coriobacteriia; order Coriobacteriales; family Atopobiaceae; genus Thermophilibacter. Next base: position 6,804 of record CAUGFC010000090.1, on the reverse strand, counting down.
TTCGAATCTGGTACGGGCTACCAACGGCCCGTTCGTCTAGCGGTTCAGGACGCCGCCCTCTCAAGGCGGAGATCACCAGTTCGAATCTGGTACGGGCTACCAAACGTTCAGGGTCGGTGCCTTCGGGTGCCGGCCCTTTTTCTGTGCGCGGGCACGCTGGGGGTCGCGCGACGGCGGTCGACTAATTGGGCGGCTCACCGATGTGAGTGACATGTTTTACCGCTCGTCGGGGCGAGTTCTTTCGTGCGGAGCGTAAAACCTGTCACACAAAGAGGGGAGGCGCGAGAAGGGCGCCGAGAAGGACCGCGGGGCGAGAAGGACCGCGCGCCCGGTGCGCTCCCCGCTACGCGCAGCCGCGGCAGCCGGCGCAGGCCGCGCGCGCCGCAGGCGTGGCCGCGAGCCCTCCGCGCGCCGTCTCGCGCAGGCGGGAGGGCAGGGCGTGGCCGACCTCGGCCATCGCGGCCACGACCTCGTCGAACGGCACGAGCCAGCGCACGCCGGAGAGTGCGAGCTGCGCCGCCGAGAACGCCGCCGCCACGCCGATCGCGTTTCTCGCCTGGCAGGGAACCTCCACGAGGCCGCCCACCGGGTCGCACACGAGCCCCAGCAGGTTGGAGATCGCGAGCGAGGCCGCCGTCAGCGCCTGCTCGGGCGTGCCGCCGAGCAGCTCCACGAGGGCCGCCGCCGCCATCGCCGCCGCCGAGCCCACCTCGGCCTGGCAGCCGCCCTCGGCGCCGGCCACGCACGCGTGCGTCTGGATGTTGAGGCCCACGGCCGCCGCGCACCACAGCGCCGACGCCACGTCCTTCTCGCCCGCGCCCACCGCGTCGGCCACGGCGAGCACGCAGCCGGGCACCACGCCCGCCGAGCCCGCCGTCGGGGCCGCCACGATCACGCCCATCGCCGCGGAGCGCTCCAGCACGGCCATCGCGCGCGCGACGGCGTCGGTCTGCACGGCGCCCATGAGCGACGTGCCCCAGCGCCCCGCGCCCGCGTCCACGAGCCGTGCCTCGCCGCCGATGAAGCCGCCGAGCGAGCGGGTGGGCGACAAGATCGGCGCGCTCGTCTCCTCGCGCATGACCTCGATCACGCGGCGCATCGACGCCTCGGCGCACGCCTTGCCGGTGAGGCCGCGCTCACGCAGCTCCATGACGCCACCGATGGAGAGCCCGCGCTCGGCGCAGGCCTCCAGCAGCTGCTCACCGTCATCGAAGAGCTCCTCGGCCGTGACGCCGGGCGCCGTCGCGGAGGCGGAGCCGGGCACCGAGATGAACGTCGCGAAGCTCACGTCGCGAAGCGCGCGCACCTGCGGCAGCACGCCGTCCGCGGGCGCGCCGTCCGTCTCGAAGACGGAGTAGGCCCGACCGCCCTGCTCGGTGCGGTAGGTGCGGCAGAAGGCGATGTTGACCCCGGCCTCCGCCAGCAGGTGCGTGAGGGAGGCGAGAAGCCCGGGCGCGTCGCGGTGCGCCACGAAGAGCGTGGCGTAGGCGCCGGTGATGTCCACGCCGACGCCGCTCACGCGGCTGATGCGCATCTTGCCGCCGCCGAGGCTCTCGCCGCGGACCTTGCAGGTCGTGCCGTCGGCGCACTCCATGTCGATGTCGACGGTGTTGGGGTGGACCGAGGTGTCGTCGGGCGCCTCCTCGAAGGAGAACTCGAGGCCGGCCTCGCGCGCCAGCTCGAACGCGTCGCGGATGCGCTCGTCGTCGGTGTCCAGCCCGAGGATGCCCGCCACGAGCGCACGGTCGGTGCCGTGGCCGCGGTAGGTGCGCGCGAAGCTGTTCCACACCGTGAAGCGGACGCGCCGCACGCGCCCGGAGACGAGCGAGGCCGCCACGCGCGCGCAGCGCAGGGCGCCGGCGGTGTGCGAGGAGGACGGGCCCACCATGACGGGCCCGAGCACCTCGAAGGCCGAGGTCGTGGCGAGGGTCTGGGGCTTGGCTGCCATGGCGAGAAACCCGGTCGGGCCCTAGCCGGCAAGCGCGCGGGCGCGGTCGATGCGGGCGAGGCAGTCCTCGCGGCCCACGAGCGCCATCGTCTCGCCGAGCGGCGGCGACACCAGGTTGCCGCAGACGGCCACGCGCACGGCCTGGAAGACCAGGCGCTTCTTGAGGTCGAGCGCCTCGGGCAGCGGCTCCAGCGCGGCGTCGATCGCGGCCGGCTCCCAGGCCGGCAGCGCCGCCAGCGCCTCGCGCGCGGCGTCGAGCACCGCGCCCATGCCCTCCTTGGCCAGTCCCTTCTCGACGCTCTTCTCGTCATAGGCGAGCGTCTCGGCCGTGGCGAAGACCGGCGCCGTCACGGCGACCACGTCGGCCGGGAACTTGGTGCGCGGCTTCACGATCGTGGCGAGCGCGTCGACCCAGGCCTCGTCGGCCTCGAAGTCGCCGCCCACGACGCCGGCCTCGTGGAGCTCCGGCAGCATGATCTGGTCGGCGAACTCCTGGTCGCTCATCGAGCGGATGTACTCCGCCTGGATCCAGTCGAGCTTCTTGGGGTCGAAGGTCGCCGGGTTCTTGGAGACGTGCTCCAGGGAGAACTCGCGCGCCAGCACGTCGCGCGGGATGATCGTGGTCTCGCCGTCGAGCGACCAGCCGAGAAGCGCGAGGTAGTTGACGAAGGCGTCGGAGAGGTAGCCCGCGTCGCGGTACTCCTCCACGTTCGTGGCGCCGTGGCGCTTGGAGAGCTTCTTGCCGTCCGCGCCCAGGATCATGGAGATGTGCGCGAAGGTGGGCACCGGCGCGCCCAGGGCCTCGTAGACGATGACCTGGCGCGGGGTGTTGGAGAGGTGGTCGTCGCCGCGGATGACGTGGGTGATGCCCATCGCGGCGTCATCCACCACGGTGGCGAAGTTGTAGGTCGGCGTGCCGTCGGTGCGCTGGATGACGAAGTCGTCGAGCTCGCGCGCCGCGAAGGTCACCTCGCCGTGGACGGCGTCGCGCACGACGACGTCGCCGCGGTCCTCGGGCACCTTGATGCGCAGGACGTACGGCTCGCCGGCGGCAATCCGACGCTTCGCCTCCTCGGGGTCGAGGTCGCGGCAGCGGCGCTGGTAGCCCTGGAACGGGTCCTTGCGGGCCTGCGCCTCGGCGCGGTCGGCGGCCAGCTGCTCGGGCGTGCAGAAGCACGGGTACGCCTTGCCCTCGTCCCAGAGGCGCTGGGCGGCGGCGCGGTACATCTCCGCGCGCTCGGTCTGGAAGTAGGGGCCAAAGTCGCCGCCCACCTCGGGACCCTCGTCCCAGTCCAGCCCCAGCCAGCGCATGGCGCGCAGGATGATCTGGGTGTTCTCCTCGGTGGAGCGCTCGGGGTCGGTGTCGTCGATGCGCAGGATGAAGGTGCCGTGGTTGGCGCGGGCGAAGGCCCAGTTGTAGATCGCGGTGCGCGCGCCGCCCACGTGGAGCTTGCCGGTGGGGGAGGGCGCAAAGCGCACGCGAACGGGGGTCTCGGACATGGCGTTCCTCTCGATGGTGCTTCTCGTCACATACGCGACCAGTATACCGCGCGGGCGAGAAGGACGAGGGCCCGCGTCTCCACGTCGCCGTCGTGCGATTGGTAACGCTTTTGGGCGCGATTCCGTTACCAATCGCAAAGTAAGCTCCGGGCGCCGCGCCGCTGGGCGAGAAGGACGCGCGATCCGCGGCTCACATGAGGAGCGTGTCCTCGAGGCGCCGCTCGAACCACTCCCCGAGACGGATGACCGGCCGGCGCACCACGAGCCCCAGCACGAGCGCCGGCACCAGGTAGGCGAGAAGGATCGCGAGCTCGCGCCAGTAGTCGAGCCCGTAGAGCCCGAACATCGCCGCGCGCAGGGCGCCCTCGCTGTGCACGAACGGCAGCCACTGGTAGAGCGCCTGGAACGCGGGCGGCAGCATCTGCGGCGGGAAGGTCCCGCCCGATCCCGCCACCTGGACCACCATGAGGACCACGGCCACGGCCTTGCCCACGTCGCCGAAGGACGCCGTGAGCGAGAAGATCAGGTTCACGTAGACGAGCGACGACGCGAGGCACGCGAGCGCGAAGAGCGCCGGGTGCGCGCACTGGACGCCGAGAAACGCGAGGTCGCCGCCGGCGATGAGCGCGGCCTGCGCCACGCCCACCGCGCAGAAGAGCGCGAGGCGCCCGAGGTAGGCCTCCGCGTGCGAGCAGCCGGTCTCGGCGAGCGCGGCCGCCGACGGCGTGGCGCGCACGAGCGCGACGAGCACCACGCCGCCGATCCAGGTCGCGAGCGTCGTGTAGAACGGCGCCATGGCCGAGCCGTTGTTCTCGACCGGGTAGACCGCGGTGCGCTCCACGCTCACCGGAGAGGCGACGAAGTCGGCGAGCGCCCCGGTCCCCGAGCCCAGGGCGGCCCTGACCTGCTCGAGGTCGTCGGAGGCGAGCGCCGAGCGCAGGTGCGCGTGGAGCGCGTCGAGGCCGTCCGCCGCCGCGTCGAGCCGCTCCGCCGTGTCGTCGAGCGCACCACGCGCCCGCCCGAGCGCGTCTCCGGCGCCCGACGAGGCGCCCTCGGCCGCGGAGAGCGCGGCGGCGAGGTCGTCCCGGAGGGAGTCGGCGCCCTCGGCCGCGTCGCCCACCCGGTCGGCCAGGCCCTGGAGGGCCCCGCGCACGTCCTCGTCGTAGCCGTCCCGCGCGTCGCGTATCACCGAGCGCGCGTCGGCGAGAAGCCCGGCGAGCTCCTCGCGCGCCGCCTCGGCGTCCTTCGCGCCGCTCGCCAGGTCCGCGGCCGTGCGCCCGACGCCGTCGGAGAGGTCCCGGAGCTCCGCGGCCACGTCGCCGGCCGTCTCGGAGAGCCCCGACACGACGGCGCGGATCGCGGCCACGCGCTCGGCGCCCGCGCTGCCCGCGCCGAGGCTGCCCTGGAGGTCGGCCAGAAGGCCGTCCGCCTGATCGAGCGAGGCCTGCAGCCCCTCGAGGGACGCGGCCTGGTCGTCGAGCGCCGTGCGCGCGTCGGCGAGGGCGCCCTGGAGGCGGTCCTGCTGCGCGCCCGCGGCGTCGAGGGCGCCGTCGATCGCGTCGCCCACCTCGTCCAGGCTCCCCTCGGCCGAGGAGAGCGCGTCGCCCACGGACGCGGCCGCGTCGTCGGCCGCCGTGCCGACCCCCTCGAGGCCCGACGCCGTCTCGCGCAGGGTGTCGCCCGCGCCCTCGACCGGCGAGAGCGCCGCGGAGGCCGTCTCGGCGCCGCCCGTGACTAGCTCCTCCGTCGCGGAGAGGAGCCCGGACAGCTCGCGCGCGTCCCCCGCGGAGCCGCGCAGCGCCTCGGACGACCTCGCGACCGCCGCGTCGAGGCGCGCCGCCACGCTCCGGGCGCCGTCGCCGTCGAGCGCCCGCCCCAGCTCCTCGAGCGCGCCCGCCCCCACCGTCGTGACGGCTCGCGCGAAGCCGCGGTCGATGTCGGCGCGCACGGCGTCCTCCGCCTTGCCGGTCACGATGGAGGCGATCGCGTTGGCCTTCTCGTTCTGGTAGAAGCGCACCCGCGGCCGCTCGGGCGCGCCGGAGAGCATCGTCATGAGCCCTCGCGAGAAGTCCTCGGGCAGCACGACGGCCGCGTAGTACTCGCCGGAGCGCACGCCCGCGACGGCGTCCTCGGGGGAGGTCGCCACGTAGTCGATCGTCTCGGAGGCGCGCAGCTCGGAGACCACGCGCTCGCCGAGGTTCACGCTCACGGGCAGAAGCTCTCCCGCGTAGCCCGCGTCCTCGCTCGCCACGGCCACGCGGACGTTGCCCGTGCTGCCGTAGGGGTCCCAGCTGCCGGCAATGTTGAACCAGGCGTAGAACGAGGGGACCGCCACCATGCCCACGACCACCACGACCGCGACCAGCCCGGTCCGCAGCCGCCGCGCGTCGCGGCGCGCGAACGCGAGGACCCTGCCCAGAGAGGCGCGCATCACCGCTCACCGCCCTTCTCGCCCAGCGCCGCATCCACGAGCTCGCGGCGCCCCATCCGCCCGAGCTCGCCCCGCTCGCGCAGGCGCTCCCGCAGGTAGGCAAGACCGACCAGGTAGCAGCAGGTGACGGCGAGCGAGGCCGCCCACGCGGCGAGAAGGACGAGGCGGGCCCCGGGCAGCGCGACGCCGAGGGCGAGCGCGCAGGCCGGCGCCGCGACGAGCGCCGCGAGGCCGCGCCGCACCCGCGCAGGGTAGAGCCGCTCGAAGCGCCGCTCGCGCTCGAGCAGGGCGTCGCGCGTCGCCGTCGACTCGCCGAGCGCGCGCAGGACCGCCCCGAGCCGCCCGTCCCTCTCGCCCGTGCGCTCGGTGACGAGCAGGTCCGTCCGGGCGAGCTCGCGGTCGAAGAAGGCGTCGAGGTCGAGCAGGCGGGGCCGGCCCACGGTGGCGAGCAGGAGCGCCGGCAGGGCAAAGGCGAGAAGAACGAGCAGGTCGCGGACGTAGTTTCCGTCGTAGAAGCCGGCGACGGCCTCGCGCATGGCGTTGATGCCGTAGGTGAACGGGAGCCAGGGGCCCAGGGCCTGGAAGAAGGCCGGCTGCATCTGGATCGGGTAGAGGCCCGAGGCGCCGGGGATCTGCAGGACCACGAGCAGCACCGCGAGCGCCTTGCCCACGTGCTTGAGCGTGGCGGCGAGGGCGTAGACCACGAGGACGTAGACGAGCGAGGCGACCATGCCCGCGAGCACGTAGGCGGCGGGCGACACGCACTGGACGCCGAGCGCGAGGTCGCCGGCGCAGCAGATTACAGCCTGGACCTGGCCGAGCAGGGCGAGCAGCATCCAGCGGCCCCAGAACGCCTGGCTCGCGGTGACGCCGGTGCCGGGCAGGTCCTCGCGGTCGACCTCGAGCTTGTAGACGGCCACGAGGA
>CAUGFC010000089.1 GCA_959598545.1 uncultured Olsenella sp. | reverse complement strand
CTCATCTGCGAGGGCCTGAACGAGGTGCTCGAGCCCGGGCAGGCAACGACGGTGCTGCTGGAGACCATGGCTGGCAAGGGCACTGAGGTCGGGCGCTCCTTCGAGGAGCTGGCCCGCATCATCGACGGCGTGGAGCGCGACGAGCTTCTCGGCGTGTGCCTGGACACCTGCCACGTTGCCGACGCGGGCTACGACATCGTGCACGACCTCGACGGCGTGCTCGACGAGTTCGACCGTGTGATCGGGCTTGGGCGCCTGCGCGCCCTGCACCTCAACGACTCCAAGAACCCGCTCGGCTCGCACAAGGACCGCCATGAGCGGATAGGGAAGGGCACACTCGGCCTCGAGACCTTCCGCGCCGTGGTCACGAACCCGCGCCTGGAGGGCCTGCCCATGGTCCTCGAGACCCCGCAGACGAGCCTCGACGGTTGGGCCGCGGAGATCGCGATGCTTCGGGGCCTCAAGAGCGACTAGATTGCCACAACGTAGGCCGAAGCGATGGGCATCGGCTCGACCTGTCACCCATTTTTCGTTGATTTCGGGTGATGGCGAGCAGACCTGATTACCCTACAGTTTTTTGACATCACGTTTGAGTGGACGTAGCACGCCTGCTTGCAGGGGGTAATCAATGGGTATGACATGGCTCAAAAGAATCGTTGCACCAATGACTATGCTTACCGCGTTGTTGCTTGCCTCGCCCCTTCCAGCATTGGCGGCGACAGGTAATTCCGTCTACGTCGAGGTCGACGAGCCCACCAGCGGCGAGACCTACGTGTTCCATGCGAACATCAGCAACAACCTTGAGAAATCGGATACCGCGAACAGGCTCCTGACGGCGGACACGTTCATTCCGGCGTATCAGCAGGGCACGTCAACCACCGCGTTCAGCTTCGACGATTCTGGCAATCTCTGGGCCAACGGCAGCGATCTCGGCCAGTACGAGTTCGAGGTGACCGCGGTTCAGGGTGACACAGACGAGGGGAATCAGGGCTACCAGATCCGCATGACCGGGCGGAACGTCGATGGCGCCCAATACCTTGCGGTGACACAGACCATCATCGAAACAGTTTATGAACGCCCTGCAGACGTTTACTACCTCGCCTACGGGAAACCAACGGAGTTCGCTGGCGTGGTGTACCCGACGCTTCCCTTCGTATATCTCTCGAGCTCTCCCTGCACGTGGTACTGGGATGACGAGGAGGGAGAATTCTACACGCGCTATACGAGCGACATCGCACGTTCCGGGACCCATCTGAATGGTTGCCTGTGGGATGGGACATCCATGGGAACCTATTACTCGTATATCAAAGACGGGAATATGTACCTTATCGACTGGACCAACGTCCTGACGTACCTCGATCGTGATGACCCGGCTTATCTGGGTTATTACAATCTCTCTGGTCATAATGGCGCCATGCCGTCTTCCGACAGTAGGATTTCCCTTATCGGGCTCAACGCCCCTGACGCTACGAACCGGCTCTTCTCCAATTCCCTTGCCGAGACGCTGCGCAACCCCTTGTACGTCTTCAAACAGGTTTGGCCTACGCCTGGCGTGACAGCAGGCTGCGCGTCGTTGTCGGTGCGGACCCTGAGCAATATATACGGCAGCAGTGGCGAAGCTCTGGGGGCCTCCGTCGACGCGCAGAGCCTCACACTGTATGAAAAGAGCGACACCTGCACGCTGACCGTTCAGGATGGCTCCGGTAGCGGCAGCTATATCGCTGGGAGCACCGTGGAAATCTCTGCCTCCGAAAAGACCGATTCGGGTCACTTCGTGGGGTGGGAAGTCGTCAGCGGTAACGCAACATTCAAGGACGCGTCATCGGCGAGCACCTCGGTGACGCCGTCCGGGTCCTCCGTGACCGTGAAGGCCGTCTACGAGGCCCACGCCGGCACTGATGACGGGACCTGCATGACAGCGCTACTATGCTCTACGTGCGGATTTGAGATAAGGCCGGCAAGCGGCGGCCATTCGCTTGGCGCGTTTCAGGCGGGTTCCAACGGGTGGCACAGACGCTACTGCACGAACGATGACTGTACCTATGAGGATCGACAGAACTGCACCTATTCGACTCCGACTTGCACGTCGCTCGCAACTTGTTCGGTGTGCGGCGGCACGACCGGTAGGGTCGATCCGGATAACCATGAGGGTAAGCCGGTTTGGAAGCAGACCGCGACGACCCACGAGCGGGTCTACGAATGCTGCGGCGCCGTCGAAGTCGCCGAGGCGAACCATACGTGGGAGGACGGTGTCTGCACGGTTTGTGACTACGCTTGCCAGCACATCGGGGGCACAGCGACCTGTACGGATCGCGCCGTCTGCGACATATGCGGTGATTCCTACGGCACCATAAACTCCGATAACCACGACCCCTCGGACACATGGACGCAAGAGAACGGCAAGCACTACCACGCCTGCGAGAACGGCTGCGGAACCCATCTCGACGAGGCGTCGTGTTCGGGCGGCGAGAAGAGCTATTTCGCACTGCCGGTATGCGATGTATGCGGGAACGAGTACGGTTCCCTCTTGACCGACGTGACGCCTCCCACCGGCGAGATCTCGATCGAGAGCGACATATGGGCTTCGCTTCTGAACACCATCACGTTCGATCATTTCTTCAAGGAGACCCAGACGGTCGAGATCACCGCCACCGACGACAGCTACGCCATGGCGGGCTATACGGATGACAAGGCAGCCCAGGTGGCGTACCTGCTCGATGACGGCGATGCGGCGCTCACGATCGACGAGCTCGAGGGCATGCGCTTCACCGAGTACACGGGCACGTTCAACATCGAGCCCGACCAGCGCCTGGTCGTCTACGCCAGGATCACCGACCATGCGGGCAACGTGACTTACCTCTCCTCTGACGGCCTCGTGCTCGACGCGACGCCGCCCGCGGTCACGGGCGTCGACGACGGCGGCACCTACTACGCGACCAGGATCGTCGACGTCGCCGATGAGAACCTCGACGCCGTCACGCTCGACGGGGCGCCGGTCACCGGCGGCAGCTTCGAGCTCGCGGGCGACGTGGACCACAGCTACGTCATCGTCGCCACCGACCGGGCGGGCAACGTCACCGAGGTCACGGTCACGATGAAGCCCATCGAGGACCTCGCCGGCCAGATCGAGGACCTCACGCCGGCTACCGTGGACCCAGACGACCGCGAGACGGTCGAGGCGGTGAGGGACGCCGCCGAGGAGAACCTCGAGGACGCGACGGACGAGGAGCGCGCTGAGCTGGAGGACCTGATCGAGCGCTGCGACGAGCTGCTTGAGGCGATCGACGCCGACGAGGCCGCGGCCGCAGCCGAGGCAGAGGCTGCGCGTCTTGCGGGCACCGGTGACACGCTGCCCGTCATGACGGTGTGTTCGCTTTTCGCCGTAGGCGCGCTCGCGATCGTCGGCGGCGAGCTCCTTCGTCGCGGCTCCCGTTTCTGAGGTCCGACCCGTCGTCCTTCTCGCCTGGTCTAGAGCCCGTATAATGTGGGACGAAAAAACTCAACGGAGAGGCCGTCTCACATGGGAATCCTCATAGGTCTCGAGCGCGTGGGGCACGAGTGGCCCGGAAAGCGCGTGCTCGAGGACCAGACCATAGGCATCAACGAGGGCGAGCGCATCGGCATCGTCGGCCGCAACGGCGACGGCAAGTCCACGCTGCTGGAGATCGTGGGCCATGTGTTGGAACCGGACAACGGCACGGTGACGTGGCGCCGCGGCATCACCGTCGGCTACCTCGGCCAGGCGGACGAGCTCGGCGACAATGACAGCGTGCGTCGCGCGATCTTCGGCGACGTGCCGGAGTACACGTGGGCCTCCGACGCACGCATACGCGCGATCCTGGACGAGCTCGTGGGTGACCTCGACCTCGACGGCCTCGTCGGCGAGCTCTCCGGCGGGCAGCGCCGCCGCGTGGACCTCTGCCGCGTGCTCTGCCACACCTGGGACGTCATCCTCATGGACGAGCCCACCAACCACCTCGACCTCGCCGCCATCGAGTGGCTGGCTGACCACCTCAAGCGCCGCTGGCCGACGGGGGAGGGCGCACTGCTCGTGGTCACGCACGACCGCTGGTTCCTGGACGAGGTCTGCGAGCACATGTGGGAGGTCCACGACCGTCGAATCGAGCCCTTCGAGGGCGGCTACTCAGCCTACATCCAGCAGCGCGTGGAGCGCGAGCGACAGGCCGCCGTCATGGAGGAGCGCCGCCAGAACACATTGCGCAAGGAGCTCAACTGGCTTGCGCACGGCGCGAAGGCGCGCACGAGCAAGCCGAAGTTTAGGGTGGAGGCGGCACGCGCCCTCATCGCCGACGACCCGCCGCTCAGAAACCCGCTCGAGCTCAAGCGGCTCGCCGTGAGCCGCCTGGGCAAGCAGGTCATCGAGATGAAGGACGTGAGCTTCAGATACGCGAACGGCCCGCGCGTGATCGATGACGTGAGCTGGATCATCGGCCCCGGCGACCGCTACGGCATCCTCGGCGCCAACGGCGCGGGCAAGTCCACGCTGCTCGCCCTCATGACGGGCGCCCTTGCGCCCACGTCCGGCACCGTTAAGATCGGCGCGTCGGTGCGCTTTGGCTTCATGAGCCAGCACCTCGACGCGCTGGGCGAGAAGGACGACTGGCGCGTGCTCGAGGTGCTGGGCCGCTACAAGCGGAGCTACCTCGTAGGCGGCAAGATGCAGAGCCCCACGCAGCTCATAGAGCGCCTGGGCTTCGAGCAGCGCGAGCTGCAGAACTTCATCAAGGACCTCTCCGGCGGACAGCGTAGGCGCCTGGCGCTTCTGTGCGTGATCCTGGAGGAGCCCAACGTGCTCGTCCTCGACGAGCCGGGCAACGACCTCGACACCGACATGCTCGCCGTGATGGAGGACCTGCTCGACAGCTGGCCGGGGACGCTTCTGGTGGTGAGCCACGACCGCTACCTCATGGAGCGCGTGACCGACGACCAGTTCGCGCTGCTGGATAGCCATGTGCGACACGTTCCCGGCGGCGTGGACGAGTATCTTCGCCTGCTGAACGAGAAGGGCGGCGAGGGCGAGCCCGTCACCAGTAATGCGTCGCAGGCAGACGGTCCTTCTCGCCCGTCCGAAACCGGCCTCACCAACCAGGAGCGCCGCGAGCTCAAGAAGCGCTTTGACGCGGTGAGCCGCAGGCTGGAGAAGACGGCGGGGGAGCCCGACCGTCTGCGCGCAGACATGGCCGCTGTGGACGCGAGCGACTACGCCGCGCTCATGGCCGCGCAGGAGGCGCTGGACGCGTGCCTCGCCGAACGCGAGGCCCTCGAGGACGAGTGGCTCGAGCTCTCCGACCGCCTCGGCATCGAATGATTCAAAAGGGGACTGTCCCCTTTTGAATCATAGTGCGGAGCGAAGGGCGTTCTCGAAGGCGATAAGGTCGGCGGCGTCGGGATGCCCCAGCGCACGATCGAAATTCTCGATCATCGGCTCGAACTTCTTCGGGTCCTGCTCGGCCATCTTGACGTAGCGATCGCGGACGGCCGGCGGCATCTGGCCCTGGCACATGAAGCGGCCGACGACCCGAGCTCCCTCGGGAAGCGCGGATTGGAAACGGTCGAGCACGCGGTCGTAGTACGCCTGGCTGCCGCCGAAGCCGCAGGTGCCGAAGAGGAAGACCCTCTTGCCGGCAAGCTCCCCGAGACGGCCGTCGAGCGCGGGGTCCATGCCGCCCTTGTCGGTCCAGGAGCCAACCAGCACGAGTTTGGCATCGGCAACCGGGCCCTCGTCCTGCTCGCCCAGGATCTCGCGTGCGCGCTGCGCGAGCTTCTCGGTGTTGCCGGTCTTGGAACTGCAGATGATCGCGTATGACATGGGTCCTCCTTGGTCGACTGGCGTTCTTGTACCCGTTTGCCGGGTGCTAGACCTCCCAGGCGGACTTCTTCATGTCCACGCGCCCGTCCGGCCGGAACCGCGCGCCCTCTGCCTCGAGCATGCGGCGCTGCTCTCCCGGCCCTCCGAAGGCAAAACCCGGAGCGAGCGAGCCGTCTGCGAAGACCACGCGATGGCACGGCACGCCGCCGGCGACCCCGGGGCTTCCGTGCATGGCGTAGCCCACCTGTCTCGCACACCGCGGCGCACCCATGAGCCGTGCGACCTGACCGTAGCTGGCCACGCGCCCCTCGGGGATCTGGCGCACCACGTCCCACGCGCGCTCGAAGAACGACTCCCTCATGCGATGTTCACCCCATACTCCCAGGAAGGTCTCAGAGGCAAATTTCGAGCCCACCTGTGTCACTATATGCGTCATCTGTGTGAATATATTCGCTGGCTTCGTCAGATTAAACGAAGGCTGAAGCGTTTTCGCAGGATTATCGCGCCCGTGCGATCTCCGTCGAAGAGACTTATCTAGGCTCCCCACACAGCAGAGCTTAATTGTGACACAGGTGGGTAGGAATTCTGCCTTGGGGGCATTAGGTTTCCATTCTGCTGCGGATGCCTTGTATGATCCATAGCCGTGGTAACGTCCTCATGACGTCAATCGGAGGGAGCATCATGGAGCTCGACAAGAACACTACCGCACTGCTCGTCATCGACGCCATCGAGGCCGTGGGCGACGACTCGCTCTACGATCCCGACGCCGCGACCGCCGCCTATCGCGCCGCCGTGGCGCGCTCCGTGGCCGCCTGCCACGCCGCCGGCATTCCGGTTATCTACTGCAACGACGCGCATATCCGCGGCCTTGACCGCGAGCTCGACCTCTGGGGCGAACACGGCGTCGCCGGAGAGGTCCGCGTCTTCCCCGAGATCGAGCAGGCCCCCGGCGACACCACCATCCCCAAGCGCCGCTACTCCGGGTTCTTCCAGACCGACCTCGATCTCACCCTGCGCGAGCTGGGCGTGAAGACCGTCATCGCCGTGGGGGCCGACACCAACATCTGCGTGCTCCACACCCTGGCCGACGCCTACTTCAACAACTACGCCTCGGTCGTGGTGACCGACGCCACGATGACCTTCCTCTGCGGCACCCAGGAGGGCGCGCTCGAGCACTGCGAGAAGTGCTACGGCTCCGAGCTCGTGAGCGTGGCGGAGCTGGAGGCAGCCCTAGCGTAGCGGCGGCGAGCCGTGACCTTCTCAAATCACGCATTGACCGACAGGTTTTACCGCTCGCGGGCGAGGGATTGCCTCGGCGAGCGGTAAAACCTGTCACCCTGCCAAACGGCGAGAAGAGCGGTCGGCAGATACGAAAAAAGGACCGGGGAGCGACCCCCGGTCCTCTTCATGTCCTGGTCGGGTGGACTGGATTCGAACCAGCGACCCCTTGACCCCCAGTCAAGTGCG
>CAUGFC010000088.1 GCA_959598545.1 uncultured Olsenella sp. | reverse complement strand
CCCGAGCGGCTCGAGGAGCTTCTCGCCGAGCTCGAGGCAGCACTCTCCCCCATCACGAGCATGGGCATCTACCTCGACGACACCGCTTCGGTGTACCGCTACTTCAACTCGTTCCCCGAGCGGATCCGCTACAACCTCACATTCCGGGACGACGGGCGCACCGTGCGGCTCGTGCCCGACGAGTACTACGCGGCGCACTCGCTCGCCGCGCGCATGCTCAACCTGCTCGGGCGCCCCGGGGAGGCCCTGTCCCACGCCGAGGAGCTCATGCGCATCGCCCCCCTCACCCCCGACGCGGCGCTCATGAAGGTGCGCGTCCTGGAGGACCAGTCGCGCATCTTCGAGGCCGCCGACCTCCTCAAGGAGACGATCGGCTACGCCTCGATGGTACGCGACCTCGCCATTTGCTTCTATCGCCTGGCATTCATGGAGTGGAAGCTCGGCCGCGAGGACCTCACGGTGATCTGCTACCAGCGCGCCATCAGCCTGCACCCGGAGGTCGCCAAGCTGGCGCGGGAGGAGCTGGACGACCTCCTCTCGGCAAACAGCGAGCTCAAGCTGTTGCCTGATGACGAGATCGTTGAGGCCCTCTCCCAGGCCGGCCTGCCGACGGGCGAGGTGTCCAAGATGCGCCGGCAGACGCGCGACGCCCTCGTCGCCACCACCGACGCCGGGGTCTTCTCCGTCGCCCACGCACTTGCGGGAAGCCTCCACGAGCTCATCAGCGACGACGCCCTTCTCGACGTCCGCCGCTCGCTCACACGCCCGTGATGCCGCTCGGATAGCTGTCCTGGTAGGCCTCGTAGGCCGCGAGCACGCGGTCCAGGTACGCGCGCGTCTCGGCGTACTCGACATCCTCCGGGATCGTGCCGCCCTCCGAGATCCATCCCTGCACGGCCCCGATGCCGGCGTTGTAGGCCGCGATGACCTCCTCCAGCCCGGAGAGGTGCTCCTGGAGGTAGCCCAGGTAGGCGCAGCCGTACTCGATGTTCGTCGCCGGATCCGCGAGGTCGTCCGGGTCATAGGCGTCATCGTCGACGAGGCCGAGCGACACGAGGCTGCGCGCCGTGTCCGGCATGACCTGCATGAGCCCGACGGCCCCGACGGGCGAGACCGCGCCCTCGTCCCAGCCGGACTCGCACTCTATCACCGCACAGGCGAGCAGCGGGTCGACGCCGTGGCGCTCGCACGACGCCTCTATCTGGTCAGCGTGACGTACGGGGTGCAGCGCGCGACCGAGCGAGGTCGGCAGGGCCACCACCACGGCGACCACCGCGAGCACCATGACGAGGACGACCACGGGCACCACCCGGTACCAGCGGGCGAAGCGCTCCCCTCCGCGCGGGGCGGCACCCGAGCGCGGCGTCGGGCGCCTGGTCGCATGCCGCGGCGTCGGCCTACGCCCAGCCATGCGCGTCCCACCAGGCGCGGACCCGCGCGACCAGGTCCCTCTCGTCCCCCGTGTTGTCGATCACGGTCGTCGCATGGGAGCGCAGGTACTCGTCGGAGGGTTGGCGCGCCACGCGCCGGTCGAAGTCCCCCACGTCCATACCGCGCCCCCGCGCCCGCTCGCGACGCGCCTCGAGCGGGCAGGCCACCACCACGACCTCGTCGGCGAGGTCGACCATCGACTCCACCCGGTCGAGCAGCGGCACCTCGACCACGCAGCACGCCGGCTCGCGCTGGCCGCAGATGCCGGACGTGAGCATGCGGACGAGCATGGAGCGGATGTGCGGGAGCTCGATCCCCTCGAGCAGCTCGGCGGAGGAATCGTCGGCAAAGGCGCGACGGGCGAGAAGGGCGCGGTCGAGTACCCCGGTCTCGGGGTTGACGAGGTCGTCGCCGAACGCGGCACAGACCTCCGCCACGCAGGGCTCCCCGGGCGCCAGCACGGCACGCGAGAGCTCGTCGAGGTCGATGCGCCACGCCCCGAGCCGCTCCAGCTCGCGCGCGACCGTCGACTTCCCCGACGCCGTCCCCCCAGCGAGAAACACCGTGTGCACCCCGACCCCTTCCCTAGACCGTTGACCCATCATCGCACATGCGGCGGGACGGCGGAGCGGCGATGCGGCGGGGGGCGGGGCAACATACCCCATCTGCTCGGACAGCTTCGGCGCAAAGGACGCGCCTGCAGAACTCGCATCTGGGGTATGTTGCCCCGCCACGAGCTCGCAAGCGCGCCGGCAAACCCACATCCGCGAGTTCTTCTCCGCATCCGAAGGTGCGGAGAAGCTGTTCGAGCGGGGAGGGTATGCCGGCGCGCGTGGGCCGCAGGTGAGCAGATGGGGTATGTTGCCCCGCCGGACCTAGCAGGTCGAGACGTGGCCGTCCTCGACGCGCCAGAGGACGGGGTTCTCGAAGAAGGCGAGGTCGCGCTCGTCGTGGGTGGCCCACAGGACGGTCCTCTCGGCGACGAGCGGCCCGACGAAGGCCATGACGGCGTCGACGGTCTTCTCGTCCATGCCCTTGAGCGGCTCGTCGAAGAGCAGGGTGTTCGCGTCGGCCAGCACGCAGCGCAGGATCGCCACGCGCCGCCGCTGGCCGCCCGAGAGCTCGCGCACGGGCCGCGCGTCGACGGGCAGGCCGCAGGCCTCCATCGCCGCCCGCTCCTCCGCGAGGAAGCGCTCGAGCAGCTCGTCGGGAAGATACCCGTGCGGCAGGCGGATGTTCGCGGTGGCCGTGAGGTTCCCGCAGAGTCGGTCCTCCTGGAACGTCATGCCCAGCCGAACGTCCGCGCCCCGCATGACCTCACCCGCGTCCGGCCGCTCGAGCCCGGCGAGCAACCTCAGCAGCGTAGTCTTGCCCGCGCCGGAGGGTCCCATGATCACGTGCGGGCGAAGCGGCTCGAAGTTCGCGCTCGCGCCCTCGAGGACGCGCACGGCGCCGTAGTCCTTCTCGACATCCCGGAGGGCGAGCGCGAGGTCGCCGCCCGTCTGCGATCCCGCGCTCACGGCCGTGCCTCCCATCGCTCCATCAGACGCCCCATGACGCGCTTGACGAGCGCCTCCAGCGCGACGGACACCACCACGATCGCCACGGTCCAGGCGAAGAGGTCCGGCGTGTCCAGGTAGACCTTGGCGTCGTAGAGGTGCTCGCCGATCGTGAAGTCCGGCAGGCCGATCACCTCGGCTGCAATGCCCGCCTTCCAGGAGAGGCCGAGCGCGAGCGTCACCGCGACGCGGAAGTACGGCAGCACCTCGGAGGCGTAGACCAGGCGCACGCGGTCCCAGCCGCGCACGCCGAAGACGTCGCACATCTCGAGCAGGCCGGGGTCGGTCTGGGAGATGCCCTCGAGCACGTTGGCGTAGACGACGGGCAGCGCCATGACGAGCGCGATCACCATCGAGAGGTAGCTCGACGAGACCCACAGCAGCACGAGGATCACGAACGACGCCACCGGCACGGCCTTCATGGCCCCCATCACCGGGGCGAGCAGCTCGCGGACCACGGTCGCGCGGCTCGCGAGCGCCGCGAGGGCCGTCCCCGCGACGACCGCGGTGAGAAACCCGACGCCGATCCGCCCGAGCGACACGCCCACCGAGGCCCAGAACTCACCAGTCGTCGCCAGCTCGGCGAGACGGGCCAGCACCTCGAGCGGGCCCACGAGGATGATGCGCGCGTCAATCGCCCGCGCGCCGAGCTCCCAGATCACGAGCCAGAAGGCGACGCAGGCGAGACGGACGGCCCACGTCCGGAGCCGCCCGTCCTTCTCGGTGCCTCTCTCGCCCGCGCGTGCCAAGCCTACGCGCCGTAGTAGAAGTCGTCGCCGGGAACGGCGCCGCCCACGGCCTCCACGTTCTGGTCGGCGAGGACCGCGAGGTAGCCGGAGAGGCGCTCCTTCATGTCCTCGCCGGTCACGCAGACGATGTTGCACTCGGGCAGGGCCTTCTCGGCCACCTGGGCCGGCACGATGTCGTAGTCGCCCACGAGCTGCGCGGCGTCGGCCACGTTCTCGTTCACAAAGTCGACGGACTCGGCGTAGTGCGCCAGGAACGCGTCGACGGCGGCGGGGTTCTCGTCGGCGAAGGCGGAGCGGACGACGGCGACGCCGGTGATCATGGAGCTCGTCTCGTCACCGGTCTGGACGCGGTCCCACTCCTCGGTGAGGTCGAGCGCCACGCGGATCTTGTCGTTCTGCGCCTGGGCGGTGGTCACGAAGGGCTGCGGCAGCATCGCCACGGCCTCGCCCTCGGCGGTCGCGAGCGCCTGGACGCACTCGGCGTGCTCGCTCTTCCACTCGATGGTCACGTCCTCGCCGACGGCGAGGCCGTTCTTCTCGAGGACGTACTGGAGGCCGTACTCGGGCGTGGAGCCCTTGCCGGAGGCGTAGATCGTCTTGCCGCGCAGGCCCTCGACGCTTCTGACGGTGTCGCCCAGCTCGCAGATATAGAGCACGCCGAGCGTGTTGATTGCGATGACGCGGACGCCGCCCTCGGTCTTGTTGTAGAGCGTGGCCGCGAGGTTGGCGGGCACGGCGGCGATGTCGACGCCCTCCTTGGCGATGAGCGGGGTGATCTCGTCCGGGGCGGCGTAGATCTCGAAGGTGTAGTCGTTGTCCGCGAGGTTGCCGGCGTCGACCTCGCTCATGAAGCGCACGAGGCCCATGGCGGTCGGGCCCTTGAGAGCCGCGGTGCGCACGGCGACGGGTTCGGCGTCGGCCGCGGGCTCCTCCTCGGCGGCGGGCTGCTGGGCGGTCGTGCCGCAGGCGGCGAGCGCGAGCGACGCCGAGCCGGCGCCGGCGATCTTCAGGAACGTCCTTCTGTCAACTCTCATGGCGAGCCTCCCTATCGTCGATATGCGATTAAAACGATAGCACTACGAGGCTGACGCCGACCGCTGGTCGGAGCTGGGGACGCCGAGCGGCCCTACGAGCGGACCTCGAACTTGGTCCCGCACTTGGGGCACGTCACGCGCAGGCGGCCCTTGCCGCGCGGCACGCGGACCTTCTGGCGGCACGAGCCACAGCGCACGTGCTTGTAGGCGCGCAGCTCGCCCCAGGCGGCGCGCGGGTTCTGCACCCAGGGGCGCGCGGGGCCGAGCGCCTTCAGGAACGCCTCGTTCTCATGGGCGCGGGCACCGAGGTTCCTGGACTGGATCCGGAACATCGAGTACGCCACGAGCAGAAGCGCCGCCCAGCCGAGCCAGCCCGTGCGCAGCAGCGCGTTCACCAGCAGGACCACGATGGCCAGGTTCACGCAGAAGACGGCGAGGTCGTCCGGCCCCTGCCTCCCGCGAAGCCACTCCGCCACCTTGCGCTGCCAGTCACCCGACGCCATCTCCGCTCCCCTCTCGTTGGTCAACGGTTGTAAACGTACCCCGTTCGGGCGCCAACGATACCGCGTCTCCGAGCGCCCGCAAGCCCCTGCCGCGCCCCTCCTCTCGCCCCCCCTCGTCCCTCCCCCTTCCCCTTCCGGGTATGTACACTGCTTCAAAATTGATGTTCTTCTCGACAAGCGCTCTACCTGCTGGTTTGCGCTTACCACGCACAAAATCAAAGTTGCAACAGTGTACATACCCTCAAAAGGGGGCAGCGGCAGAGGGCGAGAGGCGATGAAAAAAGCGGGGCCACCCTCAGGTGACCCCGCTCCTAGACGCGTTGGCGAGAAGGGCTACTCCTCGACGGTCTCCTCGGCCTCGACGGCCTCGGGCTCGGCCTCAACCTCAGCCTCGGCCTGCTCGCTCTCGGGGAGCGGCTTGACCTCGACCTCGGTGCCGAGGGTCTCGGCGGCGGCCTTCATGGAGAGGGAGATGCGACGACGGTCGAGGTCGATCTCCATGACCTTCACCTGGACGGTGTCGCCCACGGTGCAGACCTGGGACGGCTGGTCGACGTGGGTCTTGGCCATCTCGGAGATGTGCACGAGGCCCTCGACGCCCTCACCGAGGTCGACGAACGCACCGAAGGTGACGAGCTTGGTGACGGTACCCTCGACGATGGCGTCGACCGGGTACTTCTTGACGAGGGAGCGCCAGGGGTCCTCGGTGGTCTGCTTGAGACCGAGGGAGATGCGCTCGCGGTTGAGATCGACGTCGAGCACCTGGACCTCGACCTCCTGGCCGACCTTGACGACCTCGGAGGGGTGGTTGACGTGGTTCCAGGAGAGCTCGGAGATGTGCACGAGGCCGTCGATGCCGCCGAGGTCGACGAACGCGCCGAAGTCGACGATCGAGGAGACGGTGCCCTTGAGGCGCATGCCGACCTGGAGCTTGGAGAGAATCTCCTGGCGCTCGGCCTTGCGGGCCTCCTCGAGGACGACGCGGCGGGAGAGGACGACGTTGTTGCGGTTGCGGTCCATCTCGATGACGCGGGCCTCGATGCGGGTGCCGAGGTAGGCGTTGAGGTCCTTGACGCGACGGAGGTCGACGAGGGAGGCGGGCAGGAAGCCGCGCAGGCCGATGTCGAGGATCAGGCCGCCCTTGACGACCTCGATGACCTCGCCCTCGACGGTCTCGCCGGAGTTGAACTTCTCCTCGACGGCGTTCCAGGCGCGCTCGTACTCGGCACGCTTCTTGGAGAGGACCAGACGACCCTCCTTGTCCTCCTTCTGGAGAACGAGAGCCTCGATCTCGTCGCCCATGGCAACGACATCGGCGGGGTTGACGTCCTTGCGAATGGAGAGCTCGCGGGAGGGGATGACGCCCTCGGACTTGTAGCCGATGTCAAGCAGGACCTCGTCGCGCTCGATCTTCACGACGGTGCCGGTGACGAGGCCGCCCTCGTCAAAGTCGGTAACGGTGCCGTCGATGAGGTTGCTCATCTCCTCGTCGGAGATGTCGTCCAGCGCGAAGATGGACGAGTTCTGAATCTCACTCAAAAGTGGACCCCTTTCGAACTTCGGGGCCCCGGTCGTCATGGTCGCTGCCTGCAGTGCCAAGTCGCGGCGTCTACGTGGAAACTTACATGCTCTCGGGGGCCGACAGATACGGTTGTGCGGGCCCTCTGCCCACACGCGCATTAGAATAGCGTTTGTCTCACCGGTTTTTCAAGCGCCAGAAACGGGTATTCTCTATTTTCCGCACGAGGCCGACGGAGGCGACGAGGGAGGTGCGCGCGTGATCAGGGCGGTGCTCTTCGATCTGGACGACACGCTGCTGAGGCTCAACCTCACGGCGTTCATCGCGCGCTACGTCGCCGGCGCCACGCGTCTGCTCGCGAGCGCGGCCCGCATGAGCCCCGCCGCGCTCGGCATCCCCTACGTGCGCGCGTTTCTCGCCATGGACGCCCAGGACCGAGAGGACTCCCTCACCAACGAGCGGCTCTTCAACAAGACCATCCTCGAGTCCACGGGCATCCCGCTCGACGACCCGGTGATCGCCGACCTCATGACCTATTACGAGACCGACATCGTCCCCTCCTTCTCGGGCGGCATCGACTCGGCC
>CAUGFC010000087.1 GCA_959598545.1 uncultured Olsenella sp. | reverse complement strand
CATGAAGAGCGCTGTCGCACATATCACGATGATGATGGTCATGGAGATGCCCAAGCCCGGGCACTCTGCCGTGTCGTGCGCACGTCGCGCGGACGGGGAGACCGGGCGCCTTCACTAGGTCGTCTCCGGCGGGAGGCGGCCCTCCCCACCCACGTCATCGAGCGGAGCCTCGCGCATGATCCAGATACAGAACCTCACCAAGACCTACGGCAGCGCGCCGGATGCGCCGCATGCCCTGGACGACGTCTCCATCGACGTCGTCGACGGCGACATCATGGGCATCATCGGCATGAGCGGTGCCGGCAAGTCCACGCTCGTGCGCTGCATCAACCTGCTCGAGCGCCCGGACTCCGGCCGGATCCTCGTGGACGGCGAGGACGTCACGGGCCTCACGGGCGCCGCGCTGCGCAGCTATCGCCGCCGCGTGGCGATGATCTTCCAGAACTTCGGGCTTCTCGCCCAGAAGACGGTGCTCGCCAACGTGTGCTTCCCGTACAAGGCGGCGACCGGCCGCGTTACGGCGGAGAACCGCGAGCGCGCGCTGGAGCTGCTGGACATGGTCGGCCTGCGCGACCGCGCCGACTCCTACCCGTCCCAGCTCTCCGGCGGCCAGCAGCAGCGCGTGGCCATCGCCCGCGCCCTGGCGTGCGACCCCGAGTACATCCTCTGCGACGAGGCGACGAGCGCCCTCGACCCGGCGAGCACCAACACCGTCCTCAAGCTCCTGCGCCAGATCAACCGCGAGACTGGCGTCACGATCATCGTGATCACGCACTCCATGGGCGTGGTCGAGAAGATCTGCCGCAACGTCGCGGTGCTCGAGCACGGGCGCGTCGTCGAGCGCGGCAGCGTTGCCGACGTCTTCGCCGACCCCCAGTCCCAGGCCGCCAAGGTGCTTCTCGAGAGGGTTGATTGGGATGCTTGATGCTCTGAGTGCGTTTCTCGCCGAGTACGGCGAGCTCCTGATGGAGGGCACGGGCTCTACCGTCGTCATGGTGCTCGTCCCGACGGCCATCTCCTACGTGATCGGCCTCGCCCTGGGCGTCGTGCTCTACCTGACCGCGCCGGGGTCGCTGCGTCCCATGCCCGTGCTCAACGCGGTGCTCGGCTGGGTGGTCAACATCCTCCGCTCGTTCCCGTTCATCGTGCTCATGGTGTTCATCATCCCGTTCACGCGCCTCGTCATGGGCACGGGCTCGGGGATCCTCGGCACGATCCCGCCGCTCGTGCTGTCCGCGTCGCCCTTCATCGCACGCATGATCGAGCAGTCGCTCGCCGAGGTCCCGCGCGAGAGCGTCGAGGCCGTCGAGGCCTGCGGCGCGAGCACCCCGCGCATCGTGTTCTCGGCGCTTCTGCCCGAGGCGCTGCCCTCGATCGTGCGCGGCGTCGCCGTCGTGCTCATCTCCGTCCTGGGCTACACCGCCATGGCGGGCGCCATCGGCGCCGGCGGCCTGGGTGACATCGCCATCCGATACGGCTACTACCGCTACCAGACCGACGTCATGGTCGCCGCGGTGGTCATCCTGATCGCCATGGTCCAGATCATCCAGAGTGTCTGCGACCTCGTCGCGCGCCGCGTCGATCATCGAATCCAGTAACCTCGTCCGAAAGGAACGCCATCATGTCGAACCTCTCCATCACCCGCCGCTCGCTTCTCGCCGCAGCCGCCACGCTGGCAGCCGTCCCGCTCGCCGCCTGCGGCGGCGCCCCCGCCGAGCAGGGCCCCGACTCCGCCGAGACGGCCTCCGGGCCGCTCGTCATCGGTGCGACGCCGAGCCCCCATGCCGAGATTCTGAACGACTTCGCCGCACCGCTGCTCGAGGAGCAGGGCGTCACGCTCGACGTGCGCGAGATGACCGACTACCCGCGCATCAACGCCGACACCGTCACCAGCGACCTGGACTGCAACTACTACCAGCACATCCAGTACCTCGACAACTACAACGAGGAGAACGGCTCCGACCTCGTGAACGTCGCCGGCATCCACTACGAGCCCATGGGCGTCTTCCCGGGTAAGTCGAGCGACATCGACTCCGTCGCGGACGGCGCCGTCATCTCGGTGCCCAACGACCCCACGAACGAGGGTCGCGCGCTCATGCTGCTGCAGGACCTCGGCCTCATCACGCTCGACGAGGCGGCCGGCTACGAGGCGACCGCGAAGGACATCGTCGACAACCCGCACAACCTGGAGATCCTGGAGCAGGAGGCGGCGGTGCTCCCCGCGACGCTCGCCGACGTCGACTTCTCGATCATCAACGGCAACTACGCGATCGACGCCGGCTTCCGCATCGAGGACGCCGTCGCCGTCGAGAACGCCGAGTCCACCGCCATCCGCGAGCAGTACGTGAACATCATCGTCACGCGCCCCGAGCTCGAGGACGATCCGCGCATCGCCGCGCTCGTCGACGTGCTCAAGACCGACGACTTCAAGGCGTACCTCGAGGACACCTTCGGCGAGAGCGTCCAGGCGGCCTTCTAGGCGGCGGGCGAGAGAACCGAGCGGCTCCCGGGAGCATGCGCGGCGGGAGGGACCTTGGCGGCCCCTCCCGCCCTTCTCGTCGACGTCGGCCCCTCCCGGTTAGCGACGCGGTCGGCGCCTCATGCCGAGGAGCAGGGCGACGACCCCGAACGCTGCCACGCCCAGGGCGCTCGCCGCGGCGTCCGCGGTCCGCGGGAGCGGGACGATCGTCTCGACGGGCTCCTGCTCGACGCGGTCGCTGTCGTGCGCCTCGAGCTCGTCCGATCCGCCCCCGTTGCGGAACAGGTCGACGCGGGCCTGGTTGGTGAGCCGCGCGCCCGCCCCGTAGGCATCGGTGACGTGCATGCGGACGACCAGCGGCGAGCGGGTCGTGTCCTCGTCTGCTCCCGCGAGACCGTCCCCCTCGTGGGCATGCGCCACGTCGTCGACGTCGTCGTGCGGGTCCTTGAGGTCGTCGCGGTCCCAGCCATCCGACCGCGTCGAGAAGCCCGCCTCCACGCGGCCGTACTCGAGGCGCACCGCCACGACCCTCTCGCCCTCGGCGAGGCCCAGGTCGGAGACGGAGAGCTCGGTCGCCTCGGTGGAGCTCACGCCCTCCGCCCAGAGCCTCCAGCCCTCGTAGGAGAGCGCACGACCGTCGTCGCCCAGCGTCTCGGCCGTCTCCTCCGAGTGGAGCCAGGGGTTCTCGTGGCCGTCGGAGAGCGTGGCGTTGGCGCCGCTCCCGTCGACGTGGTCCGTCGGGGTGAGGTCGGTCCGGTACCAGACGTTGAGCAGGCCGTCGTAGTCCTCTCCCGCCACGGGCGTGACGATGCCGGTGAGCCGGGCCAGTCCGTCCTGCGCCGCCTCGAGCTCGTCCGTCACGGTGAACTCGTCGACCCAGGTCGTGCTCGTGCTCCTCACGTCGACGGAATACTCGTAGCTTCCGTCGTCGGAGACGGAGACCTCGGCGCGGTTGGGCCCGCCCTCGTCCGTGGTGGCGCTCGCCTCCGTCCCCGGGCGCGTGGGGTCGGCTATCTCCTGGCGCTTGTCCAGCTGCCCGGAGACCCGGATGGGCTCGTCGTACATGATGACGCGCTGCACCTCGCCCGTCTCCTCGACGAAGAACTCGACGGCCGTCGCCTCGTCGTAGGTGTGCGGTGTCATCTCCTCCACGAGCGTGTAGGCGCCCGTCGGGAGGGCCTCGATGAGGTGGGGCTCGTCGGTCGAGACCCACTGCTCGACGACCTCGCCGTCCGCGTCGAGCAGGATGAGATGCGCGCCGGGCAGTTCCTCCTCGGAGGTGATGTCGCGCTTGGACAGCTCGACCTTGGTGCGGTCGTTCTCGACCGCGACGACGTGGCTGTCCGAGCCCTCCACCAGCCCCTGCTCGTCGACGACGAAGGTGATGGTCTCGCCGCTCGAGAGGTAGCCGTCGGGGGTCTCGACCTCGGCGAGGTGATAGGTGCCGGGCATCAGGTGGCGCATCGTGATCGAGCCGTCCTCGCCGGTGGTGAGCAGGGTCCGCCCCGCCTCGTCGCCGTCGTTCTCGCGCCACAGCGCGAAGGTGACGTCCGCGAGCGGCTCACCCGTCCCCAGGACCGCCTTGTCGAGCCTGACCGTCGTCGGTTCGTTCGACGCGTCCGCCGAGGCGGTGACGACGGCCGTGCGGTCGTCCGCGTAGCTGACCGTGAACTCGTGCGGGGTGGGGTCGAGCGCGTGACCCGGTGCCGGGGCGGTCTCGACGAAGGCGTACGCGGCCGTGCCCGTCCCGAGTGGCAGCCCCTCGATCGTGGCGGTGCCGTCCGCTCCGGTCGTCACGTGTCCCACGACCTCGCCGGTCACGGTCTGAACGGTGCCGTCGGGCGACGTCAGGTCGCCGAGCGAGACGACGTCGAACTCAGCGCCCGCGAGCGAGCCGTCGCACCCCTCGTCGAGGACGTCGTCCGAGCCCTCCCATGCGCCCGTCGCGCATCTCTTGGCAATGGTCGCCGACCCCGTTGCCTGGTCGTCGGGGAAGGTCACGACGGAGACCGGCGCCGGCGCGGGCGAGCTCTCGACGGTGAAGGCGATGTCCTCGGCGGCCACCAGATACGGCGAGACCGCCGCGAGCTCGCGGATGTAGTAGGTTCCCGGCCTGAGCTCGCCGGGGAAGGTGACCCGCCCGGACTCGTCGGTCGTGAACTCGCTTATGACCTCGTGGTTGGGGTACCACAGGTCCTGCGACACAGGGTTCTTCTCGGCGTCCAGGAGTTGGAACGTGAAGCCGGCGAGCGGCACGTCCTGACCGCTCCTGGCGTCGGTCTTCACCACCTGGATCCGCGTCTTCGCAAAGGCGTTGTCGACGATGTAGTGCAGCGTGACGCCGTCGACCATCTGCTCGGGGGTGACGGACCAGTCGTCCGCGGGGAGGTGGTCGTCAGGTGCGGTCGAGGCCACCTCTCGGACGGTGTAGCCGCCGGCGTCATAGGGCAGCGCCCCGCGGACCCCCTCGGGTCGCTCGCCCTCGCCGTACCAGCCGCCCTCGGTCGTGGCGAAGCCCTTCTCGTCCGTCGTGATGGTGGCCACGACGTCTCCCGTGGTGTTGGATATGACCTGGAACTCCACCCCTGCGGCGGGGTCCTGCAGCCCCGAGCCCTCGGCGCCCGTGTCGCTGTACTTGACGAGGTCGAGGTCGAAGGCGATGACGTCCTCCGCGAAGTCGTCCGCGGGGGAGAGGCTGACGACGCCGGTCTCAGGGAGCTCGTCCGCTCCCACGTGATACTCGTGGGGCGTGGGGTCGAGCCGGTAGCCCTCGGGCGCCTTGGTCTCCGTGACCGTCACCGTGCCGAGCGGGAGCCCGGCGAAGCTCACGCGGCCCGCCTCGTCGGTGGTGCCGGTGTGGGCGTCCCCGTTGGCGTCGACGACCTTGTACTCGGCACCCGCAAGCGACGCCCCAGGCTGTGCCGCGCCGCCTGTCGCCGAGTCCGTCTTCGCAATCGCGAGCTCCAGGGTCCCCGGCTCGTCGGGGAGCGATACCGACCCGGCGCCCGAGCCCGTCTTGAAGTCGACGCGTCCCGTCCCCCTGACGAAGCCCTTGGGGGCGGTCGTCTCCACGGCGTAGTAGCTCGTGTTGGGCTTGAGCTCGCAGCTCGCGTGCCCCCGTTCGTCGGTCGTTATCGAGGCTACCTTCCTTCCGCCGTCCTTCTCGAATATGTCGTAGGATGCCCCCTCGTAGGCGTACTCGTCGTTGCCGCTCGTGAGCGTCGCGTCGGCAGAGACCTTGGTGAAGCTCACCTCGACGTAGGGGTTGTACTCGAAGGTCACCACGATCTGCGAGCGGTCCCCCTCATGCCACTTCGAGTTGTGGCCGGTGTCCAGCTGATAGACCTCGAAGCCGTCGGGGACGCTCATCTTCTCGATCTGCGGCCCGACGGCGTTGGGGTTGGTCGCCCCGCCGCCGTAGGTCCTGCCGAGGATGTTCCAGTAGAACCACTCCTTGAAGTCGGTCGAGGTCTTGTAGAGCGCGTCGGAGGCGCTGTTGCACATGTGCTCGGCGAGAAGGACGTGGGCGTAGGCATAGAACTCGTCGGTGGTTATGCTCGAGCCGTCCCAGTCCTTGCCGGCGGCGAAGCGTCGCCCCTTGCCGTCCGTGCCGCCGATGCAGTCGCGCCAGAAGTCGGCGTCGAACCCGGGTCCGCCGTAGCTGTAGAACATCGCGCGCTCCACGCTCGCGACGGGGCGGCTGCTTCCCCCGGACGCGCGCGGCCGGATGGGCTCGCGGGTGTAGTAGCCCGACGTGGGCGAGTCGTTCTCGGGGTCGGAGCAGTAGGCCACCTCGCCGTTGACGCTCATGCGGGAGGTGCCCATGGTCCCGCTTCCGCCGTAGTAGATCCAGCGGCCCACGCTGAGGTAGACGCGGTCCCCGTCCTGGGTCTCCGCCGCCGACGCGCCCCCGAGCGCGGGCACGAGGGTGTTGGCCAGCGCTATGACCAGTGCCATCGTCAGGGCGAGGGCTCGCAGGGGGAGGGGGCGCGGCGGCCTCCCTCCTCCCATCCGTCTCTTCGAGTGTCGTGTCCTGCCCCCGGTCCCGGGTGCGTCGAGTCGTTCGCGTGCCATGGGTCCTCCTCGTCGATTGGGTGGGCGGAGAGCCTAGCACGCGGACCCTTACGCGAATCTCCCGCTGGCTGCCACGAGCCTGCGGCCGCTGGTGAGAGAGGCGGAGGGGTCGGTTGGTTTCAGATTGTGTCGGTCGGCGGTCGGTGGGGGGCCGCGGGCGCGCGCTCGTGGCGCGGCCTCGTCGAGGCGCGCGTCAGATTCGTCCCGGATGGGACGAAGCGTGACCGTTTCCCGTGGGCGTCCCGTCACCCGGCCTAGTTGTCGCTGCGCGAGAAGCCGTTCCTCATGCGCATGCTCGCCTCGAAGAGCACCTTGTCGAGCAGGTCGTCCGTCTCGCGACGGCACTCGTCGGCAATCGCCTGGTTGCAGGCCTCGAGATCGCCGCCCTGGGCGTCGCAGGCGAGCACCAGCGCCGCACAGCGGCTCGTGAGGCGCTCCTGGTAGCGCTCGACGTGCGGCAGGCAGGCAGCGTAGGCGCCGTCCGCGAGCGCGGCGACGAGTCGGTTCGCCCAGTAGAAGCTGTCCGTGGTGACCCGGGTGGTGGTGTCGGCGAGGTAGGCGGGCGTGACGCTCACGTTGGCATAGAACGGCACGAGCGCGTTGAAGGCGTTGCTGCCGAGCGAGACCCACTGCAGCGCGGCACGGCCGGCGTCCACGTGGGGGCGCAGCTGAAGCACCGCGAGCTGGCAGTTGCGGTTGATGCCGATGGGGCGGTAGAGGCCGCGCGACGACGCGGGGCCGCTGCCGTAGGGGTCGTAGGGCGTGCCCTGGTAGTGCAGGGAGAGCACATACTTCACGTCCTCGACGGTCACCTTGCGCTCCGGCTCGCGGCACCAGGGGATGCAGTCGCTCTCGGGCCCGAAGTCCGCACCTGGCGCGGCC
>CAUGFC010000086.1 GCA_959598545.1 uncultured Olsenella sp. | reverse complement strand
TCGACGCTCACGGGGACGCAGGCAAGGGGCAGGCCCGCAAGGCGTCGGGCGAGCCACACCACGGCAGACCCGACGGCGTCGCACGGCACGAGCACGAGCGCCTGGAGCGGAGGGGCCCAGACGAGAAGGGCCGCAGCCAGGCCGAGGACCAGGACGAGCGAGAACAGCGGCGCGAGAAGGACGTTGGCGAGAGGCGCAACGAGCGACAGCGTGCCAAAGGTCGCGCAGGTGAACGGCATCGTAACCGCCTGGGACACAACCGTGAGCGCAAGCGCCTCCTGAGCGGAGGAGAACACCGAGCGGAAAGCCCGTGCGGAAGTGCGACCTCGCGACGAGAAGCGACGCCACGCGAGCACGCGCAGCACGTAGCGTGCGTACCCGCCGAGGGCGCAGATGCCGCAGACGCACGCGACCGAGAGGACGAATCCCAGCTGTCCCGTCACCCCCGGGTCGAGAGCCGCCATGGCGAGCGCCGTGACGCTCGCCGACGAGAGCGGGTGGGCCCGCCGCCCCGCGAGGCGTGAGAGCTCGGCTGCGAGCACCATCACCCAGGAGCGCACCGCCGACACCGGCGCGCCGCAGAACGCCACGAAGAGCGCCGTCGCGCAGAGCAGGGTCAGCGTGCGCGGAAGGGTCCAGAGCCGGGTGCGTCCAAGCAGGGCCGACACCACGGCCGAGACGAGGACGAGGTGGCCTCCCGACACCGCCACCAGGTGCGAGACGCCGCACGCCGAGAAGAGCTCGTCGAGCCCGCGCTCCGACATCGCCTGCGTCGAGGCGCAGATCGCGCCCGCCACGAGCGCCCGGGGGTCAGAGGATGCGGCGTCGAGGCTGCCGAGCACGGCCCCGCGCAGGGCGAGCACCGCCCCGCGGAGCCCGTCCGCCGGCCGCGACGAGAGGACCCTCACCGCGCGCACCGTTCCCGAGAGCCCCTGGGCCCGCGAGCTCGCACCCCACTCATCCTCCTCGTTCTCGCCGAAGCGTCCCACGCACCGCAGGATGTCCCCGAGACCGTACGGCCCCTCGGCAAGCAGCCACACGCGCCCGACGCGCCTTCCGTCCCTAAGGACTGCCGCGCGTCCGCGCCATCCGGACGCCCCCTCGCTCATGTCCGACTCTACCTCGAGCTCCCACGCCGAAACCGGACTCGACGAGAGGGCCTCCGCCAGCGCCCCCTGGCGCGCGAGCTCCCCCGCGCAGACGAGGCACGCGCATGCGGCGCCGAGGGCGAGCGCCGCCGCCACCGAGACGGCCGCCCTAAGCCTCGTTCGCGACAACGCGAAGCCAACCGCCAGCCCCGTCGCCAGCACGCCGGCAGCCACCGCCACGGCGGCGCCCGGCAGAGGCCCGGCCCCCAGCGTCAGGCGCGCGCACGACAGGAACGAGAGGAGCGACCAGAAGGGCGGCGTGAGGAGCGGGCGGTCGGGACGCTCCGTCGCCGCGCGCTCAGACACGGATGAGCCCCTCGAGCTTGGCGAACTTCTTCTCGCCGATCCCCGAGACGCGCATCAGGTCCTCCGGCGTCGAGAAGGGCCCGTTCGTCTCGCGGTCCTCGACGATCGCGCGCGCCGTCGCCTCCCCGACGCCGGGCAGCACGTCGAGCTCCTCGACGCCGGCGGTGTTGATGTTCACCACCGACGGGGCCGCACCACTCGTCGCCGTACCCGTCTCTTCGACGTCCTCGCCCTCGACGGGGACATGGACCTTCTCGCCGTCCGACAGCGGGGCCGCGAGGTTGAGCGATGTCGTGTCCGCCCCCTCTACGAGGCCTCCCGCCGACTCCACCGCGTCGGCGACGCGCGCGCCCTCGGCAAGCTCGTACACCCCGGCAGACACGACGGCCCCGTCGACGTGGACCACCACGGTCGAGGCCTCGGCGACCTCGTCTACCTCCGCCTCCGCGTCGCCCTCGTCCCGCACGCCGTCCTCGACGGGAAGAGCCTCTCCCCGGCCCGCGCGCTCGACCGTGACGCCACCACCGCCGCCCGCGAGCGCCATGCCGGCAACCGACAACACCACGAGCAGGCAGGCGAGCGCCGCAAGGACGGCGACGCGAGCGCCCGCACCATACCTACTCGCGACCCTGCGCACCCTCTCCTGAGCCATTGCCTCACCCCCTACGTCGAGGATGGGGCAACGCGCACGGGCCGTGCGCGTCGTTTGGAGAAAGTCGTGCACGAATCTGTCGCGAATGTGACACTAACTGCCACGCAACGAGAAACGCCCTCGTCACCGAGGGCGTCCGTTAATAATTGCTCTAACCTGTCGCCGCCAGCGGCGGGACGATGCGCTACCGCTCGCCGGCGTCCGCCGGGGAGAGGTCACGATGGTGCGCGGAGAGGCGTCCCTTGGGCGCGCGATACGACGGGCACTGCGTGTAGTCGCGCCACTCGGCGCGCTCGACGAGCTCCTCCACCATGGCCTCGTGGTCGAAGCTCTCCCAGGCGGCGAGCACCTCGGGCATGCGCGCGTGCGTCTCGGGGCGGCGCGGCATGAAGAGCGTGCAGCAGTCGGGAGCGGTCTGGCAGCAGAGGTCGTAGGTGCCGATCTCGTGAGCACGGGCGATGATCTCCTGCTTGTCTGAGCCGATGAGGGGCCTCAGGACGGGCATCGTGACCGCCTCGTTGACGGCTGCGATGTTCTCGAGCGTCTGAGAGGCCACCTGACCGAGCGACTCGCCGGTCACGAGAGCCTTGGCGCCCTCGAGGCGCGCGATGCGCTCGGCGACCTGGAGCATGACGCGTCGGTACATAATGATGCGCATACCCTGTGGCACCGCGAGCGAGATCTCGCGCTGGCGCTCGCCGAAGGGGACGACGTAGAGGCGTCCGACGACTCCCGAGAGCGCCAGCGCGTCGCAGAGGTCCTGGCAGAGCCACTCGCTCGTGTCCGCCGTCATGGGGCGTCCCGAGAAGTGCACGGGCACGCAGATCGCGCCGCGCCGACCGACCATCCACGTGGCCACCGGGGAGTCGAAGCCGCTGGAGAGCAGCGAGACGACCTTGCCGGCCGTGCCCACGGGGAGCCCGCCGACGCCCGGCGCGGAGGCGGCGTAGACGTAGGTGGAGCCCTGGACGGCGTGGACGATGACGGTGACGTCGGGATGGTGGACGTCGACCTTCTTGTCGGGGAAGGCCTCGCAGAGGGCCGCCCCCACGAGACGGTTCATGTCGAGCGTGTGCAGCTCGTAGGTGGTCGAGGAGCGACGGGCGTGGACCTTAAAGGTCCCGAACTCACCCGCCTCGCCGAGGGCGGTGATGGCGGCGGCCACGTACTCGCCCTCGTCGAGCCCGCACTTGTACGCGAGCGAGACGCGCGCCACGCCGGGCACGCGCCTGATCAGGGCAGCGAGCTCCTCGCTCGCGCGACGGTCCTCGGTCTCCACGACGATGTAGCCGGAGATCCGGCCGATGTTGGAGACTCCCCGGTCGCGCAGGGCGCGATGCAGGTTGGAGACGAGCTGGTTCTCGAACGTGGAGCGGTTCTTGCCCTTGAGACCGATCTCGTGGTAGTGGACGAGACAGAGCCTCTCAGTCATGGCGCCGCCTAGAGGGCGATCGTGTTGGCGCCCTTGATGTCCTCGTCGAAGTCCTCCTTGACGAAGCCGAGGGTGCCGTCCTCGATCTCCTGCATGGCGACGGAGATCGGGTCCTTGCCGGAGACGACGGTGGTGATGTCGTCGAAGTCCTGGATCGCGGTGACGCGCAGGTGCTGGCCGCGGACCATGTTGTTGATGTCGCACGCCCGCTTGGAGGCAAGGGAGCAGAGCAGGAACGGGTTCTGCTCGGTCTTGTCGAGCAGGCCGTCGATCTCGGGCTTAATCACGGACATCTTCTGAGGGACCTCCGTCCATCTCGTACGTATGTATCACTTCTTCGAGCTCCGAGCAGGCGCGCTCGAGGTCGTCGTTGACGATCCTCACGTCATACTCGGGTGCGCGGTCCATCTCGCTGCGGGCGTTCCGGAGGCGCGTCTCGATCTGGGTCTCGTCCTCGGTGCCGCGACCGCGCAGGCGCCGCTCGAGCTCCTCGACGCTGGGCGGCTCGACGAAGACGAGAACCGCGTCAGGCATGGACGCCCGAACGGAGAGCCCGCCCTGAACGTCAATCTCGAGAACGACCGAGGCGCCGGCAGCGAGGACGCGCTCGACCTCGGAGCGCAGGGTGCCGTAGCGGTGGCCGTGGACCCACGCCCACTCGAGGAACTCCCCTGCCGCGACGCGACGGTCGAACTCGGCATCGTCCATGAAGTAGTAGGAGACACCGTCCCTCTCGCCGGGGCGCGGCTCGCGCGTAGTCGCCGAAACCGTCAGGCCAAGGCAGGTGGAACGCTCGCGCAGTAGCGCGACGAGCGTTCCCTTGCCAACGCCTGACGGTCCGGAGACTACGAAGATTCGAGCTCTTCTGGCCACCTTACTTGGTGAGAGCCTCGAGGAGCTGCTCGCGCTGACGGGCGCCGAGGCCTTTGACGCGACGAGAGGCGGAGATGCCCAGCTCGTCCATGATCTTGGCGGCCTTGGCCTTGCCGTAGCCCGGGAGGGACTCGATGAGGGTGGAGACCTTCATGCGGCTGGCGATGGGGTCGTCGGACTCGAGGACGGACTCGAGGGAGACCTTGCCGCTCTTGATCTTCTCGCGCAGCTCAGCGCGCTCGTGACGGGCCTGGGCGGCCTTCTCGAGGGCGGCCTTGCGCTGCTCGTCGGTAAACTGGGGTAGAGCCATGTGATCCTCCAAACATCGTTCGTTCCTAAGAGTCGCACCTGAGGACGGGGCGGCTCGCACCAACTAAGTTTGCCCGTTGAGCGGGCATTTTGCAAGACCTTTCCACCAAAGGTGCAGGTCATGCACACGACCGGTTGAACGCTTGGTTCACCCTGAACGTTTTCGCAGCTAGAAACGCTACCCCATGAGCTCGGCGCAGATGGCGTCAAAGGCGGCGACCGGGTCGTCGGCGCCGGTGATCGGTCGGCCGATGACCAGCTTGGACGCACCGGCTGCGACCGCGGCGGCGGGCGTGGCGATGCGCTTCTGATCCCCCACCTCGGCGCCCGCGGGGCGCACGCCCGGGGTGACGATCAGGGCGTCGGGGCCGAGAAGAGCGCGCATCTCGGCGGCCTCCTGCGGGGAGCAGACGATGCCGTCGGAGCCGGAGCCGTAGGCGAGGCTCGCGAGGCGCGCGACCTCCTCGGCGACCGGCGACTCCACGCCGATCTCCGCGAGCGCGGCCTGGTCCATGCTCGTGAGCACGGAGATGGCGACGAGGCGCGTGCGGTCACCGCCGCGATGCTCGGCGGCCTCCTCGGCACCCTTGCGCGCAGCCGCGATCATCGCGGAGGAGCCCAGGCCGTGGATGGAGAGGATGTCAGCGCCCGTGAGCGAGGCCGCGCGGACCGCGCCCTGCACCTGGAACGGGATGTCGTGGACCTTGAGGTCGAGGAAGACGCGCAGGCCGCGCTCGCGCATGGCGTCGACGATGGCGGGACCCTCCGCGTAGAAGAGCGTCATGCCCACCTTGACCCACGTGGCCTTGCCGACGAGCAGGTCCGCCAGCTCGAACGCGCGCTCCTTCGAGCAGTCGAGCGCGATGATGATCTTGTCGCTTGCCTCTTCGTACGTCAGCATTCGAAGGCTCCAATCAGCTCGTTGATGTCCGTGACGCCCTGCTCGGCCGCCCAGGCGGCGAGACCGTCCACGATGTCGGCCGCGCAGGCGGGATCGTAGAAGTTGGCGGTGCCCACCGTGACCGCGGTGGCGCCGGCAAGGATCATCTCGGCGGCGTCTTGCCAGCTCGCGATGCCGCCCATGCCGTTGACGGGAATCTTGACGGCCTGGGCCGCCTCCCAGACCATGCGCACGGCGATGGCATGGATGGCGGGTCCGGAGACGCCGCCCGTGGGCTTGGAGAGGCGGCTCCTCCTGGTGCGCACGTCGATGGACATGCCGTTGATCGTGTTGATGAGCGAGAGGGCGTCCGCGCCCTCGGCCTCGCAGGCGCGTGCGATCTCCGGCACGCGCACCGGCGCCATCTTGACGAGGAGCGGCCTGTGCACGCGCGGGCGCACCGCGCGCACGACCTCGGCGGCGCTCTCGGGCGTGCCGCCCACGAGGACGCCGCCGCGGGCGATGTTGGGACAGGAGATGTTCATCTCGACGCCGCTCGCCCACGGGCAGAGCTCCTCGATGAGCTCGACGGCCGCCACGTACTCGTCGACGGAGTGGCCGGCCGCCTGCACGATGACGCGGCAGCCGCGCCCCGCGAGGCCGGCGAGGTACTCACCGTAGCTCTCCACCATCCCGCGCACGCCGGGGTTGGCGAGGCCCACGGTGTTCATCATGCCGCTCGGCACCTCGCACATGCGCGGCGCGGGGTTGCCGGGCCAAGGCTCGGCCGAGCAGCCCTTGAGCGTGATCGCGCCGAGGCGCGAGACGTCGAAGAAGTCCTCAAAGACCGAGCCGAAGGCGAAGGTGCCCGAGGCGGTGTTGACGGGGTTCTGCATGCGCACGCCGCCGAGGTCGACGGCCATGCTCACGTGCTTCTCGGCCATTACCACGCCACCCCCTCGGCGTCGAAGACGGGGCCGTCCTTGCAGCAGGACTTGTAGGTGCCGTCGGCCATGGCGACGTTGCAGGTGCCGCACGCGCCGAAGCCGCAGCACATCATGCGCTCCATGGAGACCAGGCAGCGGACCCCGGCCTCGTGGCAGAGGCGCGCGACGCCGGCCATCATGACCTCGGGGCCGCAGGTGTAGACGACGTCGTAGTCGCCTCTGGCGAGAAGGTCGGCGAGGGCGTCGGTGGTGAAGCCCCTGCGCCCGGCGGTGCCGTCGTCGGTGGTCACGGCCACGGTGCCGGCACCGAGGTGCTCGAGCACGTCCGTGCCCCAGAGCCTCCCGGCGGTCTGGGCGCCCACGACGGCGTCGAAGGCCACGTCCGCAACCGCCAGCATGCGGGCGCACGCGACGACCGGCGTCACGCCCACGCCGCCGGCCACGACGCAGGCGCGACGGGCGCCCGGGACGCTCGGCCAGGGGTTGCCGCCGGGGCCGACGGCCGTGGAGGTCTCCCCCACCGTCATCTCGGAGAGGCGACGCGTGCCGTCGCCCACGACGGCGTAGACGATCTCGACGGTGCCGGCGGCGGCGTCCGCGCAGCTGAACGACAGCGGGACGCGCAGGATCTGGCTCGCGTCGCCGGGCACGTGGATGTTCACGAACTGGCCCGGGGCGAGCGCAGCGGCGAGCTCGGGCGCGCGGAGCACGATGCGCATGAGGCCGTCCGCCACGCCCTCGTTGAGCGCGACCGTGAACTCGTGGACCGCGAGGCCCCCCGTCGTCATCGGAGCACCCGCTTGACCGGGGTCACGACGCCGTCCGTCAGGGTGTGGCGGCCGGCGACGAAGACGTGGCTGGCGGCGCCGGTGAGCGTCTTGCCGAGCCACGCGGAGTTCTTGGAGCGGCTCTCGAGCCAGTCCTCGGTGACCGTGACCTCGGCGGCAGGGTCGATGAGCGTGAGGTCGGCGGTGCGGCCGGCCTCCACGCGGACCTCCGGCAGGCGCAGGCAGCGGCGCGGGTTCACGGCCATGACCTCGACGAGGCGAGACCAGCTCATCTTGCCCGGCAGCACGAGGTTGGTGAGCATGAGCGGCAGCGACGTCTCGAGGCCCACGATGCCGA
>CAUGFC010000085.1 GCA_959598545.1 uncultured Olsenella sp. | reverse complement strand
CGACGACCAGACCATGCAGCTCGTCATCGTCCGCCACGGCGAGTCCGAGTGGAACAAGCTCAACCTCTTCACCGGCTGGACCGACGTCGACCTCACCGACACCGGCCGCGAGGAGGCCCACGCGGGCGGCAAGGCCCTCAAGGAGGCCGGCTTCGACTTCGACGTCTGCTACACCTCTCTGCTCAAGCGCGCCATCCACACGCTCAACTGCGTGCTCGACGAGCTCGACCGCAACTGGCTGCCCGTCAACAAGGCCTGGCAGCTCAACGAGCGTCACTACGGCGCCCTCCAGGGCCTGAACAAGGCCGACGCCGCCGCCGAGCACGGCGAGGACCAGGTCAAGATCTGGCGTCGCTCCTTCGACGTCCAGCCGCCCGCCCTCGAGCCCGGCGACGAGCGCGACCCCCACGTCCAGGAGATGTTCCGCGACGTGCCCAAGGAGGACCTCCCCTACACCGAGTGCCTCAAGGACACCATCGCCCGCGCCTGGCCGTACTTCGAGCAGGAGATCAAGCCGCAGATGGAGGCCGGCAAGCGCGTGCTGATCGCCGCCCACGGCAACAGCCTGCGCGCCCTCGTCATGCAGTTCGAGAAGCTGACCCCCGAGGAGATCCTCGAGGTCAACATCCCGACCGGCGTGCCGTGCGCCTACACCTTCGACAAGGACTGGAACGTCGTCGACAAGCACTACATCGGCGACCCCGCCACCATCGAGGCCAAGATCAACGCCGTCGCCAACCAGGGCAAGGCCAAGAAGTAGGTTGCGCTCGTTCGTAACGCGAGACTGAGGCCCCCGGGCTTCCTTCGAGAAGTGCGCTGAGCGGAACTTCTCTTCGGAAGCCGGGGGCTCTCGCGTTTCTGCCGCAGGTCGCCAACAGGAAGACGACTCAGAAGCGCGCCAAACTACTCGTCGCGACCAAAGATGAGCGCCACGTTGGAGTCCTCCGTCATGAGCGTGAGCTGCTCTTCACCCTCGGTCTCGCTTACTGTGGCATAGAAGTTCTGCGTGCCCTCGGTCTCAGTCTGAAGGAAATAGAGCGTGTCGCCGTCCTCCCCTACGTCTCGGCTCTGCACCCGCCACGCCCCGTCATAGGCTTCCGTGAAAAGCGACAGGTGGAACCTCCCGTCCTCGCTCATCTCCACGTAGAAGTCCTCCGACATCATCGAGTTCGCCTCGCTGTAAAGAACACCTCCGAGCCCTTCCCAGCGACCGACGATCGGCTCCTTCTCGCCAAATATGCCGCTCGCAAACAGCGCGCATACCACAACCACGCAGACGAGAACGGCAGTACCGAGAAGGGCGGCTGCCTTCACGTTTCTCTTCTTTCCTTCCTCCGGGGCTGGAGCGCTTGCCGTCACCTCCGCACCCGCTTCCCCGGCCTTGACACAAACGGACCCAGGCGCCGCGGAGTCAATCCCCTTCTGGTCTTCGCCGCTCGAAATCTCGGCCCCACTGGGCGCCATCGCCGCTCCACACGCTGGGCACACCTTGCACCCATCCTCGATCTGCGTGCCACACTTCCTGCAGAACATCGTTGTCCCCTCTCTAGTATCCGACCGCGTCGAGCGCATACGCGATCTCTGAGCTGGTATAGCCCTCGTACTCGAGCTGGTCGGCCAGCCTGCTTCGCGACATGGGGCTCAAATCGAGATAACGTCTCGCCTTGATGGCCGCCTGCTCGTCCCAGTCGGCCCCACATCGCTCAACTGCCCATTGCGCCTCAGACTCCGAAAAGCCCTCGTACTCGAGCTGATCGACAAGCCCCTCTTTTGAGAACCCGGACTCAAGGGAAAGGTAGCTTCGAGCCCTCCCGAGCGCGTTGCGCTGCCCAATCGTCCCACCCACGACGTTGCCCGGTTCGTGGTCCTCGGACGCAGATGTTGGCGAGGCATCATCGTGCTCGAAGCAATATCCCCCTGCCGAATAGTTTGTGCAGCCAGGATATGGGCACGTGTGGCGCAGGCAGTACCTCCCGCCCTCAACCGGCACTCCAAGGCAGCTGCGGTCCGCGCACAGCAGCGTGTCAGCCATCATTGCCGCGACGGCAATGACAACAACCGTCCCGAGGGCAAGCGCGCCCGCAATGCGTCTGGGCGCCCAACGTCCCAAACCGTGGTCGGCGCTGTCAGTAATCCCCCGCTCCGCGAGACTCGCCCCACAGCATGGACATCTCATCCACGCGGCCTCGCCAAGGTTTCGCCCGCACTTTCTGCAGTACATGCTCAGAAGCCGCTGGAGGAGCGTGACATTCCCTGCGCCACCAGAAGCGCGCCCGTCACGGCAATCACCATGCCAACGCAACGCACAAGCAGGCCCACCTGCGAGACGATGACCATGATGCCCTGATAGATGTAGGTATAGGCGTCACCACCGAAAGACATGTCGGTAACGGAGGGCTCCACGAGAACCGCCATCGCTATGCCGATGACCGCCAAGGCAACGCCCGCAGCAATCCTTGCGACATCGCGATTCTGGCTCGGCTTCCGCCCCGCCTCGGCATGAGCGGGCGGGGCGGGAACCTCTCTCGGTGCCCCTGTACCCTGCTCGGCAGCGGGCGAATCGCCCTCCTTGGGCACCGCGGAGCTGACCGCGGCCCCGCACGTTGGGCAGAACACGGAATCGCCTGGGACGGGAGCGCCACAAGCAGGGCACGTCAGCTTGTCATCCATTTACTCCTCCTCGAGATCGGGACCACGCGCGCCCATTGAACCATCGAAGAGCGGCTTTTTGTTGACACAACATCTCCTGCCGGGCAATGCGCGGCAGCGCGGCACTCGGTCGTTGATTGTTGTATCAACAAATCCCCGTAGGCCGTCCGTATCCTGTTGGGCAAAAGACGCCTGAGCCCATCGGGGAGAGGGAGGCTCGCACATGGCAGGAACGCACTCGGACACGACAGGATATGCGGACTAGCAGTCCTCGTCGCGCTGGGCCTCCCCGCGCACTGCGGGCATGTGGCACAAGGGGCGGCGTTTGCGACCTACTGCGCCACGCCCTCGATCGCCACGAAGGTCGTGGCGCCGGCGAGCACGAGCTCGTCTCCGGGGCGCAGGGCCGCCGGCGAGCCCGCCTCAAGCCTGGCGCTCTCGTGCGTGGCGCCGCTCACCAGCGCCGTCCCGTTCTTGGAGCCCAGGTCCTCAACGAGCCAGACGCCCCTCTCGTCGCGTCGGACGATCGCGTGGCGGCCGGACACGCCGGGGCCCACGTCTGTGATGTCCTTCTCGCCCATGGCCAAAGAGCCAATCATAACGCCCTCGGGAGAATCGGAGAGCCAGTGCGGGTCGCCCGCCACATAGCCACCCTCCACGCGAATCAGCCCGAGCCTGGTCTTCAGACCTGGGCGCGAGGCGCATGCCCTCTCGTCGGCCGGCGCGACCGTGCCCACCGTTGGTGTGCCCGCCCTGCGGCCGAGCGTCGTGCGCACGTAGTCCATCGCGTAGGCAACCGAGGAGCGCACGTCGGCCGTGCAGCCCGTCGTCACGAAGAGCACCAGCGCCGACTCCGCGCGCTCGCCCGGGGTCAGGCCCTCGCCGCCGGCCAAGCGCCCGAGCGCGTTGCGATAGAGCTTCGCGTCCTCGTGGCACCGCTCGAGCGCAACGTCCATCGCCCGGCCCGGCTCGCCCATCAGCACCGCAACGATGTCTTCCGCGGACATCGCGCGGCCCCGCTTCGATCTCAGACGGCTCATCACGCGTGCCGCCGCGCTCCCGTAGTCACAGAAGTAGCGCTGCTGCAGCGTGCCCACCGGGGCGTGCACCACGTTGCGGGACAGCCAGGACCGATCGCGGGCAAGGTCTCGTGGGGTACGTCCGTTGGGCAGGGGCCGCTCGGAGAGCATGAGGTCGGCGAGCTCGCGGTGCGAGATGCCCCCGTGCGTCTTGAGCAGCGAGAAGAGCACCCCGCAGGGCGTCTGGTCGTGACCGTTCAGCATTCCCTGGAACCTCTCCGCGCAAAGCGCCCGCTTCCGTTGCCCAGACATTTTACGACAGACGTCCCCCGCGCCACTCGGGATGCCGCCCAGCGGACGCCGCGGACCGCGCGCTATCATGTGGGGGACGTCCGAACCGGGAGGACCCATGCCAGATGAACCGACCAACGGCTCCGCGCGCGCCCGCAGGTGTCACGGCCTTCCCCCCAGGGCGAGTGCCCTTGTCCTGCTTGCGTTCTCGCTGTTCGTCCTCAGCGGCATCG
Source organism: uncultured Olsenella sp. (assembly GCA_959598545.1). GTDB lineage: Bacteria > Actinomycetota > Coriobacteriia > Coriobacteriales > Atopobiaceae > Thermophilibacter. The sequence goes on along the minus strand of CAUGFC010000085.1, from coordinate 3,779 downwards.
TCTACGTCCAATCAATCCCAAGCCTGCTGCCCGCCCCCGAGCAGAGCGCGCCGGCGGGCGAGCAGGGCGAGCCAGGGTCCGAGGGCCATGGAGACGTCAACCAGGGCCAGTCCGGCTCCGGCGCGGGCGCGGCCGACCAAGGATCCTCAGGATCCGGGGACAAGGGAGGCGAGCAGCCCCAGGAGGGCGACCTGCAGGGCGCCTCTGTCGAGGGCGCGCACGCACAGGGAGAGCCCTCCGACCACAGCGCTTCGGACGCCGGGCCAGACGCGCCCGCCGCAGGCAGCGACGAATCCCTCGCTGCCGGCGGCAGCAGCGAGCCTCCCTCCAGCAACGACAGCGCGCCTCCCGCCGGCAACAGCGGGCAGGGCAATGGCGGGAACGCCAGCAGCGAAGACAACGTCGGCGACAACGTCTTCAACTCCTCCCCCACTCCTGAGGAGGAAGCCGCGTTCCATGCGTTTCTCGCCGGGAAGGCCTCAGCGGTCACAGGCTACGTGAGCCAGGCAAACGCGTGCGCGGCTGATTTTGAGAGCACCTGCCGGGACGCGAGCCTCCCAGCCCGCCGCGAGAGCCGGCAAACCTGCGCCTCGCTCGCCCAGCGGCTCTTCTCCGAGTACATCGCCGTGCGCGACTACGTGCGCTCCAACTACTCCCAGTACTGCGACGAACAGGAGCGGCTGATTGGCGCCTACCGCTGCCTGGCGAGCTACGTGGGATGCTACGTCGACGCCTGGGACGTCAACGTGAGCTACGAGACCCCGGGCGACCACGTCAGCGAGTTCACCGCGCCGCTGGCCAGCTGCGACAGCTACATGGCAGAGTTCCACTCGTACTACGACGGGCTCGTGCTATGAGCGAACGAAGCGAGCTCACCACCAGCAAGGGGCCGATGCTCCCAGAGGCCGATCGCGCGCGGCGCGTGCTCACGCTGCGGGACGTCGAGGCGCCCTTCCCCCTCGCGGACTCGGAGCGGGACGCCTATCTGCGCCGCGTCTCGACGCTCTTTGCGGACGACAGCCGATGCAGGCGCGGCGGACTGGGCCGCGTGCTCCATGCGACCAACGCGCTGGGCGAGCAGTTTGCGGTCAAGCTGCTCATCCTCCCGAGCGAGAGCGACGGCGGGCGGGACACGGGCGCTGAGGGGGACGAGGCCTCGCTGCGCCTGGCGTTCCGACGCGAGTACGAGTGCCAGAGAAGCCTCGCTCTTCTCCGCGGGTTCCCGCGCCTCTACGCATACGGGCACGTGGACGGTGTTCCCGCCATCGTCATGGAGTGGGTCGAGGGCCTGACCCTCGTCGAGGCACGGCGCGAGCTCGCGGTTGACGACGAGGGTCGTCTCTCGCCGCTCACCGTCGCGCGCATGGGACGCGACCTCTTCGAGCTGATCGCGCGCCTCTCGCTCGTGGGCGGCGGGCTCGTGCACCGCGACGTCTCGATGGCAAACGTCATGGTGAGGACCGCCCATCGCTCCCTGGAGCAGCAGCGCGCCGAGGGCTCGTTCGACCTGTGCCTCATCGACTTTGGCTCGGCAGAGCCCGCCGCCACGGAGCGCGAGTCCTTCACGGTGGCCCACGGCGCGCTGCGCCACGCCACGGTCGCCTACGCGCCGCCGGAGATGCTGAGCGACGACGTGGCCGAGGTCGAGCGGCAGCGGCATTCGTCCGCGATTGACGTGTACGCCGCTGGGAGCGTGCTGTGCGAGCTTCTCGGCGGGCAGGCTCCCTTCCCCGACGCAACGCGCGCCGCCTCGCCCTACCGCCACAAGGTGGAGCGCGCCCCCGGCCGTCCCGTCCCGGCGCACGCGGCCGCCAGCGACCTCGCCGCCGTGCTCGCCCGCGAGGGGGAGGCCGCCGTCACCGTGGCGCCGCTGGCGCTTGAGCGGGAGCTGTCCCCGAACAGTGCTGAGCTCAGGAGGGCGCTTTCGCTCGCTGACGAGCAAATCGCCGACGCGCTCATGGCCTGCCTCGCCGTTGACCAGCGCAGACGCCCAATGCCCGAGCTCATGCGCGACGAGCTGGACGGACTCGCCGAGCGCTACGGGAGAAACGTCAGGCGCACGCTGGACGGGCGGTCGCTCACGCCGTGCATGACGGGAAGCACCTGGCTGGGAATCAGCCCGCCGCTCTCGCGCTGGCGCCTCCTGCGCACGGCCGGGCGCGCGATCGGGCTGCTCTCGATGGGGGCGGTCGTGGCCACTACCTCCTGGCTCGCCGGCACGGGCGACCCGGGCAGAACCTCCCTCGTGGCGGCGCTGCTGCTCGCGCCCTCACTTCTCGCCCTGGTCGCGCGGTGGCGCGACGTCTCGGGCGCGGCCGGGCTCGTGAGAGGGAGCGTTGCGCTCGCGGCTGGGGCAGCGGCAAGCGCGGCCCTGTTCTGGGCGCACATGGGGATGGGGAACTCCCTGTCGGGAGCCCTCGCCGCGGTGCTCGCCTGCGCCAGCGCCACGTGGCTTCCGCTCGCCGTTGACTACGCGTGCGCCTGTGCGCCCAGCATCGCTCGCGAGGCCAAGCGTCAGCTCCCCGCGCCGGTCGTCGAATCCGCAACTCCCACCCTTGAGGAGACAAAAACGCGCCACCTGCCGTGAGGGGTTGGCAGGTGGCGCTTGGAGTGCCTTTCGCGACGGGGAGAGGGTCCGCCGCTCGGGCTGGGTAAAACGCGTTGCGCCCGGTCGAGTCGCTCTTTTCTTGGCGCATCGTTAGAATAAGTTAACTTTTGCTAAATCCCATCGGCATGCTAGGGTATCACAGCTTCTCCATAAGTATGCCTTGGTTTACTTATCGCTAGCCGAGCGCCACGTCGAGGACCATCATCACCACGAAGCCGGCGATGAAGCCGAGCGTTCCCACGTTCGAGTGCTCGCCAAGGTGCGCCTCGGGGATGAGCTCCTCAACGACCACGTAGACCATCGCGCCCGCTGCGAAGGCGAGCAGCCACGGCATGAACGGCGAGATCCACCCGCTCGCCAGCACCACGGCCACGCCGAAGATTGGCTCCACGATGCCAGAGAGGCTGCCCGCCACGAACGCGCGGCGCCGGCTCATGCCCTCGCGCGCCAGCGGCAGGGAGATCGCGGCGCCCTCCGGGAAGTTCTGAAGGCCGATGCCCATGGCAAGCGCGACGGCCATACCGAGGTAGGCCTCCCCCGCCGCACCCGCCGTCTGCGCGGCCATGGCAAAGAGTAGGCCCACCGACATGCCCTCGGGGATGTTGTGCAGCGTCACCGCCGAGATCAGGAGCGTCGTGCGCTTCCACCCCGAGGGGACGCCCTCGGGCTCGTCGGAGTCCGCGTGGAGGTGTGGAAGGAAGGTGTCGAGCGCCATGAGGAAGGCCACTCCGAGCAGAAAGCCGCCCGCCGCGGGGAGCCAGCCCGGGACGCCCTGCCCCTCGGCCTGCTCGATGGCTGGGTTGAGCAGCGACCACACGCTCGCCGCGATCATGACGCCCGCGGCGAAGCCAAGGAAGATGTGGTGCATGAGCTTGCGCTCGCTTCTGAAGAAGAACACGACGGCCGAGCCCGCCGTGGTCATGAGCCACGTGAAGCCGCAACCGAGCGCAGCCCACGTGAGCGCCTGGGGGATGTTGTCGATCATGAAGGGCCTCCGGACAGCTTGAACTCATCTTGTCTGTAGTTTTATCGCGACCCCTTAAGTATCACCCAATTAGTAGCATTTTTCTACCTGCGGCTTTGCAAGCAGAATCTTGTCTGTACTTGTGACTAACGCAAAAAAGTACAGACAAGATGCAGTGGCGGCCCCGCCGGCGCGCTTGCCGGCGGG
>CAUGFC010000084.1 GCA_959598545.1 uncultured Olsenella sp. | reverse complement strand
GGACGTCGGCGATGATGTCGGCCATCTTGTAGATGGCGTTGTCGCCGCGGTCGGGCGCGGAGCCGTGGCAGGAGACGCCGTGGACGTCCACGCGGATCTCCATGCGGCCGCGGTGACCGCGGTAGATGCCGCCGTCGGTGGGCTCGGTGGAGATGACGAACTCGATCTTCTCGCGCGCATCCTCCGGGCCGTCGAAGTACTTGTTGACGATGTACTGCCAGCACATGCCGTCGCAGTCCTCCTCCTGGACCGAGCCGACGACCATGATCTTGTAGCCCTCGGGGATGAGGCCGAGGTCCTTCATCATCTTGGCGGCGTACGTGGCGGAGGCCATGCCGCCCTCCTGGTCGGAGCCGCCGCGGCCGTAGATGAGCTCGTCGGTCTCGTAGCCCTCGTAGGGGTCGGCCTCCCAGTTGTCGCGGTTGCCGATGCCCACGGTGTCGATGTGAGAGTCGATGGCGATGATCTTGTCGCCCTCGCCCATCCAGCCGATCACGTTGCCCAGGCCGTCGACCTCGACCTTGTCAAAGCCGAGCTTCTCCATCTCGGCCTTGATGCAGGCCACGACCTCGCCCTCCTCGCAGGACTCGCTCGGGTGGGAGATCATGGCTCGGAGAAACGCGGTCATGTCCTTGCCGTACGCCTCCGCCGCGCTCTTGATCTGCTCGAAATCCAGTTCCTTGGCCATTGTGCTTACGTCCTTTCTGACGCCCTCGTTGCCAGTCTTCTGCCGAGAAGAACCCGCTCTTCTCGCTCTCCCCTACTCGGCGGGGTACGCGCCGTCCCACACGACCTTGCGGTAGTTCACCGGGTCCGTGTCGCCCTCGGTCGAGAAGAGCAGCACGGAGCTCGTCTCGTCCAGGCCGATGGCCTCGCGGAGCTCGGCGTACTCGTCGGACTCCATGAGGGTCGTGATAAGGCCCGCGCCCACGGCGCCGGACTCGCCGGAGATGACGCGCGGGTCGCCCTTCTTGGGGGCGCCGAGCACGCGCATGCCCTTGGCGGCCACCCAGTTGGGGCAGCTCACGAACACGGACACGTGGTTGCGCAGGATGTCCCAGCCCAGCGTGTTGGGCTCGCCGCAGGCCAGGCCCGCCATGATCGTGGGCATGTCGCCGTCCACGATGCGCGGATCGCCGTCGCCGGCCAGCGCGCCCTTGTAGAGGCAGGCCGCGGTGTCGGCCTCCATCACCACGAAGGTGGGCGGGTTGTCGGGGAAGAGGTTGGTGAAGTAGCCCACCACGCCGCCGGCCAGGCTTCCGACGCCGGCCTGCACGAAGACGTGCGTCGGGCGCTCCACGCCGGCCGCGCGCAGCTGCTCGGCCGCCTCGGAGGCCATGGTGCCGTAGCCCTCCATGATCCAGGACGGGATCTCCTCGTAGCCGTCCCAGGCGGTGTCCTGCACGATGACGCCGTTCTCGCAGGCCTCGGCCTCGGCGGCGGCCATGCGGACGCACTCGTCGTAGTTGACGTCCTCGATGGTGACCTCGGCGCCCTCGGCGGCGATGTTGTCAAAGCGGCTCTTCACGCTGCCCTTGGGCATGTGCACGACGGCCTTCTGGCCCAGCTTGTTGGCGGCCCACGCCACGCCGCGGCCGTGGTTGCCGTCCGTGGCGGTGAAGAACGTGGCCTGGCCGAAGTCGCGCGCGAGCTCGTCGCTCGTGAGGTAGTCGTAGGTCATCTCGGAGGCCGGGCGGCCGATCTTGCCCGCGATGTAGTTGGCCATGGCAAAGGAGCCGCCGAGCACCTTGAAGGCGTTGAGGCCAAAGCGGTAGGACTCGTCCTTCACGGCGAGGTTCTTGAGGCCGAGATCCGCCGCCAGCGCGTCAAGCTTGGCAAGCGGGGTGACGTCGTACTGCGGGAAGCTCTTGTGGAAGCTGCGGGCGGCCTCCACGTTCTCGAGGGACATGATGCCGAGGTGGCGATCGTCGCTCTTAGGCATCTTGTTGGCGACCCACTTGATCTTCTCGCTCAACGCTTCCTCCTTGCTCCTTCGGGCTTACCAACTTTTTGTCTGGTATCCAAACTAAAAGTTTGTTAGCCCATATGTTCCCACTTTTCAAGCGTGTTTCAAGAGGAATTTTCGCGATGCCGCGGGCGGTACGTTTGCGGCTGCGAACGGCATGCCGAGAAGAACCACTCCACGACCACCACACGCGACGTTCGTTCTTCTCGGCAGCTACGACGGGCGGACGCGCTCGGCGAGGAGGGCGTCCAGCGCCTCGATCCCCTCCAGCGACGCAGACAGGGAGACGCGCGCGTCCGCCGTGCGGACCACGAGCCTGCGCAGCGCCCCCGAGCCGTCCGAGGAGACCACGCGCTCGACGCTCGTGACCTCGGAGAAGGCAATCGAGCGCTCGGGGCCGAGCGTCGGCCGCACCGTCATCCCGCCCAGGTCCGCCGTCACCCCAAAGCGCCACGAGCGCAGGGCGACCGCCGCGCAGGACAGGGAGAAGGGGGCGAGAAGGACGTTGATGAGCACCACGCCGTAGGCCCCCTCGAGAGCGCTCATCAGGAGGGAGAGGGCCAGCTCGGCGGCTCCGACCAGCGTCGCCAGGAGCGTCCAGAGCACCGCGCTCGACCGCAGCGTGCGGACCTCGACCTTGAGGTGGTGGTCGCCCCGGCACCACAGCTCCCCGTCCTCGCCGACGAAGCGGACGTCGCAGCTGTCGCAGACCCACGGCCACAGGGAGCAGACCGCATCGGCGACGACGAGCCGCTCGGTGTCATCGAGCCCGTCGCCGGTGAAGGCCCCGTCCGCGCCCCTAACCCGCATCTCATCCGCCCGCGCGCAGAACCCGTCGGATGCGGCCATGCGCCCGGGGATGAGCCACGTGCCGCCCGGCAGGCACACGCCAAACGAGCGCTCCAGCTCCCAGAGGTCCCACTCGGACAGCTCGACGACGAGACGGGTGTCGGTGAGCTCAGCGACCCTCATGCGTGCCACCCCGCCGGTTGACCTTGGTGACGATCCTGGATGGGTCGACGTTGCCCTCGATGAACGCCCAAAAGCCCTCGCTGCCTACCATGAGACTCTCCACCGACACGCGACGGCCACGCGCGTGAACGGTCATCTTGGCGAGCGTGCCCATGCCGGTGTTGTAGTTGATGCGGCGAACCACCCGCGTGACATCGGCTGCGACGAAGTCCCACTCGCTCCCGAACAGGGCGGGGCGCACGGTCACCACACCGTCGTGCACCCTGACCCTGAAGCGGCGCCCGGCGACGGCGGCAAGCAGTAACGGGGCGATGATCAGGGCGAACATGAAGACGCCCAGCGGCGGAAGGTCCCCCGCCAGGGCAAATGCCGCCGGGAACAGCGTGAACAGCAGGGAGCTGCCCAGCATGAGCCGTGAGAAGCCCCCCGGCAGTGTCACGGTGAAGCTCTCTCTGCCAGAACCTGACATGTACCCCTCCCTTACGAGTCCTCGCCATATGGGGCGAGGGAACGAGCGAACTCGCCGAAGGACGAGGCGAGCGGCGAGAGGGCAAAGAGACCGTCCGCGCCGCGTACCTCGTGGTTGGCAAATTGAACGCCCTGAACACCCTCGATGGATGCGCCCGAGCCGCAAGCAACGCCCAGCAGGATCAGGTTGCCGCACTGGTCGCACGCGACAGGCACGTGGCCCGGCCCGAACGTCGGCTCGTCCTCGTTGTCTACGAGCAGCTCGGAGATCTCCCCCAGCGAGAGAAAGTGGTCGATGGGCACCGACTGGGGGTGCCCCTCCCCTGTAGCGGGGTCGACCTCCATGAACGTGGGAGTGCAGAGAAACCGCGCCGGCGTCCCGCCGTTGTGGGCCAGCAGAAACTCGCGATAGTCCGCCGGCAGCTCGACGTCCAGCTCACGCTCAAAGGACGCCAGGTCCGAGGGGCCGAGCATCCGGTCGGAACCCAGGAGCAGGAGGTCGGGAGCCTCGCCCTGCTGAATCTCTCCCAGAGCGGCCAGCACGTCCGAGAAGCTCCGAGCGAGAAGGACCGGCTCCTCGTAGACATTCTCCTGACGAGCCTCGTCATAGTGGCCCTCGGGAGTCTGCAGAAGAACGCTGCCGTAGGTACTCGAGTGCTCATCGCAGTCGAGCGCCACGACGCAGCCGCAGTTGTCGAAGATCGGAAGCAGCTGCTCCGCTATCAGCCCCTCCGCGCGGCAGCATCGGTAGATGTCGGGTATGCGCTCGGCGGAAAACCACTCGGAGACCTCGTACTCGTCGCCGTCGGCCGTGACGAGATGCGCCCGCAAAGGCGTGACGGGCTCGGCCTGCGCGACGGCGCCCCGGCAGAGGAAGTCCCGGTACTCGCTGGGCACGGGGTGGCGGAACTCCCGCTCGACCCAGGCCGCAAAGTCGCTCTCCATGTGCCCTCCCCCGCCTCGTTGGCGTATCGCCCCCGCCCGTCCATCTTACGAGAAGGGCGGGGGCTCGGCCATACGGTAAGCTTTCGTTCCGTAGGCGCGCGAGGAGCGCCCGTCCGTGAGGGAGCCGCCATGTCCACCCGCTCGATTGCCCGCTGCGGCATCTGCATAGCGCTGCTCGCCGTAAGCGCCTGGGTCACCGTGCCTCTGGGCCCGGTGCCGTTCACCATGCAGACCTTTGCGCTGGCGCTGCTGCCCCAGGTCATGCGCACGCGCGACGCGCTGTTCACCGTTGTTGTCTACTTGCTGCTGGGCGCAGTGGGCGTGCCGGTGTTCTCCGGCCTCCAAGGCGGGGTCGGCGTGCTGCTGGGACCCACGGGGGGCTATCTCCTGGGCTTTGCGGCGGGCATGCCCGTGGCGGGCGCCATCGCGCGCGCGAACGCGCTGCCGAGAAGGGCGCGCGGCGTGGCAGGCGGAGTCGCGCTGCTGGCGGTGAGCTACGTGCTGGGGACGATCCAGCTCATGAACGTCTACGCACTCGACACGCCCGCGGCGCTGGCGGTGGCGGTCGTGCCGTTTGTGGTGCCGGACGTGGCGAAGGTCGCGCTGAGCGTGGGCGTGGCGGAGCGCGTCAACCGCGCACTGGGAGCGGCGACGGGGCGATAACGGCAATATATGAAAGGCAATCAGTAGCCGGACGCCATGAAAGTCATCACGTGCCTACGACCACGTACCGGCCAGGAAGTCGACGGGCTTGGTCGTCTCCTCTATCCGGACGCCGATTCGCTCGAGGAATCCCCGGTACTGCTCGTCCACGCCAAAGAACGGGTTCGTGTCCGCGCTGCTCGGCACCCCCTTCTCCAGGAGGGCGAGGCACAGCTCGCGCTCGTCCTCCCACCGCCTGCCGCGCCGCCACACGTCATGGATGCGCGCGTCGGGGCTCGGCAGGATCCAGACCGTCCTGTCCTTCCTGTTGTGGAACCCGGCGCACTCCGCGATACCGACGACGTTGATGCGGACGATCCCGCGGCCGTCCTCGTGCTTCTCCTTGTCCCGCATGAACGAGGTGTGGAACAGACGACCGCCTGCCGCGAACACGTCGCTCTTGACCGGGTGCAGATAGTGGCGACGCGCGACAAGAACCGACACGACCGCAAGCACGACAAACGCGACGAACACGGAGCCGCCGATCACAGCGAGCCACATAATGTCCTGCTCCCCGAACTCGCCGCGCGCGACGCCGCCGACGAGCGTCACGACGACAACGCCAAGGACGACGAGGAAGACCAGCGCGAAGGCGGCCACCCCGAGCGCCGTGCTGTCATGCGCGAAGGAGCACCCGAACGTCCGGGCGGCCTTTGCCGCAGCCTTCTCGTCGTCGGTCGGCTCGACGATCTGCGCCAGATGCTGACTCGATTGCTCTTGCCCCTTACCCATTGTCCGCCGCCTTTCCGAACGCGCCTACGCCGCCGTCAGCACCATACAGCTCCCGAAGTCCGAGTGAACGCGCTGGCACTTTCGCACGAGCCAGACGCTTGCGTCGAGAAGATCGCCGAGAACGCGGGATCTACTCCCTCTCCAGGCGCTCATCGTACCAGCTCTCGCGCAAGTCGCCCCAAGACGGGAGGTCTGCTTCGCCCTTCCCTGGGATGTCGAGCTCACGTACCGTCTGCGAGTGAAGAGACCTCAGGTCAGACAACGCAGACACCTTTTGGGCTGTACCATCCGTAGGGGCCGCTCCAATGTGAGCGTTCGTCCGCTTTTGTCGCATCTTCGCCTCGACCACTTGTTTTGTCATATCCATCCCCTCGTCAATCTGCGCGCTCATAAGCAAGACGGATTATTCCGACCCTCAGAACAGGCAGCTCTCGATGAGGTCCTTGCCCCGCAGCTTGTCGAGCCACTCGACCGGGATCCCCTCGATGCCGTAGACGATGCCGGCGAGCGCGCCGGCGACGGCGGCCGTGGTGTCCGTGTCGTCCCCGAGGTTCACCGCGGCGAGCGCACACTCAGCGTAGCTCGACGTGTTGGCGAGACACCAGAGCGCGGCGTCGGAGGTGTGGCGCACGAAGCCGGTGGAGCTGACCTCGTCCTCGGGTCGCGCGGCGACGTCACCCGCCACGTCCGCCGGGCTCGAGCCGGAGATAAGGTCCCGCGCAATGTGCACCATGGCGACGCACGCCTCCGTCGAGGTCGGGTGCGCGTGCGTGATCGCGGAGACGGCGCGTACCTCGTCGTCGGTGGCGTCGGTGAACGCGAGCGGAACCGTGCGCATGAGCGAGCCGTTGCCGTTGTCCCACTCCCCCGTGAGGCCGTGCCCGCGCTCGAGCGCCTCGCGCGTGGCGTTGCCCACGTCGAAGAGCTCGTCGACCGTGTAGGCGCCCTCGCGATACCACCGCACGAAGCGCCCGCGGATGTCATCGACGTCAATGCGCCCCAGCTCGCGGTAGCTGTCGCAGATCGCGAGCGTCATCGAAGTATCGTCGCTCCACGTGCCCGCCGGCTTGTTGTGGCTGCCGTGGCCGACCATGTCCGCGCAGCGGAACGAGCCCCGCGGACGGAACTCGTACGGCACGCCCAGCGCGTCGGCCACCGCCTGGCCGTAGACGCAGTCGCGAAGTGTTGGCATGGTGAGGTACCTCCCTCTCGACTAGCTATCGAACACATCCTCGAGAAGCTCGTCAGGGTAGGCGTCATAGAGCGCAACAGGGGCGTTGTGAGGCCTCTCTTCCAGCGCACTTTTCCGATCCGAAGCTTCTCGACCACATTCTGAAGTACAAGCCAAGCCCCTTTAGCTGGATCTACGAATCACAACTACACTATGCGCTGTCATTCATTTCCACTTGTAGTGGTGCATCGCGAGACACCGATTTCCTCGCATAGGACCCTTCCGACGTGTTCTTCTGACGAGCTTCCGCAGACCGCCCTCTTCAGCAGCTCCTCGCTAAAGACCCAATGCATCACAGCATGGGTTCTTCCAGGCATTCGCTTTAACGTAACAACCAGGATTACGTTGACGCGAAAACACGTCCCTCCCATCTGCGATCTACGCCGCAGCCTATGCAGTTTCACTCAAATACTTTGGCAGGCACTGGCTCCAACCCCGCACGAACCAAATGACTTGATGCCCCTTGCTGAACTTTTGTAACGTATGGCGGAAGAAGTCTTCCAATGAAAGGTCCTTTGATGTCGCTTAATTTGCACATCAATATTTTATGCTTAAACGCTATAGCTTTCTCCCCTGCAATACAGGGAATAATTGTCTCGTCGTGCCTTCTGAGCAAATCACCCCCCAATCCAACTCTTGGATTATCTCTCATTCTTTTCCTAATCCACCCGTTAATTTCCTCGCATTCACCAGATATAATTCGCCTCGTCTCCCCATATACATATATTTCCGCCACACCCTGATTGTCGAACGAAACTTTGACGATATTATCCTGCGGGACTTTAATAGCCTCCCCCGCCACAACTGCGACTAAGGGATCGTGTTCTCGAGATAAATCGCAATCTGCGCTAATTACAAGTAGATATTCGCGAAGATCCCCGTGTCGGAAACCATGTTCCTCTTCGAAATCTCGGAGAGCCTTCCTTTTTGCTGAATTCGAGGTAATTCGGGACCCCGGACAAAATCTCGGACCGAGCTTGGTCCAGGAGGGAGTCCGATGTAC
>CAUGFC010000083.1 GCA_959598545.1 uncultured Olsenella sp. | reverse complement strand
GCACCGTCGTTGCCTGCCCGGGCTCGAGCACCTCGTTCAGGCCCTCGCAGATGAGGCGAACGCCAACGTCAACGCCCTGCTTGACGTGCGCGCCGGGGTGGAGGTTGTAGAGATGCCCCGGCATGCGCTCCATGCGCGCCAGGTCCTCGCGCATCGCACGACGCGCGAACTCCACCGTCTCGGGCTTGGCCGAGCACAAGTTGTAGGTGTAGGGCGCGTGCGCGACGAGCGGGCCGATCCCGTGTCCCTCGAGCGTAGCGAGAAACGCTCCGAGGTCGCACTCGTCCAACTCGCGCGCGTTGCCGCCGCGCGGGTTGCGCGTGAAGAACGCGAACGTGGTGGCGTTGATGGAGACGGCGTCGGCCGCCATGGCGGCGTAGCCGTTCGCGGTGGAGAGGTGGCAGCCTATGAGCAGCCCGCTCATCATGCGACCCTCTGCCGCGCCCAGTCCAGGATGGCGTCGGCCACGTCAGCGAGCGGCATGGTCTCGAGCTGCTCCACGCCCTCCGCGCTCACGAGCGCGACGCGGTTGGTGTCCGCCCCGAAGGTCGACTCGGGTCGGCTCACGTCGTTGGCCACGATGAGGTCGGCGCCCTTGCGCTCGAGCTTCTGATGCGCGTAGGCGAGAAGGTCGTCGGTCTCGGCGGCGAAGCCCACCACGACGCGGCCCCCCTTCGCCGCGCAGAGGTCGGCCAGGATGTCGGCCGTCTCCGTGAGCGCGATGGTGTCCAGGTGCTCGCGGCTCTTCTTGAGCTTGTGGTCGGCGGGTGCCGCGGGCGCGTAGTCGGCCACCGCCGCGCTGCAGACCGCGACGTCGGCGCCCTCGAACGCGACGAGCATGGCGTCGTGCATCTGCGCCGCGCTCTCGACGTCGATGCGGCGCACGCCGGCGGGCGTGGCAAGCGAGGTGGGACCGGAGACGAGCGTCACCTCGGCCCCGCGGCGCGCGGCGGCGGCCGCGATGGCGTACCCCATCTTGCCGGTGGAGCGGTTCGCGATGTAGCGGACCGGGTCGATGGCCTCGTGCGTGGGACCGGCGTCCACGAGCACACGCAGCCCGGCAAGGTCGCGCGGGGCGAGAAGCGCGAGCGCGGCAGCCACTATCTCGTCGACGCCCGCGAGCTTACCCTCGCCCACCTCCCCGCAGGCGAGCCGGCCGCTGTCGGGACCGACGAAGCAAACCCCGCGCTCGCGCAGCGTGGCGACGTTGGCCTGCGTGGCGGCGTTTCGCCACATGTGGACGTTCATGCCCGGAGCCACGAGAACGGGACACGCGCAGGCCAGAAGCGTCGTCGTGAGGCAGTCGTCGGCGATTCCGCACGCCATCTTGGCGAGCGCGTTCGCGGTGGCGGGCACCACCACGGCGACGTCCGCCCACTCGGCGAGCTCGATGTGCGGGATGGCGGACCCGGGATAGTCGTAGAGCGAGGTGGCCACGGGAGAGCCGGAGAGCGCCTCGATGGTCGCCGCGCCGACGAAGCGCGTCGCGTCCTCGGTCATGGTCACGCGCACCTCGCAGCCCGCCTTCTGGAGGCCGCGCAGCACCTCACAGGCCTTGTAGGCGGCGATCCCGCCGCAGACGGCGAGCAGGACGCGGCTCTTCTCGGCTTCCATGCCTACTCCTCCTCGGAGGTGATGAGGATGCGGTGGCAGTACGGGCACTCGGTGATCTCCCCGTGCTGCGCGAGGTCGTGGAACTGGCTCGGCTGGAGCTTCACGCGGCACACCGACGGCACGTTGCCGCTCAGGCGCTCCACCCCGAGTCCCTTGAAGCGCTTGCGGGCGGCCTCGTAGCGCTCGAGAAGCACGGCGGGGAGCTCGGCGGCCACCTGCTCGCGCTCGCGGGACAGGGTCACGATCCGGGCGCGCAGGTCGCGTGACGCCTCCTCGAGCTCGGACTGCGTCGTCGCACGCTCGGCCTCGAGCCGCTCGGCGGTGAGACGGGCGTTTCGCTCGGCGCGCTCCAGGCGCTCGAGGCGCTCGCGCAGGGGGCCGAGGGTGAACTCGGACTTCTCGATGCGCTTGGCGAGCGAGGTGAGCTGCTGCTCGAAGGAGCTGATCTCGCGGTGCGTGTGCTCGCCGGCGTCCGCCTCGGCCTGGACCTCGGCGGTCTTGGCGCGATAGTGCGCGAGGGCCTCCTCGGCCTCGGTCACGTCGGTCTGCGCGTCCTTGCGCTGCCCCACGATGCCCTTGAGCTCGGAGGCGACCTTGCGGCTCGCGAGCTCGATGGTCTGCAGGCGCTTGCGCTGCGGCATGGCGGAGAGCGTGGAGGCATGCTTGAGCAGCTCGAGGTCGAGCTCCTGGAGCCTCATGAGGGCGGCGGGTTCGGTCATCGGTACCTCTCTCTAGCGGTTCGAGCGACGGGTGCGCTCGGAGACGACGTTCAGGAGCGTTGCGGCGAAGCGTTCGAGGTCCTCCTCGGGGACGCGCTCGTCGAACGAGACGCGCAGGGAGCCCAGGGCCTCGTCGCGCGGGATGCCCATGGCGAGCAGGACGTGGCTCGCGTCGAGCGACCCCGACGAGCACGCGGAGGCGGCGGACACCTCGAAGCCCGCCTGGTCGAGGGCGAGGATGAGGGTCTCGGAGTCGAGCCCGGGCACCATGACGCTCACGATGCCGGGGAGGCGCCCCTCGTCGACAGAGGCCGAGACGGTCGCCACGACACCGGTCCCCGGCGCGCAGAGGCGCTCGTAGAGCCTGTTCGCGCGTGCCGAGACGAGCTCTCGCACGGGGCCCAGCGAGGACTGGCAGGCACGGGCCGCCGCGGCGAAGGCCAGCGCCCCCCGCACGTCCTGGGTGCCCGCGCGGCGACCGACCTCCTGGCCGCCGCCGAAGCTCTGGGGGCGCAGCGGCACGCGCCCGCGCAGCGCGAGCGCGCCGACACCGACGGGTCCGCCGATCTTGTGCGCGGCGACGCTCACGGCGTCGACGCCCCCGAGGTCGAGGGGGACGTGCCCGAACGCCTGGACGGCGTCGGTGTGGAAGAGGGCGCCGGCGGCGTGGGCGACGCGCGCGAGCTCGGCGACCGGCTGGATCACGCCCGTCTCGTTGTTCGCGTACATGACGGAGACGAGCGCGCAGGTCTCCTCGAGAAGCGGGGCGAGGGCGCCCGTGCCCACGACGCCGGAGCGGTCGGGGCGCACGAGCTCGACCTCGAACCCGCGCTCGCGCAGCGGGCCCACGAGGTCGAGGACGGAGTCGTGCTCGATGGCAGAGACGACCACGCGCCTCCGGCGGCTCGAGCGCGCCCGGACGCCCTCGGCGATGCCGAGAAGCGCGAGGTTGTTCGACTCGGTCCCGCCCGAGGTGAACGTGACGTCGGAGGGCCGGAACCCGCCGCCGAGCGCACGCGCGAGGTCGGCGCGCGCCCCGTCCAGCGCCCTGGCCGCCAAACGGCCGAGCGTGTGGAGCGAGTTGGGGTTCGCGCCGGCGTACGGCGCCTCGTCGTAGGCGCGCATGGCCCCGAGGGCCTCGGGGCGCAGCGGCGACGAGGCCGCGTAGTCGAGGTATGTGAGGTTGTCCGTCACGGCGCCCCTAGGCGGTCTTGGAGACGGCGGCGACCGCGTTGGCGCGGATGTCCTCGATGGCCGCCGCACGGTCGGCTGAGCCGAACACGGCGCTGCCGGCCACGAAGACGTTGGCGCCGGAGGCGGTGACCTCGGCGACGTTTCTGGCGGAGATGCCGCCGTCGACCTCGACGAGCGGGCTCACGCCGTGCTCGTCGCACATGCGGCGGAGGCGACGGAGCTTGCGAAGGGTGGACTCGATGAAAGTCTGGCCGCCGAACCCGGGGTTGACGCTCATCACGAGGACCATGTCGAGGTCGTCCAGGATCGGCTCGAGCACGCTCACGGGCGTGGCGGGGTTGAGCGCGATCGAGGCCTTGGCACCGCGGTCCTTGATCAGCTGCACGAGGCGATGCGCGTGCAGCGCGGCCTCGTAGTGGAAGGAGACGATGGAGGCGCCGGCGTCGAGGTACTTCTCGGTCACCTCGTCGGGGTTGGAGACCATCAGGTGCGCGTCGACCGGCAGGTCGCTCGCCGCCGCCACGGCGCGGAGCATGTCGGGGCCGAACGTCAGGTTGGGGACGAAGTGCCCGTCCATGACGTCGAAGTGGATCAGGTCGGCCGAGGAGACCTGGGCGAGCTCGTCGGAGAGGCGCAGGTAGTCGGCGGAGAGGATGGACGGGGCAATGAGAACGCTGTCGGACATCAGTGCGTCTCCTCCTTGTCAGAGCGATGGAACGAGAAGCGACGCTCCTCATGACGGGCGAGCCTGCGCACGTTCTCGCGGTGGGACCAGATCACCACGACGGCGGCGACGGCGACGGGGGCGATGGCGGCCGCGGGGAAGCCGAAGACGACGCACCACACGGGCAGCGACGCCGCGGCGAAGACGGAGCCGAGGGAGACGTAGCGCGTGGGGACGGCGAGCACGAGGAACACGGCGAGCGCGGCGAGGCCGTCGGGCCAGTAGAGGCCGAGGGCCGCCCCGAAGCCAACGGCCATCCCCTGCCCGCCGTGGACGCGGAGGTCGGGCGAGACGACGTGACCGCAGATGCACCCGAGAAAGACGAAGGCGAGCGACGCACCGAAGGCGGTGGTGTGGTCGAGCGCGGCGACGTCGCCGTCGAGGGCGAGCGCCGCCACGGCGTAGCGGGCGACGAGCATCCACACGAGGCCCTTGCCCAGGTCGAGCAGGAGCGTCGCCGCCGCGGCCCCCTTCCCGACGGAGCGCGCGACGTTGGTGGTGCCGATGTTGCCCGAGCCGACCTCGCGGACGTCGACGTGGCCCATGAGCCGCGCGACCACGAGGCCGAACGGGATGCCGCAGACGAGGTAGGCGCCGAGCGTGAAGACGGCGGTCCAGAGCGCGAGACCCTGCATCAGCGCTCGCCCCCCTCGGTGGATCGGCGGAACTTCAGCCGCACCGGCGTGCCGGTGAGGTCGAAGCGCTGGCGCAGGCGGTTCTCGAGGAACCGCTCGAAGTTGTCGTCAACGAGGTCGGGGGCGTTGCACCAGAAGGATATGACGGGGGGCTCGGTGCCCGTCTGCGTCGCGTAGCGGATCTTGAGGCGGCGGCCCCTCTCGCTGCGCGTGTGGCCGCCCTCGCGGATCTGAGCGAGGAAGTCGTTGAGCTCGGTGGTCCTGAGCTGGGACGAATGTGCCTCGGCGGCACGGACGGCGAGCTGCAGGACCTTGTCCGTGGCGCGCCCCGTGAGAGCGGAGACGTTCACGGAGGGGATCCAGGGCGCGAAGGCGAGACGCTTGTCAATCGAGGAGACGATCTCGTCGCGCTGCTGCTCGGTCTCCACGAGGTCCCACTTGTTGAGGACGAGCACAAGCGCGCGGCCGCGATCGATGGCCATGCCGGCGACCTTCTGGTCCTGCTCGGTGACCCCGACGGTGGCGTCGGCGACGAGCAGGCAGACGTCGGCGCGCTCGATGGCCTGGAGGCCACGGACGAGGCTGTAGTACTCGACGTCCTCGTGGACCTGGGACTTCTTGCGCATGCCTGCCGTGTCGACGAGGCGGATGGTCTGGCTCTGCCACTCGATCATGGTGTCGATCGCGTCGCGCGTGGTTCCGGCGACGTCGGAGACGATTGAGCGCTTCTTGTTGGCGAGGCGGTTCGCGAGGCTGGACTTGCCGACGTTGGGCCGGCCGATGATGGCGAGCGAGAGGACGTCGTCCTCGGGCTCCTCCGCCTCCTCCTCGGGAAACGAGGCGACGATCTCGTCGAGCAGGTCGCCGGTGCCGTGGCCGTGACCGGCCGAGAGCGGGCGCGGCTCGCCGACGCCGAGGGCGTAGAAGTCCCAGAGGCCGTCCTGCTCGGTGGCGGGGTCGTCCTTCTTGTTCACGACGAGGAAGACGGGCTTGTCCGTGCGACGGACGATGCGGGCGACCTCCTCGTCCTCGTCGGTCACGCCGGTCCTGCCGTCGACGACGAAGACGATGACGTCGGCCTCCTCGCAGGCCATGAGGGCCTGCTCGCGAATGCGCGGGGCGAAGACGTCCTTGGACTTGACGGACTCGATGCCGCCGGTGTCGATGAGGGTGAACTCGCGTCCGTTCCAGTCGGCCTCGTGGTAGGAGCGGTCTCTCGTCACGCCGCGCGACTCGTGCACGATGGCGTCGCGACTCACCGCGATGCGGTTCACGAGCGTGGACTTGCCGACGTTGGGCCGGCCGACCACGGCGACTACGGGTTTGGGCATCTCGTCTCCTCGCTATTCGATTTGCGGGGAAATCTTACCACGAACGGTGCATATTCGCCGGTGAGCGCGAGAAATCCACGGGCTGACCGCCTGCCTGGGCGCGACCAACATCCGGCGCTCAGACAGCTTGGCGAGAAGGGCGTTCGCCAAGAACTCGCGGCGGACGTTGGCCGTGCCCAGGCAGGCTGCCGTCACGTATCTGTCAGCGCGCGGCCGGGGAGGAAGGTCCGCCGCGAGTTACCCAGCGAGCGTAGCGACCGAGGACTGTCCGAAGCGCCGGACCTTCCTCCCCGGACGCGCGCGGCGGCTACGCAAGAGCGAGGATGGCGAGAAGGGCGTCGAGGTAGTCGCCGGGGTTGGGGGCGCTCACGGTCACGAGGGCGCCGCGGGCTCGAAGCTCGTCGAGGATGCGCGCCTCGGTGTCGCCGTCGAGGGTGAGCTTGTCGAAGTTGAACATCACCTCGGGGAGCACGACGAGCGTGCCCGCGAGGTCATCCGGCATCTGGGCGAGCAGGTCCTCGGACACGATGAGGCCCGTCACGTTGACGTCGCCGCCGAAGTAGTCGTTCCTGACCGAGTGCGTCCGTGCGCGGCCGGAGGGCGACAGCGCACGGCAGAAGGCGCCGATCGTCTCGGCCGCCGCCTCGCCGCAGACAAGCTCCACACGCAGGTCCCGCTCGGCAAGGGCATCGTCAACGCGCCGCAGGTCGCAGGCGCGCTCACGCGCGACGAGCGCCGTCTCGTCGAGGAAGCTCCGGAGCATGCCGATGCCGTCGTAGAACTGCGGGTAGCCGTCGTAGGTCTCCGCCGGCGGGACGGGCAGGTTGGCGTCGACGTAGAACTCGTCGGAGAGCTGGAAGCGCGTGATGCCGAGCGTCCTTCTCGCCCGCTCCTGGTAGGGCTCGACGAGCGACACGACCGCGCGCGACGCCTCGACGTCATCGGAGTTCTTGAAGCGTCGGCTGTGCTTGGTGTAGCCGAGCGGCACGATCGCGAGGGAGGTAATGCCGGGGCGCGCCTCGACCCAGTCGAGTGTGGCGGCGAGCTCGGCGCCGTCGTTGATTCCCGGGCAGAGCACGATCTGTGCGTGCACCTCGATGCCGCCCGCTAGCAGGCGCTCGAGCACCTCGATGCCGCGGTCCGCGCGCCGGCCGATGAGGCTGCGGCGCACCTCAGGGGTGATCGCGTGGATGGAGACGTTCATCGGCGAGAGGCCGCAGGTGACGATGCGCCTGGCCTCCTCGTCGGAGACGTTGGTGAGCGTCACGAAGTTGCCCTGCAGGAAGGAGAGCCGATAGTCGTCATCGCGCAGCGTGAGCGTGGCGCGCGCCTCCGGCGGAAGCATCGCCATGAAGCAGAACTGGCAGGCGTTCACGCAGGTGCGGATGCCGTCGAAGAGGACGTCGGTGAAGTCGATGCCCCAGTCCTGGCCCGGCTCGCGCCAGAGCTCGCAGGGCGTCGTGGTGCCGTCGCGCGGGTCGAAGACCTCGAGCTCGCAGCAGGCGCCGTCGGCCTCCCAGCGCCAGTCGATGAGGTCGCGCGGCACGACGCCGTTCACGCGCTCGACGCGCATGCCCGGCTCGATCCCGGCCTCCCAGGCGGGGCTCCCCTCCTCCACGGCGGCGACCCATGCGCCCAGGGGGCGCTCCCTCGTCGAGGCGTAGTCAGCGCGCTTCTGCTCGGCCATGCCGCACCCCCCCGATCTTCTCGCCCGATGACTCCCGCGCACCAATAACGTACACAATCAAGCACAACGGGACCCCGGACGTTTTTCCGGACTATTCCGGCTACGCCGCCTCCGCGAGCCC
>CAUGFC010000082.1 GCA_959598545.1 uncultured Olsenella sp. | reverse complement strand
GAGAAGCCCTCGCGGCGCAGGTCCTCGAAGAGCTTGGTGTACTCGCCCTTGCGGTCGAGGACGACGGGCGCGAGCACGAGGGCGCGACGGCCCTGCGCGCGCTCGAGGACCTTGTCGGCGACCTGGTCGGTGGTCTGGCGCTCGATCACGCGGCCGCACTCAGGGCAGTGTGGCGTGCCGATGCGCGCGAAGAGCAGGCGCAGGTAGTCGTAGATCTCGGTGACGGTGCCCACCGTGGAGCGCGGGTTCCTGCTCGTGGTCTTCTGGTCGATCGAGACCGCCGGCGAGAGGCCGTCGATGCTGTCCAGGTCCGGCTTGTCCATCTGCCCCAGGAACTGGCGCGCGTAGCTGGAGAGCGACTCCACGTAGCGGCGCTGGCCCTCTGCGTAGATCGTGTCGAAGGCGAGGCTCGACTTGCCGGAGCCCGAGAGGCCCGTGATGACGACGAGCTTGTCGCGCGGGATGTCGACGTCGACGTCGGCGAGGTTGTGCTCGCGCGCGCCGCGGATGACGATGGAATCGTGGGCCATGGGACCCTCCTCGGAAGTGCTGGGTGAACCAACCTTTTGATTGTACCGGGGCGGCCCGGCGGTGTTCTTCCGAGAAGTGCGCTCCGCGGAACTTCTCTACAGAACACCGCCGGGCCAGGACGATCTTAGGGTCGGGCGGCCCGTCCGGGAAAACCCGCCCCGTGTACCGGTGGGCTGATGTATGGGCTGAGAGAACCCGTCCCGTGTACCGGTTTCGCGGCTGCGGACCGGTACACGGGACGGGTTCTCCGAACGGCGACGGGGGCTAGAGGCTCGCCACGATCTTCTCGGCGGCGAGGATGCCGTCGGTGGCGGCGCTCATAATCCCGCCCGCGTAGCCCGCGCCCTCGCCCACGGGCCAGAGGCCGCGCGTGGAGACGCTCTGCCCGTCGGCGCCGCGCGTCACGCGGACCGGGGAGCTCGAGCGCGTCTCCACGCCCGTGAGCACGGCGTCGGCCGCGTCGAAGCCGCGCAGCCTGCGCCCGAGGACGGGGACGGCGGCGCGCAGGGTCTCGACGATGTAGGGGGGCAGACAGGGCGCGATGTCGCCCCAGGCCACGCCGCGCGGGTAGGTGGGCCGCACGCGACCGCCCGCGCTCGAGGGCACGCCCGCGAGGAAGTCCCCGACGAGCTGCGCCGGGGCGACGTAGGCGCCGCCGCCCGCCGCGAATGCCGCGCGCTCGCAGGCGCGCTGCAGCTCCACGCCGGCGAGGGCGTCGTCGCCGGGCAGGTCCTCGGGGAAGACGTTGGCGAGAAGCCCGGAGTTTGCGTTCGTCCCCGCGCGGTCCGAGAGGCTCATGCCGTTCGTGCAGACGCCGCCCGGCTCGCTCGCGGCGGAGACCACGTAGCCGCCGGGGCACATGCAGAACGAGAACGCGCTGCGGCCGGAGGGAAGGTGGCACGAGAGGCTGTAGGGGGCGGCGCCGAGCGCGGGGTGGCCGGCGGCGCTGCCGTAGAGCGCCCGGTCGACGTCCGCCTGGAGGTGCTCGATGCGCACGCCCATCGCGAAGGTCTTGCGCTCCAGGGCGACACCCCGCTCGCGCAGCAGCTCGAAGACGTCGCGCGCGGAGTGGCCGCAGGCGAGGACGACGCAGCTTGCGGCAACGCGCTCCTCGCGCTCCGTCCCGTCGTCCGCGCGCGTCGCGAGCGTGACGCCCCGGACGGCACCGTCGGCGACCTCGAGGTCGGTCATGCGGCAGCGGGTGCGCACCTCGCCGCCCGCCGCCTCGATCTGGCGGACGACCTCGGTGACGACACGGGGCAGCACATCGCTGCCGACGTGGGGCTTCGCGTCCCAGAGTATCTGGCGCTGGGCGCCCGCGGCGGCGAGGGTCTCCAGGATCAGTCGGTGCGCAGGGCTCTTGGTGCCGGTCTGGAGCTTGCCGTCCGAGAAGGTCCCGGCTCCGCCGACGCCGAACTGGATGTTGCTCTCGGGGTCGAGCTCGCCGGTCTCGTCGTGGCGGCGAACGACCTCGGCGCGGCGCGCGGCGTCGTCCCCGCGCTCCACGAGCAGGGGCTCCAGCCCGGCGCGGGCGAGCGAGAGGGCGCAGAAGAGCCCGGCGCAGCCGGCGCCCACGACGACGGGGCGGGCCGAGGGGCACGCCACGGGCGCGGGGAAGCCGAAGGGCCGCTCGTCCACGAGCCTGACGTCCCTGTCGGCGCGCGGACGGGCGCCCGGCGCGAGCTCGGCGCGCAGCGTGAACGTGAGCTGCACGTTGCCGCGCTTGCGCGCGTCGATTGAGCGCCTGCGCCGCTCCAGGGAGACGACGTCCCCCTCGCGGACCCCCAGCCTGCGCGCGAGCGCGCGCCGGCACGCCGCGAGCTCGCACCCGTCGGTGCCGTCCAGCGCGGAGAGCGGGACTCGTATGCCGGAGACCTCAATCATGGGTGTCCCATCTCAAGCGACCATGCACACCTCCCCATTTTGACGCATCCGCGGGTCGAAATGGGGAGGTGTGCATGGTTGGTCATGGTGTAGATGCCGCCGCGGAGCCGGCCACCAGGCCGCTCTTCCAGGCCCAGGCGAGGTTGAAGCCGCCGCAGGCGCCGTCGACGTCGAGCGCCTCGCCGCAGGCGAAGAGGCCGGGCAGGTCGCGGGCCCCCAGCGTGGCGGGGTCGAACTGGTCCGTCAGCAGGCCGCCGCGCGTGACCTGGGCGCGCTCGGGCTCCGCCGGCCCGAGGACCACGAGGCGCAGGTCGCGGGCCGTCTCGAGCGAGTCGCCCAGCGCGCGGGAGACCACGGGGTCGAGAAGCCCCGCGCAGCCGCCCGCGCATGCGGCGAGGCGCGAGGCGCGCTCGCCCTCGAGGCCGCCCGTGAGGTCGAGCGCGACGACGTCGCCGGGCCGGGCGAAGCGCGAGAGGTCGAAGACCGCGATGCCCGAGATCCCGTAGGGGCGGAAGAGCACCTCGCCCGTCTCCGCCACCACCTCGCGCCCGTCGCGCAGGAGCCGCGCCGTCGCGTGCGCGCGGCGGCCGTCGAGCTCGTCGGGGGAGACGCCCGCCGGCGCCTCGCACGCGAGCGAGCAGAGCACCGGCTCGAAGGGCGCGCAGGCGAGCCCCAGCGAGCGCAGGAGCGCCTCTCCGCCCCCCACCGAGAGCACCGCGGAGCGCGCGACGACCGTGCCCGACCCCACGCCCCCGTACGTCACGCGCCAGCCGTCTCCGTCCCTCTCGACGCCCACGACCTCGCGGGCGGGGGCCAGCGTGACGCCGGCGCGGCGCGCGCGGGCGAGAAGCACCTCGCGCACCGAGGCCGCCTGGCGCGAGAGCGGGTAGAGGCGCCCGTCCCCCTCCTCTGCCACGGCGAGCCCGCAGCCCTCGAAGAAGTCGAGCACGTCCGCACCGAACCGCTCGCCGCAGACCGCCTCGACGAAGCCCGGGTCGTTGTAGCGCCCCCACGCGAGCCGCGCGTTCGAGAGGTTGCAGCGCCCGTTGCCGGTGGCGAGGATCGTCCGCCCGCACTCGGGCGCGCGCTCGAGCACCACCACGGACGCGCCGGCCTCGGCGGCCGCGATCGCCGCGGCAAGGCCCGCCGCCCCGCCGCCGACCACGCACACGTCGCAGCGCCCGGGAACGCTCACGGCGGCCGCGGCGGCGAGCGCCGCCTCGCGGGCCTGCGACCTGGAGGTTCTTCTCGGCTTGCGCGCCAAGCTACTCGCCCTGGCCCCTCAGCGCGTCCATGAACTCCGCCGTGCGCACGACCGCGTCCACGGCGTCGGGGAGCAGCCCCTCGGGGAGTCCGCCCTCGAAGGTGCCCTCGTCGCAGGCGGTCGCGAGCGCGGCGTCCATCGGGAGCTGACCGAGCGCCTCCACGTCGAAGGCCTTGGCGGTCTCCTCTAGGCGGCTCGGGCCGTAGGGG
Organism: uncultured Olsenella sp.; assembly: GCA_959598545.1. Taxonomy (GTDB): domain Bacteria; phylum Actinomycetota; class Coriobacteriia; order Coriobacteriales; family Atopobiaceae; genus Thermophilibacter. The sequence continues at coordinate 4,265 of CAUGFC010000082.1, read as the reverse complement.
TAGATCCTCTCGCCGCAGTGCGGGCACTCGACGTAGGCCATGTTCTCCACGAGGCCGAGCACCGGCACGCTCATCATGTTGGCCATGTTCACGGCCTTGCCGACGACCATCTGCACCAGGTCCTGCGGCGAGCTCACGATCACCACGCCGTCCACCGGCAGGGACTGGAACACGGTGAGCGCCACGTCGCTCGTCCCCGGGGGCATGTCGACGAGCAGGTAGTCCAGCTCGCCCCAGGCGGTGTCCTCCCAGAACTGCTTGATCGCGCCGGCGACCACCGGACCGCGCCAGAGCACCGGGTCGGTCTCGTTCTCGAGCACGAGGTTGGCGCTCATGACCTCGATGCCGCCCTTCGTCAGCACGGGGACGAGCAGGTTGTCCACGCCGCGGGCGCGCACGTCGGCAAGGCCCATCATGCGCGGGATCGAGGGGCCGGTGATGTCCGCGTCGAGGATGCCCACGCGGGCGCCGCGGCGCGCAAGCTCCACGGCCAGGATGCCGCACACGAGCGACTTGCCCACGCCGCCCTTGCCGGACACGACGCCGATGACGTGGTGGATGTTGGAGTAGTCGTTCTGCGCGAAGCCTGTCGGCTCCTGGGGCTGCTTCTGGCCGTGCAGCACCTCGTCGACCTCCTGGCGGAGCTTGTCCTGCTCGTTCTGGTCCATGTGACGTCCCTCCCTCGCGCCCTTGGGCGCATCTGCCAACGAGCCAATTCTACCCAAGCGGGCCCGCGATGGTTCATACTGGCGAGAAGAGCGACGCATCGAGGGAGGCGCACATGACGAGGGACGCGCAGGGCGAGGACTGGGGCCAGGGCTGCGGGGCAAACTGCTTCACGCTCGACGGCGACGGCTTCACCTGCAGCCAGGTCCTCGACGAGCCGGAGGTGTGGCGCGTCGAGCTCCTCATGCACGACACGTTCCTCCCCTCGGTGAACGCCTTCGTCGTGCGCGACGGCGCCGAGACGCTCGTCGTGGACGCCGGCACCCCGGACGAGTTCAACGACACGCGCCTCATGCGCGCCCTGGTCGGCCTCGGCGTCGACCCCGAGCGCGTCACGCTCTTCTGCACGCACGCCCACATCGACCACACCGGCCTGGCCCGCGAGCTCGCCGAGGCGGGCGCCCGCGTGATGGTGGGCGAGGGCGTGGCCGGCGACATGGCGCGCCTCGCCGCGCCCGCATGGCGGGACGAGATGGTCGCCCGCATGCGCGCCGAGGGCGTGGACGAGGCGGAGGCCGTCGAGCTCGCCGACGTGATCTGGGACCACGCGCGCGACTTCAGGCGCGAGGGCATACCCTTCGAGACGCTCGCGGAGGGCGACGCGCTGCGCTGCGGTCGCTGGGCCTTCGAGGTCGTTACGACGCCCGGCCACACGCCCGGGCAGTGCGCCCTCTGGGAGCCGCGCACGCGCACGGCGTTTCTCGGCGACGCGGTGCTCTTCCTCTGCTCCACTTGCATCGGCTTCTGGGGCGAGGGGGAGGACCCGATCGGCATGCAGATGGGGACGCTGCGCCGGCTCGCCGACCGGGGCATCGCGCACGCGTTCATGGGCCACGGCCTGCAGGAGGGGGACGTCGCCGAGCGCTGCCTCGCCAACGCCGCCCACCACGAGCGCCGCAGCGCCCGCGCGCTCGCGGCGATCCGGGAGACCCCCGGCCGGACGGGCTTCGAGCTGGTGCCGGCGATGGGCTGGCGTGCGCCGTTCGAGCGCTGGGGCGAGACGCCCGCGCTCACGCGCTGGTTCCTCGTCTCGGAGAGCATCGCCCACCTCGACCACCTCGTGGCGACCGGCGCGGTGCGCCGCGAGGCCGACGCCGCCGGCGTGAGCCGCTACGTGGCCCTCTAGACCGGGGACCCGCCCTCGGGGTTGGTGAGCCTCGCCATCCGCTCCTCGAGCGGGGCCATCCTCCCCTGCTCGAGCGCCGCGAAGTCCGGCAGCTCGAACTGCGGCATCTCGAACCCCGGCAGCTGCGGCAGCTCGAAGTCGGGCATGACGGTGCGGACGAGGAGGGCCAGGGCACGCGTGATCTTGGCGCGCTCCTCCGGCTCCAGATTGCCCAGCTCGCGCATCATGGCGGGCACCGTGGTCTGCCAGTTCTCGCTCAGCTGCCCGAAGGTGTCCTTCCCGCCGGCGCCGATCACCGAGAAGAGCGTGTCGACCAGCGCGGCCCGCTCCTCGTTGGGCATGCTCGCGATCCACTCGTTGAGCGTGCGGTCGACGAAGCGCGCGCCGCGCCCGATGCCCTCCGCGTAGACGAAGTCCGTCCCCTCGACGACCCACGAGAAGGGGTTGTGCTGCAAAAGGCCGCTCGTGGACGAGTCGACCACGGCGTAGTCCTCCTGCCGCTCGAAGAGCATCCCGATGACGGAGGAGCGCGGCACCGTCTTGGAGAGCAGGTGGGCGCGGCGCAGCCACGCCGCGTCCGACAGTGCCTCCTCGGTGAACCCCGGGCCGTCGTGGGAGAACGCCCGGACCACCCGGCCGGCCACGTCGGCGGGGCAGCGCGCCAGGGCATAGGCCGCCAGGTTGCCGCCCTTCGAGTGGCCTCCCAGGTAGATGCCCCCCTCTATGGTGGAGGCAACGCGCTCCAGGTACGAGACGGCGGCGAGCTGCGAGGGGACGCCCGTCTCGAAGGCCATGTTGAAGTCCTCCTTCCAGCCCACGACCGAGTTGTCGGTCCCGCGGAAGGAGAGGTAGGCGCCGCCGGAGGGCAGGCGCAGCGTGCAGGCGGAGAACTGCTTCTCGGCAGACTCGTCGAAGTCGTCGACGTAGCAGCAGACGCGAAGGTCACGCAGGCGCGGGCTCGCCGCCACGGCGCCGAGCAGGCGCACGAGGCCCTCGGGGTCCCAGAGGTCCCGCGTCATGGCCTCGAACCAGTCCGCGCGGTAGAGGTCGACGAGGGGCATGCCCTCGGGGGTCCGCGCCGCGGCGGCCTCCTCGGGCAGGCGGAAGTACGAGAGGCACGACAGCACGAGGCTGTCCACCTCCCCCGGCGGGCGGTCGCCGAGGGGGTCGAACTCCCGGGCGAGGTACCCGAAGAGGTTCTTCTCGTCACGGTCGTTGGCGAGTCCCATGGCCCCTACTTTCTCCTCGGCCGGTAGCGGCGGCGCGTGGCGTGCGCGCTGCCCTTTCGCGCGCCGGCCTTGAGGCGCTCCATGACGGCGTCGGCCGAGCTGCCCTCCACGCGGGTGCGTATGGCCACGATCTGGTCGCGCAGGCGCGCCGCGGTCTCGAAGTCCATGGCCTCCGAGGCGGCCGCCATCTCCTCCTCGAGCGCGTCGACCACGTCGGCGAGCTCTCGCTCCGAGAGGCCGGCCAGCTCCGCCGCCAGCGCGTCCGCGGCCCCCTCGTCGACCTGGTCCCCGGACGGCTCGGCCAGGCTCTCGAAGGCGCCGTGGCTGCCCGTGCCGTGGCGGTCGCGCGTCTTGCCCTCGAGCGTGGCCTCGGCCTCGGAGATGAACGACGAGACGTCCGTGATGGACTTCTTGACCGTGCGCGGCACGATGCCGTGCTCCTCGTTGAAGGCCTCCTGCAGGGCGCGCCGGCGGTTGGTCTCCCCTATCGCCTCGCGCATGGAGTCGGTGATCGCGTCGGCGTACATGATGACCTCGCCCTGCGCGTTTCTCGCCGCGCGGCCCATGGTCTGGATCAGCGAGCGCCGGTTGCGGAGGAACCCCTCCTTGTCCGCGTCCAGGATCGCCACGAGCGAGACCTCGGGGATGTCCAGGCCCTCGCGCAGGAGGTTGATGCCCACGAGCACGTCGATCTTGCCCACGCGCAGGTCGCGGATAATGTCCACGCGGTCGAGCGTGGCGGTGTCGGAGTGCATGTAGTTCACGCGGACGCCCTCGTCGAGCAGGTGGTCGGTGAGGTCCTCCGCCATGCGCTTGGTGAGCGTGGTCACGAGCACGCGCTCCTTCCTGGCCACGCGCTCCTTGATCTCGCTGATGAGGTCGTCGATCTGCCCGTTCACCGGGCGGACGTCGACCTTGGGGTCGAGAAGACCGGTGGGGCGGATGATCTGCTCGACCTGCTGCTGGGTGACCGACTCCTCGTAGTCGCCGGGCGTGGCGGAGACGTAGATGAACTGCGGCACGCGCGCCTCGAACTCGTCGAAGCGCAGGGGGCGGTTGTCGAGCGCGGAGGGCAGGCGGAAGCCGTGCTCCACGAGCGTGACCTTGCGCGAGCGGTCGCCCTCGTACATGCCGCGGATCTGCGGCACCGTGACGTGGGACTCGTCGATGATGCAGACCATGTC
>CAUGFC010000081.1 GCA_959598545.1 uncultured Olsenella sp. | reverse complement strand
AGAAGATCCTGGCCGTTCACGCCAAGGGCAAGCCCGTCGCCGACGACGTCGACCTGGCGCGCCTGGCCAAGGTGACCCCCGGGTTCACGGGCGCGGACCTCGCCAACCTCATGAACGAGGCCGCCCTTCTCGCCGCGCGCCGACGCAAGGAGACGATCGGCGAAGCCGAGGTCGAGGAGGCCATGGAGCGCGTCATGGCGGGTCCCGAGCGCAAGAGCCGCGTCATCACCGAGCGCGAGCGCCGCGTCATCGCCTACCACGAGTCCGGCCACGCCCTCGTGGGCCACGTCCTCGAGAACTCTGACCCGATTCACAAGATCAGCATCGTGAGTCGCGGCCAGGCGCTCGGCTACACCATGCAGATTCCCGAGGAGGACCACTTCCTGGAGACCCGCGACGGCATGCTCGACCAGATCGCGGTGCTGCTCGCGGGCCGCACGGCCGAGGAGCTCTTCTGCGACGACGTCACCACCGGCGCGAGCAACGACCTCGAGCGCGCCACCAAGCTCGCGCGCACGATGGTCACGCGCTACGGCATGAGCGACGAGCTGGGCGCGCAGGTCTTCGGCGAGGCGCAGCACGAGGTCTTCCTCGGTCGCGACTACGCCAACCACCAGGACTACTCCGCCGAGACCGCCAAGCGGATCGACGACGAGGTCGAGCGCATCATGCGCGAGGGCCACGAGCGCGCCCGCGAGGTCCTGGGCACCCGGCGCGACCAGATGGACACCATGGCACGCGTGCTCCTCGAGCGCGAGACCGTGGAGGGCGCCGCCGTGGACGCCCTCCTCGAGAACCGCTGGGACGAGTACGCTGCGGGCGAGAAGAACGACGAGGCGGCGGAGGCCGCCGGAGGGGAGTAGCAGTGAGCATCAACGAGACCAGCCGCGCGTACGGCGCGCAGAAGTCTTCCATCCGCGAGATCGCGGCGTATGCGGGCGCCCGCAAGGCCGAGATCGGCGCCGAGAACGTCTTTGACTTCTCGCTGGGCAACCCCTCGGTCCCCGCGCCTGACGCCGTGCGCGAGTCAATCGAGCGCTCGCTTGCGCTCCCTGCCACGCAGCTCCACGGCTACACGCCCGCCAACGGCCTGCCCGCCGCGCGCGAGGCCGTGGCCGCGAGCCTGTCGCGCCGCTTCGGCGACGGCACCGCCTCCGCCGGCGACCTCTACCTCACCTGCGGTGCGGCCGCCTCGCTCTCCATCACCTTCCACGCCGTCGTGAATCCCGGCGACGAGGTCATCGTCATCGCCCCGTACTTCCCGGAGTATCGCGTGTGGATCGAGACCTCGGGCGCCACGTGCGTGGAGGTCCTCGCGGACCCCGCCACGTTCCAGGTAGACGTCGCCGCCGTGGCCGCCGCGATCACGCCGCGCACCAAGGCCGTGGTCATCAACTCGCCCAACAACCCGGTGGGCTCCGTGTACTCCCGTGACAACCTCGTTCTTCTCGCCAGCGCCCTGCACGAGGCCGAGAAGAGCCTCGGCACCACCATCTACCTCGTGGCCGACGAGCCCTACCGCGAGATCACCTACGGCGCCGAGGTGCCGTGGGTGCCGTCCGTCTACGACCGCACGATCGTGTGCTACTCCTACTCCAAGAGCCTGTCGCTGCCGGGCGAGCGCATCGGCTGGGTGCTCGTGCCGCCGACCAACCCCGACCACGACGACCTGGTCCTCGCCATCGCCGGCGCCGGCCGCAAGCTGGGCTTCGTTTGTGCCCCTGCGCTCTTCCAGCGCGTTCTCATGGACTGCGTGGACTGCCCGAGCGACGTCGAGGCCTACGCCGAGAACCGTCGTGCGCTCACCGAGGGGCTCTCTGCCCTGGGCTACGAGTTCATCGAGCCCGAGGGCGCGTTCTACCTGTGGGTCAAGGCCCTCGAGCCGGACGCCGAGAAGTTCTTCGAGCGTGCCAAGGCGCTCGAGCTGCTGCCCGTTCCGTCCGACTCCTTCGGCTGCCCGGGCTGGGTGCGCGTTGGCTACTGCGTGAGCTACGAGACGATCGTCAACTCCATGCCCGCCTGGGAGAAGCTCGCCGCCAGCTACCGCTAGGGAGCCGTCATGCTCGAGAACCGCTGCGACACGCATACCCACACGATCTTCTCGCGCCACGCGTACTCGACGGTGCGCGAGGACGTGCTCGCCGCTCGCGACGCGGGCCTCGAGCTTCTGGGCGTGACCGACCACTTCTCCGACATGCTCTTCCGCGACGCCGACCTCGCGCATGCGGACCTCCGCGACTACCAGCACTTCCTCAACATGGTGGTCTGGCCGAGGACCTGGGAGGGCGTGCGTCTCCTGCGCGGCGCCGAGGCGGACATCCGCGCGCTCGACGGCCGGCTCTTCGGCCAGGACATCCCCGTTATCGCCGACATCACTGGCGGCGGGCTGCGGAGCGAGACCACGCTCTACGACCACGTCGTCCGGGGCTGCGACTACGTGATCGCGAGCGTCCACTACCGCGAGTTCGCCCGCGACGCCACGCTCGCCCAGGCGACCGAGATGTACCTGGGCGCGCTCTCCCAGCCCAAGGTGCTCGTGCTCGGGCATGCCGGTCGCGCCGGGGTGCCGTTCGACGTGGCCGAGGTCGTGGGGGAGGCCGCCCGCCTTCACAAGCTGGTGGAGATCAACGCCCACAGCCTCGTCGCCCGCCGCCGCGAGGGCGGCACGTGGCAGGCGTGCCGCAGGATCGCGGAGACCTGCGCTGAGCTGGGCTGCCAGGTGGCGGTGAACAGCGACGCCCACATCTGCTGCGACGTGGGCGGAGTCGCGCCGGCGCTCGAGATGCTCGACGAGATCCACTTCCCGCAGGAGCTCGTCGCCACGCGCTCCGCCGAGGCGTTTCTCGCCGCGATGGCCGCGGCCGGCCTCGAGGCGCCCACGTTTTAGTCAAACTCCGACTTATGCACGAGCGCCCGGCATTATTCGCCTGGCGAGACGAACCAGCCAACTCGTCTAGCTGCATATATGCATATCGCAACCACATCGGGGTCGGTTGCGCTCGTACATAAGTCGGAGTTCGAAAGTCGCCTCGCGGCGGCGGGACATCATGCGAGGGGCAGTCGCCCCCAATCCGTGAGGATTTCAGCACGGAGGCGCGCCTGGGCCGCGAGCTGCGCATCGGTCTTCTCGCGATGTGGCAGTCCGAGCTTCTCAGCAAGGAGGGCAGAGAAAATCTCGAATCGTGCGGGGTCGGCAAGCTGCGCATAGGTGAGCTGCATGACCTCGACGCCCATGAGCTGCAGCGCCGTAGCCCGGTTTGCGTCGGAGGCGGAGCTCCTGGTGCCGAAGTGATGGGCGGAACTCTGGCACTCCACGTCGACGCCCATGAGCTTCGGGTCGACCGCGCTACGATAGAACAGGTCGCAGGAGCAGGTGCGCCGCTCGGCGACCCGCGCCGCGTCGGGCGTGAGCACGATGCGGTGGTTGTGCTGGAAGTCTCCCCGCCTCGTCGCCGACTGAGCCCGAGCAGCATTCCCGCCTGCACCTCAAAAGGAGACGCCGCCCCCGGGCGCACGAGTCCGGCCGCCTGCTCGAGGCGCGCCCGCCCGCGCGAGGTCCCGCTCCCCGCGGCGCTGCGCGCGAGTTCGGCGGGCGTTGCGAGCGGCGACCTCGACCAGAGGCCCGTGAGTCGCCCGTCGTTGTCTGCCGCGGCGCTCCAACCTCCATACGGAATGAGCCTGCCCTCATCGAACAGGTCCTGGAGCAGGTTCGCCAGCGGCTGAGGGGGCCGGTAGGTCGAGAAGACCCCGCAGAGCTCCGAGGCCAGCGCGATGGTGCGCCCGAGCGAGGAGCGCGCCGCGACCTGCTGCAGCGCGATCGCCGGCGGGACCACCGTCAGTCCTGGGGCCAGCCGGAAGAGGGCCTCGTCGGGGAGTTCCCCCGTCCAGACGCGCGGGCGCACGAGGGACGAACGCCGGCGCTCGGCCGGCTCGGTGACAAGCAGGTCGACCGGGGCATCCGTAAAGGCCGCGAGCAACGGTGCGGCGGCAAGGAGCGGCCCGGGCTCGGCGCCCAGGTGGGCGTGCCACGAGGCAGGTCCGCTCATCAGACCGGCGAGTCTCGTGCCGCCCACCAGGTCGTGGCGCATGCGCTCCAGGCGCGCTGGATCCACGAGATGGCAGAGCGGGTCCTCGTCTGCCGGGCCAAGGGTCAGGAGACGGACAATGGGCGGTGTCCGCCAGAAGAGCAGGGCCGATATGTCGCAGAGGGTGTTCTCCATGCGGGGAGGCTAGCACCTAGGCCCCGGTCCGTGTCGTGATAGAAAGTACACGCAAACTCGTGCGAATCCAACAATACCGCTATGCATCCCAGCTCATGTAGCATGGGAGATTCGTGTCAGTTACATGCAAGTTTTATCTATGATGTCTGAGCGGACGGTTTTTCTCGGTGACCGGCAACGTGCGTGCCCGCCGCGCCCCGCCGTCCTTCTCGCCCGGCGGCGCGACGGCTACACTGGTCCCAGCCTACCCCCGTCGAAAGGAACCCCATGGCCCGCGAGCTGCGTCTCGTTTCCTGGAACGTCAACGGCCTTCGCGCCGTCATGAAGAAGGACCCCAGCTTCACCGACGTGGTGGAGGCCACGGGCGCGGACGTCTTCGCCGTTCAGGAGACCAAGCTCCAGGAGGGCCAGATCGAGCTCGACCTGCCCGGCTACCACCAGACCTGGAGCTACGCCGAGCGCAAGGGCTACTCCGGCACCGCCGTCTTCTCCCGCGAGGAGCCGCTGCAGGTGATCAACCACATCGGCGCCCCGGCGGCCGATGACGAGGGCCGCGTCTGCGCGCTCGAGTTTCCCAGCTACTGGTTCGTGGACGTCTACACGCCCAACGCGCAGAACGAGCTCGCGCGCATCGACACGCGCCTGGCGTGGGACGCGGCCTACCGCGAGTTCCTGTGCGGCCTGGCCGCGGAGAAACCGGTGGTGACCTGCGGCGACTTCAACGTCGCCCACAACGAGATCGACCTCAAGAACCCCGGGCCCAACCGCGGCAACGCCGGCTTCTCCGACGAGGAGCGCGAGAGCTTCACGCGCCTGCTAAACGCCGGCTTCACGGACACCTTCCGCGCGCGCCACCCGGACCTCGCGGGCGCCTACAGCTGGTGGAGCTACCGCTTCAACGCGCGCAAGAACAACGCGGGCTGGCGCATCGACTACTTCCTCGTGAGCAACGACATTGCCGACCGCGTGACCGGCGCGTCGATCCTCAGTGAGGTCTACGGGAGCGACCACTGCCCCGTGGAGCTCACGATCGAGCTGTAGCGCGGGCGGGGCACTCGGCCCCGCGCTCCACTCCCAAACTTCGAGATATGTACGAGCGCTCGTCTCCTCGCCCCTTGCGAGAAGAACAGGTCAAGCCGTCTAGCTGCGCATACGAAAAATGCAATCAATGCGAGTCCGGGAGCGCTCGCACATAAGTCAGAGTTTGGGGGGTTGGCGCGCGGACGAGAAGGACGCCCGCGCACGCGCGCCGCGCTGGAAGTCGAACGCCGCCGCGATGTCGCAGGCGCAGACGAGGTCCGCCGCGTCGTCCTGCGGGGTGCGGTCGCGGTTGACGATCACGAGGTCGCTGCCGCCGAAGTAGTTCACCAGCCCGGCCGCCGGGTACACCACGAGCGACGTGCCGCCAATGACCAGCAGGTCGGCCGCGGAGATCGCGCGCACGGCGGCGAGAAGCACCCGCTCGTCCAGCGGCTCCCCGTAGAGCACGACGTCGGGCTTGATCGTGCCGCCGCACCGCTCGCAGCGCGGCACGCCCTCGGTCGCGAGAACCCACTCGGCCGGGTAGGTCGCCCCGCAGGACCGGCAGACGTTGCGGTGGACGGAGCCGTGCAGCTCGTGGACCACGCGCGAGCCCGCCGCCTGGTGCAGGCCGTCGATGTTCTGGGTGACCACGGCGGCGAGATGCCCCTCGGCCTCGAGCTCGGCGAGCTTCTCGTGCGCGCGGTTGGGCCGTGCCGTGAGGCAGATCATGCGCTCGCGGTAGAAGTCGTAGAACTCGGCGGTGTGGGCCACGAAGAAGTCGTGGCTGAGCATCTCCTCGGGAGGGTAGGCGAAGTGCTGGTGGTAGAGGCCGTCGGCGCTGCGGAAGTCGGGGATGCCGCTCGCCGTGGAGACGCCGGCGCCGCCGAAGAACACCGCGCTTCTCGCCCGCGCGAAGCGCTCGGAGAGCTCTGCCGCGGCCTCGGCCGCGCTCGTGACCGTACGTCCCATGGTCCCTCCTTCGAGAATCCTCCTATCATGGTAATCCTGCGAAGGCGGTTGGCCATCCGCCCGAATGGGAATAAGGCACTTTATCCGACTAAAGGAGGCGCGATGGAGACCCTCAAGAACAACGTCTTCGACTGCGCCCTCGTCTTCGAGGGAGGCGGCTATCGCGCCGCGTACACCTGCGCGTTCGCAAACGTCCTTCTCGAGCAGGGCATCTACTTCGACTACGTGTGCGGCCTCTCGGCCGGCGCCAGCAACTCCGTCAACTACCTCTCGCGCGACCGCAAGCGCGTGCGCGAGGCCTTCATGACCGACGGCGTGGCGAAGGGCCTCGTGGGGCTCCCCTCGCTGCTGCGCGGGCGCGGTTACTTCGACGCCGAGTCCCTCTACGAGGGGGCGCTCCGCGACGGCACGCTCAAGTTCGACTGGGAGACCTTCTCCGCCAACCCCGCCCGCCTGCGCATCCAGGCCTTCGAGCGCGACACCGGCCGCACGGTGCGCTTCGGGCGCGAGGACATGACCGACCCCATGCGCATGATCGACCTCATCCGCGCCAGCTCCACGCTGCCGGGCATGATGAAGCCGCTCGAGGTGGACGGCAGCATCCTCATGGACGGCGGCCTGGGCGCGGGTGCCGGGATTCCGCTGGGCATGGCCGAGGACGACGGCTTCGAGCGCTTCGTCTTCGTGGCCACGCGCCCGCGGGGCTACCGCAAGAAGCAGCCCGGCGCGCGGGACAAGCAGATGTTCAAGGCCGTGACGCGCGACCACCCCTATCTGCGCAACGCCCTGCTCACGCGCTGGGAGCGCTACAACGCCGCGCTCGACCACGTGGAGGAGCTCGCCGAGAGGGGCCAGGCGCTCGTCATCTACCCTGATGAGATGCCCGTGGAGAACTCCACGGTCAACCCGCGCCGCCTCGCCGCCGCCTACGACGCGGGCCACGCCCAGTACCTGCGCGAGATGCCCCGCCTGCGCGAGTTCCTCTTCGGCTCGGCTTCCGGCGGCCCCCGGCCCGAGGACCCGGATCAGGGCACGGGCTACATCACGCTGGGGTAGAGCGGGCGCGCCGAGAAGAACGCCCCGCCGGGGCGCCGGGTACAATGGTGCGAAACGACGGCGTCCCAAGGAGGGCTCATGCTCCGAGAGAACTACGCAACCTGGCACTGCGGCGCGCACGAGATCTCGCTCGCGCGTCCTCGCATCATGGGCGTTCTCAACGTGACCCCGGACTCCTTCTCCGACGGCGGGGAGAACCTCGACCATGACGCGGCCGTCGCGCGCGGCCTAGCCATGCTCGACGAGGGCGCTGACATCATCGACGTCGGCGGCGAGTCCACGCGTCCCGGCCACACCCCCGTCTCCTCCGAGGAGGAGGCCGCGCGCGTGGTGCCCGTGGTGCGCGCGCTCGTGGAGGCCGGCGCCGTGGTCTCCATCGACACCCGCCACGCCGACGTCGCCCGCATGTGCGTGCGCCTGGGCGCCTCCATCGTCAACGACGTCACCGGCTTCACGGACCCCGAGATGGTCCAGGTCGCGGCCGACACCGACTGCGGCTGCGTCGTCATGCACTGGAGCCGCGAGGGCCTGGGCACGCACGTCGCGCGCCGGCAGGTCCTTCTCGACGAGTCCCGCCCCTCCGGCAGCGCCCTGCCGCGCCCCGCGGCATCCCAGCATCGCTTCACCCTGCCCGACCAGGCCCCCGTCATGCGCCAGGTCATGGGGTTTCTAGGTGACCAGGCCCGCACGCTCATGCGCGCGGGCGTCTCCCGCGAGCGGATCTGCATGGACCCGGGTGCCGGCTTCGACAAGTTCGCCGACGAGGACGTGGTGATCCAGCGCGCCACGCGCTCGATGGTCTCCATGGGCTACCCGCTGCTCTGCGCCGTCTCGCGCAAGCGCTTCGTGGGCGCGCTGTCCGGCGTGACCGACGCCGCCGCCCGCGACGCGGCCACGGCCGGCGTCTGCATCTCCGCGATCGAGAACGGCGCCCGGATCCTGCGCGTCCACAACGTCGCCGAGGTCGCCCAGGCCGTGAACGCCTACTGGGCCGTCGCGCACAAGGACGCGCGCCAGGGCTTCGTGAGCCTGGGCTCCAACGTGGGCAACCG
>CAUGFC010000080.1 GCA_959598545.1 uncultured Olsenella sp. | reverse complement strand
CCGAGCTCGAGGTCGAGGTCGGAGTTGTCGCGCTCCTCGTAGGTGGGGTTCACGATGAACTCGTGGGTGTCGCGGTCGCGCCCGATGCGCACGCAGGCGAGCGGGCCCTCGAAGGGCACGCCGCCTACGGTGAGGGCGGCGGAGGCCGCCATGATGCAGATGGTGTCGACCGGGTTGATCTGGTCGGCGACGAGCGTGGTGGCGACGACCTGGACCTCGTTGCGGAAGCCGGCCGGGAAGGACGGGCGCAGCGGGCGGTCGATCATGCGGGCCGTGAGGGTGGCCTTCTCGGACGGACGCGCCTCGCGCTTGAGGTAGCCGCCGGGGATGCGGCCCACGGCGTACATCTTCTCGATGAAGTCGACCGTCAGCGGGAAGAAGTCGTAGTCCTTGCGCTCCTTGGAGACCACTGCCGTGAGCAGGACCGTGGAGTCGCCGCACTTGACGAGGCAGGCGCCGGTGGCCTGCTTGGCCAGCTCGCCGGTCTCGAGCACGTAGTGCTTGCCGTAGAGGTCGAACTCGTGTGTAACCTTTGCCATTTCTTTTCCCTTATCTCCGCCTGCCCCATTGCAGACGGGCCGTCTCGGGGGCCGGCCGGCCGCCCGTCCGCGCTTCTCGCGGACAAACCAAAGAAGGGGCGCCCGCGGGCGCCCCTCCAAAGAACCGCTTTACTGGATGTTGTCGCGGATGCCGAGGCTCTTGATGAGGGTACGGTAGTCCTCGATGTCGCGAGCCTTGATGTAGGACAGCAGGCGACGGCGCTTGCCGACGAGCATCAGCAGGCCACGACGGGTGTGGAAGTCCTTCGGGTGCGCCTTCATGTGCTCGGTCAGGCCCTTGATGCGCTCGGTGAGCAGGGCCACCTGCACCTCTGCGGAACCGGAGTCCTTCTCGCCCTTGCCGTACTGGGCGACGAGCTCGGCCTTACGCTCCTTGGAAACTGCCATGTCAAACCACCTTTCACATAGATTCGCCCCGAACTGGGATGGCCGTCAGGCAGTTGGCGGGCCACCAGGTACGGGGTACTGACCTGCGGTATGGTACCACAGTTGCGGGCGCGGGTTCTTCTCGGCAGAAAATCCACGAAGCCCAGGGCATCGATCGATCCCGGCGCCGCATCAACCATATTCCCGGCCGCGAGAAGCCCGATGGGGCAAACCCCCAAAACCCGCAAAGCGAGGTGCGCACAAAAGGGACCGTCGGTCAGAGCGTTACGATGGTTGCGACGTTTCGACGAGCGGAGGAATCATGCGCATCCACTATTTCCAGCGCTACCACCAGAAGGAGAATGTGGCGACCGCGAATACGATGCTGCTGCTATCGCGCCTCTACCAATACTCCCCCGACAAGTTCTATCGGGCGCTGAAGGACATCGCCCGCCTCGACAGCTTCGAGGCGGAGCCAGTCTTCACAATTCAGGAGAAGAACGCGAGCAGCGTGCCCGATGCCACCATCTCCCAAGCTGGATTCAAGCTTGTCGTTGAGACAAAGCGAAACGCAAATTCATTCTCGTTGGATCAGCTCAAGCATCATCTGAACGCCATCGGACACGACTCGCGCAACGTCCTGCTTACCTTGGCGCCAACTGAGCTAAAGCCTCAATTCGAGAAATGCATCAAACAAATCGTAGCCGAACACAACCGAAGCCACGACGCTCTCGTTCGACATGCTCACGCAACCTTTGCGAGCATCATGGCGGCAGTAGAGGGCGCGCTCGACGAGCGTGACTACGAGATGCAAGACATACTGGATGACTTTAGAGACTACTGCGAGCACGATGGCCTCATGAAAGACGACGGCGCAGAATCTCGACTTAGGATGCAGCTGGCAAACGCGACCTTTGACTACGCCTTCGAGCACGATCTCTACTACTGCGGGCTTGAAACTCGCCTTCGGGAATTCCGTTATCTGGGTTTGTACCGAGACAAGAGCCTTAGGGCGATCGGTAAGGTCACGGGGACATGCAGCGTATCCTTTGCTGACGGCGAAGAAACGATGGAGCACCTCGACGGGCATGTGCCAAAGGACTGGAACAAACGCATCCTTGACGCACTGGACCATGAGGTCGAGACAGGCGTGAGCAGGACCATTGACCGAAAGTTCTTCTTTGTGGAGCGGTTCTATGAGACGAACTTCCGCAAGGTCACGCCAGGGGCACCCATGGGCGGCCGCGTCTTCGACCTGTCTGAGGTTCTAGGACTCAAGGAGCTGCCAGATACGAAGGAGATTGCCAGTCTGCTCAGTCAGCATTCTTGGGAGTAGGTCACACGCCGAGGTAGAACTCCGTCGCGCGGAGACGGGCGTCGAGGTGGGTGGCGGACCAGACGTGCGCGGCGCCGAGAAGCGCGATCGCGGTCTCGGCGTCAATCCGCGCGGCGAGGAGCTCGTCGAAGGTGAGGCCCAGCAGCGCGCGCAGCCATGCGACCTCGGACTTCGATAGCTCGCGGGCCCCGGCGACCTCGCGGGCGCAGCTCGCGCAGAGGACACCACCGGCGGCGGCCGAGAAGTACGAGACGTCCGGGTCGCCGCATGCGCAGCACCCCGCGAGCTCGGGCCTCCACCCGCCGTGGGCGAGCACCTTCATGGCGTACGCAGCGACGACGAGGTCGAGATGGGCGCGGTCGGCGGCCTCCTCGCACGCGCGCAGGGCCCGCGAGCAGATCGGGTGGAGGAAGCCGTCCGGGGCGTCCTCGTAGCAGGTGAGTCGCGCGACCTCCACGACGGCGCTCGCCGCCGCGACCCGCTCGTAGTCGCCGCGCAGGGCGGCGTGGGGCTCGACGGTCTGCGCCTCGCTCACGACGTCCAGGGAACGTCCGGCGGCGAGGAGGAAGTCGGTCTCGCAGAAGAGCTCGACGCGCGCCGCGAGGCGGCCGCCCGGCTTGCGCGCGCCCTTTGCGACGGCCCGCACCTGGCTGCCGTCGGCGGCGAGCAGCGTCAGGATGAGGTCCTGCTCGGCCAGCTTGGTTCGGTCGAGCACGATCGCGCGCGTCCGATAGGTGCGCCTGCCGGGCAAGGCCTACTCCTCCACGGAGTAGCCGAGGCGGCGAATCTGCCGCTCGTCGCGACGCCACGCCGGGGAGACGCGCACCGTGAGGTCGAGAAAGACCTTGCAGTTGAGCAGACGCTCGATGTCGCGGCGCGCCTCGATGCCCACCTGCTTGATCATCTGGCCCCCGCGGCCGACGACGATGCCCTTCTGCCCCTCGCGCTCCACGAGGATCGTGGCCGTGATGGTGGCGTGGTCGTCATCGGTGAAGTCGATGTCGTCGCAGATGACGCCCACGGAGTGCGGGAGCTCCTGGCGCAGGTGCAGGAAGAGCTTCTCTCGTACGAACTCCGCGGCGAGCTCCTCGGGCGAGGCGTCCACGTCCATGTCCTCCGGGAACCAGCGCGGGCCCTCGGGGAGGTGGGCGGAGACGAGCTCGACGAACGCGTCCACGTTGAAGCCCTCGGTCGCCGAGACCACGAGCTCGTCGTCGAAGTCGCAGAGCGCACGTGCTGCCTCGAGCTGCGCGGCGACCTGCTCGGGCTTGGCCACGTCCGCCTTCGTGAGCACGAGCAGCTTGTAGTCGGCGTCAGAGCGGGCCACGTGATTGGCAACCCACTCGTCGCCGCGGCCCACGGGCTTGGTCGCGTCCACGAGGAAGGCGACCACGTCGGCGTCCGCCAGCTCGCCGAGGGCGCTCTTGTTGAGCTCGGAGCCCAGGGCGTCCTTGGGCTTGTGCAGGCCCGGCGTGTCGATGATCACGAGCTGGGAGTGGTCGGTGTTGACCACCGCGCGCATGCGACGCCGCGTGGTCTGCGCCACGGGGCTCGTGATGGCGAGCTTCTCGCCCATGATGGCGTTGAGCAGCGTCGACTTGCCGGCGTTGGGGCGGCCCACCAGAGCAACGAAGCCGCTGGTGAAGGGAACGTTCTTCTCGGTCATACGACTCCTTGGAAGATCACAGGCGCGCGAGGATCGCGTTGGCGAAGACGAGGACGCCGACGATGGCGACGAGGCACGAGAGCACCCACACGGCGGCCGCCGCGATGTCCTTGGCGCGTCCCGCGAGCGGGTGGAACTCCGGCGAGACGAGGTCGACGACCGTCTCGACCGCGGTGTTGAGCAGCTCGGCCATGATGACCACGCCGCAGCAGAGCAGGATGATGGCCCAGCTGAGCAGGTCGATCTGCAGGGCGAGGCCGGCGACGACCGCGCAGGCGCCGACCGCGAGCATGACCTTGATGTTGCGCTCGGTGGCGACCGCGGTGCGGAAGCCCTGGATGGCGAAGAGGAAGCTCTTGCGGAAGCCGGGATGGTCGCTCTTTGATCCGGGGATCATGCGTCGCCCTCCTCGCGATGGCGGGTGAGGACCACGCGCGTGAGCGTGCCGTCGGTGGCGACGCGGCCGAGGACCTCCATCTCGAGGTCCTCCATCTCCTCGGCCGCCGCCTCGTCGAGATGGTCGTAGCCGAGAAGGTGCAGCATGCCGTGGACGACGAGCAGGCGCTCCTCGTCGGCCGGGGTCGTGCCGAAGGAGGCGGCCTGGCGGGCCACGTAGTCGGGCGCGAGCACGATGTCGCCGAGCTCGCAGGGCTCGTCGGGTGCGAGGTCGGGGTCGTCGGGGCGCTCGCACTCGAGCGAGAGGACGTCGGTGGGCGCGTCGACGTCGCGCCACCGGGCGTTGAGCTCGCGCATGCGCGCCTCGCTCACGTAGGAGACGGAGACCATGCAGTCGCGGGTGACGCCCTCGTGCTCGAGCGCGGCCTCGCAGCACAGCTCGAGCTCCTCCTCGCCGAGCAGCGGCGTGACGCCCTCCTCGACGTCCAGGTAGCACTCAGCGGGCATCACGGCCCTCCCCTCTCTCCGCGGCGTCGCGCTCGTAGGCGTCCACGATGCGGGCGACGAGCGCGTGCCGGACGATGTCGTTTCTGTCGAAGTCGACGAACGAGACGCCCTCCATGCCCTCGAGGACGCGGCGGGCGGACTCCAGGCCGCCCTCGCCGGGCAGGTCGCGCTGGGTGGCGTCGCCCGTCACCACGAAGGTTGACGAGAAGCCCAGGCGCGTCAGGAACATCTTCATCTGCTCGGGCGTGGTGTTCTGCGCCTCGTCCAGGATGACGAAGGCGTTGTTGAACGTGCGACCGCGCATGTAGGCGAGCGGGGCGATCTCGATGATGCCCTGCTCGATGAGCACGTTGCCCTTCTCGATGTCCGTCATGTCGAACAGGGCGTCATAGAGCGGGCGCACGTAGGGGTCGAGCTTCTCGGCGAGCGTGCCCGGGAGGTAACCGAGAGACTCCCCCGCCTCCACGACGGGACGGGCGAGCACGATGCGCCCGACCTCGTGGCGCTTGAGGGCCGCCACGGCCATTGCCATGGCGAGGTAGGTCTTGCCGGTGCCGGCCGGGCCCAGCCCGAACGTGACGGTGCTCCTGCGGATGGCGTCGACGTAGCGTTTCTGGCCCGCGGTCTTGGGCCGGATCGCACGGCCGCGGAACGTGAGCAGGATGTCGTCGCCGACGAGCGAGACACGCTCCGCGCCATGGCGGACCTGGTCGATTATCACGTCGACCTCTCCGGCGGACGGGGTCTCGCCCGCGTCGACGAGCCGGATGAGCCGCGAGAAGACCGAGGTCACCTGGTCGACGACGTCGGCCGGGCCTGAGACGCTCACGACGTTGCCGCGCACCGAGACCATGGCGTCGAAGCCGCCCTCTATGCGCCTAAGCAGGGAGTCGGCCGGCCCCATGAGCGCGGTCGGGTCAACGGAGTCGGGGATGGTGAGACGGACCTGCGTTGGCTCCATGTTCCTCCTGGGACGGGTGCTGAGTCGATGATAGCCCATCGGCGTGCGCGGTGGCCTGGGGCGCCTTGGCGCCTCACGGCCTCAAGTGGAGAATGCGGACGTTTTCTGGCCGATTTGGGAAGAAAAACGTCCGGTTCGTCAACTTCAGGCGCGCCTCACGCCAAATCGCGAGAGCCGGGGCGTCAACGCGCCTAGAGAAGCTCCGCAAGGAGCGTCGCGTCGTCGCGGACGCCGGTGAGCCGCACCGGGACGAGGCTGTCCACGGGGACCGACGCCTCGAGAAGGACGTCGAACAGGCCGCCGGACACGCCGCGGCCGGGGTACTGGACGACGACGAGGTCCCTCTCCCCCACCAGGCGGCGCGCCTCCGCGAGGCGCAGCTCGTCGGCGAGCGCGCGGGCGCGGTCGCCGCGCGCGGCCATGACGTGCGGGTCCACCTGCCCTGCCATGGTCGCGGCGGGGGTGCCGGGACGGCGCGAGTAGCGGAAGACGTGCATCTTCGCGAAGCGGGCCTCTCGGCAGAAGTCGAGCGAGCGCTCGAAGTCCTCGTCCGTCTCGCCCGGGAACCCGACGATGAGGTCGGTGCCGAGCGCGACGTGCGGCAGGTGCTCGCGGGCAGTCTCCACGACGCGCCGGAAGTCGGCCGTGCGATATACGCGCGCCATGCGCCTGAGCGTCTCGTCACACCCGGACTGGAGGCAGACGTGGAGAAAGGGCGCCACGCGATCTCCCGCCGCGGCCATGGTGCGGCAGAGCTCGGGCGTGACGTCGGGCGGCTCGATCGAGGAGAGGCGGATCCGCTCAACGTCGGTCTCGGACAGGAGCAGGTCGAGAAGCGCGGGGAGGCGCAGCTCGCGTCCCGCGGCGTCAGGCGACCGGTAGCTGCCGAGGTTGATGCCCGTGAGCACGACCTCGTGGGCGCCCCTGGCCTGGGCCGCGCGCACGGCCGAGAGGACCTCCTCGGGGGGCAGGGATCGCCCGGCGCCGCGGGCGCGCCAGACGATGCAGTAGGTGCAGCGGTTGTCGCAGCCGTCCTGGATCTTGATGCCGGGGCGCGTGCGCCCGGTCGGCGTCGGCGCGGGCGCGCAGCCCTCCGCGGGGGCGTCGGGGCCGTCGTCGGTCCCGCTGAGCCCGAGCTCGGAAAGAGCAAGGGCGGCGACGGCGGACTTGTCGCGCTCGACGCGCACGTTGGGGGCGAGCGCCGCGATCTCGTCGGCGAAGAGGTTGGCGACGCAGCCGGTGGCAATGACGAGCGGTCGGCCGGGAAGCGACGCCGCGCGGCGCACCGCCTTTCTCGTCTTGGCCTCCGCCTCCCCCGTAACCGCGCACGTGTTGACGACCACGACGCGCGCGTCGCGCTCCGCGACGAGCCTCGCGCCCGCGCGCTCGAGCTCGAGCGCCATGGCGTCGAGCTCGACCCGGTTGACGCGGCACCCGAGGTTGACGAGGGAGACGCCGTTGGCCTCGCTCACCTGCGGCCGCCCTTGAAGGGGTTCTTGGGCGCGCGCCAGTGCTCGTGCGAGAAGTGCTCGGCGGCGTTCTCGGCCGCGGCGGAGAAGCCCTCGGGCTCGAGGTCCTTCTCGACGGGGACGCCGCCGCGGGCGGAGACGATGGCGGCGATGTCATCGAGCTGGGAGGGAGTGAGGTCGCGCGGGGTCTCGATCTGGACGACGGCGACGAGGTTGCCGCGTGCGGCCATGCCGAGGCGCGGCATGCCGCGACCCTCCACCATGACGCGCTGCCCGAACTGGCAGCCGGCGGGCACGGAGACGGTGACCCGCTCGCCCTCCAGGATGCCGTCCACGGTCACCGCGGTGCCGACGATCGCCTGCAGCGCGTCGACCGTCACGGTGCAGTAGAGGTCGTCGCCCTGGCGCTCGAATCGCTCGCTCTCGGCGACCTCCACGCTGACCACGAGGTTTCCGCAGGTGTCGCCGCGCAGCCCTGCCTCGCCCTTGCCCTCGATGGTGAGGGTCTGGCCCGAGTGGACGCCGGCGGGCACCTCGACCTCGACCTTCTCGCGCGAGGGGGTGCGACCCTGGCCCTCGCAGGTCTCGCAGGGTCGGTCGATGACCTGGCCCTGGCCGTTGCAGGCGGGGCAGGTGGCCTGGGTCTGCATCTGGCCGAAGATGGTGCGCTGGACCTCGACGACGCGACCCGTGCCGTGACAGCGATCGCAGGTGTGGAGGTGGCCGCCCTCGGCCGCGCCCGTGCCGCCGCAGTCCTCGCAGGGGGCAAGGCGCGTGTAGGCGACGGTCTTGGTGCAGCCGGCCGCCGCCTCCTCGAGCGTGATGGTGAGACGGATGCCCATGTCGCGGCCGCGCGTACGCTGGGCGGCGCCGGAAGAGCCACGGCCGCCCATGCCGCCGAAGAACGAGTCGAAGATGTCGCCGAAGCCGAAGCCGCCGCCCCCGAAGATGTCGGAGACGTCGACGTAGTCGGATCCGAAGCCGGCGGGGCCGTTGGGGTCGCCGTAGCGGTCGTAGTTGGCGCGCTTCTGGTCGTCGGAGAGCACGGTGTAGGCCTCGTTGACCTCCTTGAAGCGCTCCTCGGCGTCGGGCGCGTCGCTCACGTCCGG
>CAUGFC010000079.1 GCA_959598545.1 uncultured Olsenella sp. | reverse complement strand
CGACCATGCAGAGCCAGTACAACCTGCTCTACCGCGAGGACGAGCACGAGATGATCCCCGTGTGCAGGCAGTTCGGCATGGCGCTCACGCCGTACAGCTCGCTTGCGGCGGGACGCCTCACGCGACCCGCGTGGGACGCGCCCACGCGCCGCAGCGAGACGGACGTGATCTCGCGCAAGAAGTTCGACCCCATGCGCCTGCGGGACATGGCGATCGTGGAGCGCGTGGCGGAGCTCGCGGACTGCCACGACGTGCCCATGGCGGCGATAGCCGTCGCATGGCTGTGGGCGCGCGGGGTCGAGTCGCCGATCGTGGGCTGCTCGCGCCCGGAGCTCGTGGGCGAGACGTGTCGGGCGCTGGAATTCGAGCTCACCGAGGACGAGCGCCGATACCTCGAGGAGCCGTACGTGCCGCACCCGCTCGTGGGCGTTCGCCCGCACGAGCTGGGGGAGCTGCTGCCGTTGGGCGGGGATCGGTGAGCGGCCGTGAGGCTCACGTCCACCTATCGCTCCCCGTTGGGGGAGGTCTTGCTGGCGAGCGACGGCTCCGCGCTCACGGGCCTGTGGTTCGAGGGGCAGCGCCGCTTCGCGGCGGGGCTCTCCCCAGATGCGAGCGAACGCCCCGAGCTGCCCGTGTTCCGGGAGACGCGCTCCTGGCTCGACGCATACTTCCGGGGCGACGACCCCGGTGAGCCTCCCGCGCTCGCGCTGCCCGGCACGGCGTTCCAGCGCGCCGTCTGGGATGAGCTGCGCCTCGTGGGGTTCGGCCAGACCGTCACGTACGGCGAGCTTGCGGCGCGCGTGGGAGGACGGCTCGGTCGGCCCACCTCGGCGCGCGCCGTTGGCTCGGCAGTGGGTCGCAACCCGGTCTCGGTGGTCGTGGGCTGTCATCGCGTGCTCGGCGCGCGCGGCGAGCTCACCGGCTATGCGGGCGGCCTCTGGCGCAAGCGGGCCCTTCTCGCCCTCGAGTGCGAGGGACTTGCGGTCGAGGAGCCGTGCGAGCGAACCGCGGCCCTCGTGCGCGCGCTCGTCGACGTCTGGGAGCGCTCGGTGCGCTCCACGCACGACTTCCTGCTGCCCGGGGAGGTGGGGAGGATGCGTCCCGTGGTGCCTGGCGCCATCGAGGGGGTGCCGCGCCTCCTCGTGGTGCGCCGGTCGGGCGTTCCTATCGGGTTTCTCGGCATGGACGGGGGCTTCGTGGAGATGCTGTTCGTGGACCCCGCGGAGCGCGCGTGCGGTGTGGGGCGGCTGCTCATGGAGCGGGCGACGGAGCTCCTCGGCGCGCGCGAGGTCTCGGTGAACGAGCAGAACAGCCATGCCGTTGGCTTCTACGAACGCATGGGGTTCGTCGTCCTTCGCCGCACGCCCATGGACGACGACGGCCGCCCCTACCCGCTGCTCTACATGAAGCTCGCCGACGGCGCGTGACGGGCTCGCTTTCCCTGGCGGCTGGACCCATTCTGAACGAGCCCCTCTACTCGCCGATGGTTGCACCTTGGGAGGAGTACATGGGTGATGGGCGTTCGGGGTAGACTAAGTGAAGACGGCTATATCCGATCGGGGGTGTCCATGATGATGTATCCGTACTTGACCATGGGCGACGACATAGAGGTTGTCCACTCGGAGCTTATTCGCGATAAGGGCATCGATAAGGTGTTCGTTCATTTTGAGCGTCCGACGAAAGATGGGTTTGATTCGGCGCGTTGTGAGCTCCCCTCATACACGTGGACCGAGTGGGAGGGGCATTTCAGCACGGATGAGCTTGCGGAGTTCGAGGCTTTTCTGAGCAATAACGCCCATCTCATCTATCGTTATGCGGCCAGTGGGGGTGTGAAGGTTGCCTAGCCTGTTCCTCATAGGCGGCTATCGCGTGTTCTTCTGGTCCAATGAGGCTGCGGAGCCCATTCACGTGCATGTATGCAAAGGATCTCCGTCCAAGCACTCAACGAAGCTCTGGCTGACCAAAAGAGGTGGCTGCATCGTTGCGAGCAACGATGCGAATATCCCCCAGCACACTCTCAACGAGCTTATGGAAATTATCTCCGCCCAGTTCCCGTATATCTGCGCGAAGTGGCGCGAGTTCTTCTTGGTGGACGAGATCAGCTTTTACTGTTGACAAGTTGCCGCAGGGAGCCTGGGCGCTTTCGAGATCGCTACTTCATCGAACGCAGGTGCTCGAGCACCGGCTGCAGGTACTCGCGCCGCGTCCCGTCGAAGCCCTCGCGCATGGCGTCGAGCGCGAAGGCGACGTGCGGGTCGGTCCTGGCCTCCTTTGCCTGCATGCGGAAGAACGCGCGCATGGCAAGCTTGTCGAGCGCGCACAGGCGGTCGAAGTCAAAGCCGCCCTGGCAGTAGAAGCGCGCGAGACGCGGGTAGCGCTCCTGCGGGAACGCCTGCTCGAAGGCGGCGTCGGTCTCGCCCCTGGGCCACTCCTCGCTCGGCATGGGGTAGGCCCCCACGCCCACGACAACGTAGCGGCGCTCGGGATGCGCGTCCATGAGGTCGCGCAGCCAGCGCGCGCCCTTGAGCCCTCCCGCGTGGAACCAGCTGAGAAAGACGAGCGTCTCCGCGCCTGTCACGGCGGACGAGGCGCGATCGGCGAACGGGACGGCCCTGGTCCCGAGGGACTCCGCGAGCCAGCGGGCGTACCTCTCGGTGAACCCGGTCTGCGAGCAGTAGACGACGGCGGTGCTCATGCTCGCTCCTTCGCTCGGTGCTGGGTGAGAAACGCGTCGAGGTGCCGCTCCAGGAGGTCGCGCGCCTGCGGCCAGGGCATGTCCTCGCAGAGGGCGAGGAACGCGGGACCGTGGAACTGCCGCGCGGCGAGGTCGACGTCGCAGGGGGAGAAGAGCCCGGCGTCGACGAGGCGCGAGAAAATCGCGCGCTGCAGCTCGAGCGGGCGCTCGATGAAGATGGTGCGGTAGAGCCCGTCACAGCGGGGGTCCGTGTGGCGCGCACCCTCGAGCACGTGGCGCAGACGCACGATGCCGGCGTCCGCGAAGAGGGGCTCGTAGCTGGCGAGAACCACCTCGGCGAGCGCAGGCCCGTCCGCGAGGTAGGCGCTCGCGTCGTCGGTGGGGTGGGCGAGGGCGCGGCGGGAGCGCAGCGCCTGCGTCAGGCGGTCGAGCTGGTGGGCAACCGCCGCGTCGAAGATGGCCTGCTTGCCGGGGAAGTGGCTGTAGAGCGAGGCCTCGCGCAGGCCCGCCGCTGCCGCCACGTCGCGCGTCGTCGCCGCGGCGTAGCCCTTCTCGGCAAACACCTCGAGCGCGCGCTCGCAGATGAGGCGCTTGGTGTCTCGCGTTGGCCCGGCCGGTCGTCCCATGCTGCCCCCCGTGGTCGTCAAAACCTAGTATACGATAGGTTTACGATAGGGCAAGCCGGTTTCGAGATGCGGGAGGCGCGCTATTCTCTGACGTGACCGGGAGCGCTGTCGCGGCGAAAGGGGTCGAGGACATGGGCAAGCGCGAGGCCTTCGAGGCGCTCAAGCGGCGGGCGATCGAGGAGAACGAGCTCACGTACGGCCGCGAGGCGCGCGGGCGCTACGGAGACGACGCGGTGGACGCGGCGAACGAGCGTCTGACCTCGCTCTCCCAGGACGAGTGGGACGAGAAGGACCGGCTCGAGCAGGCAATCAAGGAGCAGCTGCGCGCCGCGATGGCGACGGGCGACCCGGTGGGCGAGCCGGCTCGCGAGCTCGCGCGGATGCACGCGCGCTGGATCGCCCTGCACTGGGGAGAGGGGCGCTACTCGCGCGATGCGCACCGCGGCCTCGCGCAGATGTATCTCGCCGACGACCGCTTTCGCGCGTACTACGACACGGCGGCGGGCGAGGGCACGACGGAGTTCCTGGTCGCCGCGCTCGAGGCCTACCTGGCGTAGCAGTCCGGGCCCTATGCCCCTCTCGCTACTCGTTCAGCTTGCCGGCGATGAGTATGGGCACGAAGAAGACCGCACAGCCGAGAAGCCCGACCGTGGTGTTGGGCAGGACGTCTCCCGGCGCGAGCTCAAGCGTCGGCAGCAGCACCGCCGCCGCGGCGGCCGACCAGCGGGCCGCGCGGCAGATGGCGGGCCAGTTGCCGTTGTGGACGCGCATGAGGCAGCCGAGGTTCATGCGGAAGGGGCCCTGCGCCACGAAGGAGATGCGGTTCTCGTCGTAGTATCTGGGCAGGGTCTCATGGCAGAAGAACGAGAACCACGCCAGCGCCACGAGCATGAGGAGGCCTCCGGCGACGGCGGGGTCGGAAAATCCGGAGAGCAGGGTGTCGGGGTTGCGCAGGTGGACTGCGGCTACCGTGAGCGCGCCCCAGACGGCGACCGTCGCCGCGAAGGCGGCGCACCGCAGCGCCCGCTGCCGCCCGGTGAGCGTCGCGCCCGAGAGGTCGAGCGAGGCGGCGATGAGACGGCCGGCCTCGGCGCGCTCCAGGCGTTCCTCGTGCGGTGCCTCCTTGCAGGCCATGAGCTCGGAGATGGAGAGGCCGAGTGCCCCGGCGAGCGGCACGAGCAGCGGGACGCTCGGCAGGCTGAGACCTCGCTCCCACTTGCTCACGGTCTTGTCGCTCACGTAGAGGCGCTCGGCGAGCTGTCGCTGCGTGAGGCCGCGCTCGGCGCAGACGCGGGCGACAAAGGCACCGAGGGTTGCGGCGTCGAGCTGCGGGGCCTTTGGCTCGCGCGGTTCCGGGCTGTCTGTCATGTGGTCTCCTCCCAGGGTCGGAACGTGGCCACGATGCTGCGCCGCAGCCTCCGGCGCGTCAATCGACCGTTGGGCGAGTCGACGTCTACCTGCGAAGACGCAGTGTAGCCCTGCATGGAGAGGGTCCTTCTCGGCAGACGATCTCTGCGTAGGGTGCGGGCAACAATTCGACTGAAGCGCGTCATCGGTTTTCTAAAAACAATAAAAACGATGAGACAAATCAAACGGTTTGTGCATGTTATGATAAAACAACTAAAACAGGTAATCGATTTGGACATATTATGAAAAACGAGCTCATAGACCGACCGCTTTATCTCACGTGGCTCGACCGGTGGAGAGACCGAGACGTCATCAAGGTGACCACTGGTCTGAGGCGTTGCGGAAAGTCAAGCGTGCTCGAGCTCTTTCGCAGGCGGCTGCTTGCCCAGGGAGTTTCCGAGAAAAATATCCTGAGCATCAACTTCGAGAGCCTGGACAAGGAATATCCCCTCGATGCGCGGGGGTTGTATCGCTACATCGTTCAGCGACTTTGTGCGGGCACAAACTACGTGTTCCTTGATGAGGTCCAGCACGTCGATGAGTTTGAGCGGGTCGTGGATGGGCTGGCGGTCCGAGATGACGTCGATCTCTATATCACGGGATCTAACGCCTTCTTCCTCTCTGGTGAGTTGGCCACGCTGCTCACTGGCCGCTATGTAGAGCTTCGAATGTTGCCCTTCTCGTTTGCGGAATACTTTTCTGCCCGGGGCGAGAAGGGAAATCCGGACGACGCGTTTGCCCGGTACCTCACCTATGGCGGAATGCCCTTCGCGGCGACGCTCGATGACGCCCAGACGGTAGCCGACTACCTTGGTGGTGTGTTCAACACGATCGTCCTCGAGGACGTCGCGCGCCGGCACCCGCGCATGGACATGAGGGCGTTCAGGGACCTGTCGTCGTTCGTCGCCGACAACGTGGGCAATGTCACCTCGCGCAAGCGTGTCGCGTCGGGGCTCACGGCGGCTGGGACGCGGGTGTCGCCCTCAACGGTGGGGGCGTACCTCGATGCCCTCATGGAGAACTATCTCGTCTTCAAGGCGAGCCGATACGATTTGAAGGGCAGGGAGTACCTCGAGACACTTGAGAAGTACTATCTGGGTGATCTGGGATTTAGGTTCTGGCTGCTGGGCAAGGAACAAGGGGACCTGGGCAGACGCCTTGAGAACGCGGTCTATCTTGAGCTGCTGCGGCGCTATCGTACCGTCTCCGTTGGCAAGGTCGGGACGGCGGAGGTCGACTTCGTTGCCATGGGAGACGATGGTCCGGAATACTTCCAGGTCTCACAGACAGTGCTGGACGAGTCCACGCAAAAGCGGGAGTTCGCGCCGCTCAAGGTGATTGCGGACAACTATCCCAAGACCGTGCTAACGCTCGACCGCGTTGGGATAGGGGACTACCGGGGCGTCCGTCACGCCAACGCGGTCGAGTGGATGCTCGACGACGGTTGGATGGGTGCGGGGCGTAGGGGTTAGGAACGGCATCCGTCTACCTGCGAAAACGCGTGTTGCGGCTACGAGCGCAGGATCTTCTCCATGGAGCGTCCGCGGGCGAGCTCGTCGACGAGCTTGTCGAGGTAGCGGGCGTTCTGCTCCACGGGGTCGGCGATGGCGGCAACGTCAACGCCGCAGACCTTGCCGGTGATGAGCGCGCGGTTGGGGTTCAGCGCGGGCGCCTCCGAGAAGAACGTCTCATAGTCGACGCCCGCCGCAATCTGGCGCTCGAGGCCGGCGACGTCGTATCCGGTGAGCCAGCAGGTCACCTCGTCCACCTCCTCGCGCGTGCGGCTCTTGCGCTCGGCCTTCTGGACGAGCAGCGGGTAGACCTTGGCAAGCGACATCTTTGCGATGGGCGTGCGCGGCATGGTGCCTCCTTCGCGCGGCGTGGGCGTGCGCTCAGTGTAGCGCGCGGGACGGCGCCGCGGGGTGTCCTCGACGCTGCCGGCGGGAATGACCGCTGCGGTGTCCTCTGACGATAAGAGGCACTCCAGCAGATTGACGGCATCGAGATGACGAGGCCTCGTGGCGTTCAGGTAGTCGAGGACGATGTTGGTGTCGAGAACGACCCTAGTCAAAGCGGCTTACCCGCTCCGCATTGAGAAGGTCCCGGTCGGAGACAGTGGGGTTCCACGCCGGCTCGGCTGCCGCGTCCGCCTCGATGGCCTGCGTGAGCCGTCGGAAGCGCTCGCGACGGCCTGCGACGAGCTCTGCCACCTCGTGGGGCGAGCGCCCGGTGGTGTCCACGAGCTCGGAGCCGAGCTCCCGGTAGAGCGGCAGGTAGGCGAGGGCGCGCTCCACGGCGCCCGCGTCGCGCAGCCCGGCGTCCACGTCCCGCTCGATGCGTCCGCGCAGCTCCTCCTCGCTCGCCACGAGCGACGCCCAGCGCACCCGCGCCCCGCACTCGGCGATCGGCAGCCGCGCGAGAATCTCCTCGACGATCGCCCGCTCGTGCATCACCCAGCCAAAGACCACGTTCTCGTAGGCGCCGCAGCGCAGGAAGTTGCCGAGCAGGTGGCAGACGTTGTCGAGCACCAGCGCCTTTGTCTCGGGCGTCACTTGGAAGGGGTCTGCCTGCCAGCACCAGTCCCCGTCGAGAAGGACCGAGTGCGGCAGCATGCGGCTGAGCTCGCGGCAGACGGTCGACTTGCCGACGCCCATCGGGCCGCCGACGAGGTAGAGGGTCTTGCGCGTGGCGGCGGGCTCGGTCTCGTCCGGCCCTGCCGTCCCTGCGCCGCAGAGCCCGCCGAGCGCGGATGCGAGCTGCGCCACGCGCTCGCGGCGGAGCCGGTAGTGCGTCCAGCGCCCTCGGCGCTCCGCGCTGATGAGGCCGGCGGAGACGAGCAGCGCCATGTGGTGGGAGAGCGTGGGCTGGCTGATGTCGAGGCGCTCGAGCAGCCTGCAGGCGCAGAGCTCGTCGGCCTGGGAGAGCATGCGCAGGACGGCGAGGCGCCTCTCGTCCGCGAGCGCCTTGAGCACGTCCGCAGAGAGCCCGTCGCGATTGTCGGTTTCCCCCAACGTGACGCCCATGGTGGCCCCCTTCGCGCTCGCATGCCCAACAGATTGATAAACGTCGATGCTTAGTACACACTCTGTCATATATCGATGGTTATCAATATGATGGGGACGCAATGAGCGACCAGCAGGACGCATATGCCTGGGCGACAAGAATCTGTGAGAAGAGCGACGCGCTGAGCCCCGCCGACCTCCTCGAGGAGCTCATGGCGGCGCCGGAGTGCGACGCCTTCGGGCCCGTGCACCACTATCTGGTGGGGGCGGCGCTCGTCACCTGCGTCCGCAACGCGCGCGGGGAGGGGGACCTGCCCGCGCAGCTCGCAGAGCTCCGGGCGCGCTCGGGGGCGGTGCCCGGCGCGGCGTGCGCGCGCTGGGGCGTGTGCGGCGCGGCGGCGTCGTGCGGCATGGCGCTCGCGATCCTGCTGGAGAACGCCCCGCTTAAGCCCGAAGGCTGGAGCGAGTGTCAGCTCATGGTCTCCGACCTGCTGCGGGCGATCGCCGAGGCGGGCGCCCCGCGCTGCTGCAAGCGCGACGCCCGCATCGCCGTGCGCGGTGCGGTTCCGTGGTTCGAGCGCCTGCTTGGTGTGGAGCTCGCACCCGCTGCCTGCGAGCCGCGCTGCGCGGTCTCCGGCCGCAACGGCGCGTGCCTCGCGGGCGCGTGCCCCTACTTCGCCGGCGCGTAGCCGACCTGACGTCCTTCTCGCTCCGCCCGCCCTACGCGTCGCGCAGTCCTCGATCGTCTCGTCCTGCGAGAAGGACCGGCGGCCCGGGGCGCTGCGCTACCATGGGGAGATGACGTGCGAGGCGAGGGAGGTTCCGTGGAGTATCGAATCGTGGAGATGCCGGCGTTCCGCTTCGCCAGCGTGGCGGCACGGGTTCCCCTGCAGTACGAGGGCGAGAACCCGGCAATCGCGCG
>CAUGFC010000078.1 GCA_959598545.1 uncultured Olsenella sp. | reverse complement strand
CTCCGCTGCTCAACGTGAGCTCGCTTTCCGCGGGCACCGAGGACAAGCCCATCCTGCACGGCGTCGACCTGGCCGTGGGCGCCGGCGAGTGCCACGTCCTCATGGGCCCCAACGGCGCCGGCAAGTCCACGCTCGGCCACGTCATCATGGGCGACCCCGCCTACCGCGTGACCTCCGGCCGCATCGAGTTCGACGGCGCGGACGTCACCGAGCTCTCTGCCGACAAGCGCTCGCTCGCCGGCATCTTCCTCTCCTACCAGGCGCCCGTGGAGGTGCCCGGCGTGCCGCTCTACAGCTTCCTGCGCTCGATCTGCCAGATGCGCCCGGAGCTCAAGACCACCGCGCGCAAGTTCCGCGAGCGCGTGGGCGCCATCGCCGACCAGCTGGAGCTCGACCAGGGCTTCCTCATGCGCGAGCTCAACGTGGGGTTCTCCGGCGGCGAGAAGAAGAAGATCGAGATGCTCCAGCTGCTGCTGCTCCAGCCCAAGCTGGCCATCCTCGACGAGACCGACTCGGGTCTTGACGTGGACGCGCTGGGCATCGTCTCCCGCGGTATCCAGGCCTATCGCGAGCAGGTGGGCGGCGCGCTGATCGTGATCACGCACAACACGCGCATCCTCGAGCGCCTCACGGTGGACCGCACGCACGTCATGGTCCACGGCCGCATGGTGGCCGAGGGCCCGGCCGACCTCATCGCGGACATCGACAGGAACGGCTTCGAGCGCTTTGAGCGCGGGACGGGCGAGAAGGACGAGGCGTGCGCCGAGTGTCCGGGATGCCCCAAGGCGGGTGACGCCGAGTGAGCGAGGAGCGCCGCCGCACCGAGGTCGCCGACGTCGATCGCTCCCTCTACGACTTCACCAAGTCCGAGGAGGGCTACGAGCGCTACGACGACGGCCTGACGCCGGAGATCGTCCGCGCGATCTCCGCCAAGAAGGAAGAGCCGGAGTGGATGCTCGAGATGCGCCTGCGTGCGCTCGACCTCTACCACGCGCGACCGATGGCGCCCAACTGGGGCCCGAGCATCGAAGGCCTGGACCTGGACCACATCTCCACGTACGTCTCGCCCAAGACCAAGCAGGCCAAGAGCTGGGACGACGTCCCCGAGGACATCAAGGACACCTTCGAGCGCCTGGGCATCCCCGAGGCCGAGCGCGAGAGCCTCGCCGGCGTGGGCGCCCAGTACGACTCCGAGATCGTCTACCACAACATGCGCGAGGAGGTGGCCGAGCAGGGCGTCATCTACACCACGATCGAGGACGCGCTGCACGACCCCAAGTGGGAGCCGGTGGTGCACGAGTACTTCGGCACGCTGATCCCGCCCACCGACCACAAGTTCGCGGCGCTGCACTACGCCGTGTGGAGCGGCGGCTCCTTTGTCTACGTGCCCGCCGGCGTGACGCTTCCCTACCCGCTGCAGAGCTACTTCCGCCTCAACGCCGCCGGCGCGGGCCAGTTCGAGCACACGCTCATCATCGTGGAGCCGGGCGCCGACCTGCACTTCATCGAGGGCTGCTCCGCGCCCAAGTACTACGAGGCCAACCTCCACGCGGGAGCGGTGGAGCTCTTCGTGAAGGACGGCGCGCGCCTGCGCTACTCCACGATCGAGAACTGGTCCAAGAACATGTACAACCTCAACACCAAGCGCGCCACGATCGGCGCAGACGCCAAGATGGAGTGGGTCTCCGGCTCCTTTGGCAGCCACGTGAGCTACCTCTACCCCACCACCATCATGGCGGGCGACCGTGGCACCTGCGAGTTCACCGGCATCACCTTCGCCGGCGCCACGCAGGACCTGGACACCGGCTGCAAGGTGATCATGAACGGCGCGGACACCACGGCGTCCGTCTCCACGAAGTCCATCTCCAAGGACGGCGGCGTGAACACGTTCCGCAGCTCCGTGGTGATCGGCCGCCACGCGGACCGCGCGCGCTGCAGCGTGAGCTGCCAGAGCCTCATGCTCGACGACATCTCCCGCTCGGACACCATCCCCGCGATGGACGTGCGCAACGCCACCGCGCAGGTGGGCCACGAGGCCACGATCGGCCGCATCTCCGACGACACGGTGCTCTACCTCATGAGCCGCGGCTGCTCCGAGGCCGAGGCGCGCACGCTCGTGGTCAACGGCTTTGCCAACCCCGTCTCCAAGGAGCTCCCGATGGAGTACGCCGTGGAGATGAACAACCTCATCAAGCTCGAGATGGAAGGGGCGATCGGATGATGGCCGAGAAGGACCTGGCGCCCGAGCTCACCCTCGAGCGCGTCAACGTCGCCCCTGCGCAGACGTGGAACCGCCTGCGCACGAACGACATCACGCTCACGGTGCCCGCGCGCGGCCGCAAGGGCGACGTGTACTTCTCGCTGCCGCGCCTCTTCGAGGGCGTGGAGTGCGGGATGGGCCGCGAGGTCACCGACTGGGTGGAGTCCCAGGCGAAGGGCGCCCGCTACGTGGAGGTCCCGCGCGGGGAGGTCCGCGAGGAGCCGATCGTGGTCGCCGTGGGCGCGGGCGACGTCGCCGACACCGGCGTGATGGTCCGCTCTGGCGCCGAGGCAACCATCGTCGTGGCCGCGGGCGCGGGCGAGAAGGGCGGCGAGGCCGGCACGTCCGCGTCTCTCGTACGCATCATCGCCGAGGCTGGGGCGCGCGTCCACCTGCACGAGTACGTGCGCGTGGGCGCCGGCCAGCAGCACCTCGAGAGCGTGGGCATCTCCGCGGCGCGCGACGTCCGCGTCGACGTGCACCAGTACCTGCTCGGCGGCGGCACCGTCGCGCTGGGCTTTGCCTGCGACCTCGCCGGCGAGCGTGCGCGCGTTGACCTGGGCTGCCGCTACCACACCTGCGGCACGGAGGTGCTGGACATCAACGAGATCGTGCGCCAGCGCGGCCGTAACACGCGCTCCGAGCTCGCCTACAACGGCGTGCTCGAGGACGCCGCGCACAAGGGCCTGCGCACCACGATCGACCTCGTCCACGGCGCCAAGGGCGCACAGGGCAACGAGGCAGAGACCGTGCTCGTGCTGGGCGACGACGTGGTCAACAAGACGCTGCCCACGATCCTCTGCGACGAGGACGACGTCGCCGGCAACCATGGCGCCACGATCGGCTCTGTGAGCCCCGAGCAGCTGGCGTTTCTCGCCAGCCGCGGACTCTCCCGCGAGGACGCCGAGCAGCTCTTCGTGCAGGCCGTCTACGAGGACGCCCTCATGCACGCCCCCTGCCCCGAGGCCCGCTCCGTCGTGGAGGCGGGCGCCGGCGCCCTGCTCGACGAGGAGGCGTAGGCGATGGACATCCGGCAGAACCCGTACCGCGCGGACTTCCCGCTGCTGGCCGACCACCCCGAAATCGCGTTTCTCGATAGCGCGGCCACCGCGCAGCGCCCCGCCTGCGCGCTCGACGCCCAGCGCCGCTTCTACGAGACCATGAACGCCAACCCCCTGCGCGGCCTCTACAGCCTCTCCGTGGCGGCCACCGCGGCCATCGCCGACGTCCGCGCGCAGGTCGCTGCCCTCATCGGCGCGCCCGACGCGCGTGACGTGGTCTTCACGCGCAACACGAGCGAGAGCCTGAACCTCGTGGCCAAGTCCTGGGCGCCCACCGTCCTCGGTCCCGGCGACGAGGTGGCAATCACCATAATGGAGCACCACTCCAACCTCATCCCGTGGCAGGAGGCCTGCCGCGCCGCCGGTGCGCGCCTCGTCTACCTCTATCCCGAGAAGGACGGCA
The DNA here is from genome assembly GCA_959598545.1 of uncultured Olsenella sp. GTDB lineage: Bacteria > Actinomycetota > Coriobacteriia > Coriobacteriales > Atopobiaceae > Thermophilibacter. Next base: position 4,931 of record CAUGFC010000078.1, on the reverse strand, counting down.
CGCTCGCGGACACGGAGATCGCCGAGAAGATCGGCCCGCGCACCAAGATCGTGGCCGCCGCGCACGTCTCCAACGTCATGGGCTGCGAGCTGCCCGTCCGGCGCCTCGCGGACGCCGCGCACGCCGTGGGCGCCGCGATGGTCGTGGACGCCGCGCAGTCCATCCCGCACCTGCGCGTGAACGTGGACGAGCTCGGCGCGGACTTCCTCGCGTTCTCCGGCCACAAGGCGCTCGGCCCGATGGGCGTGGGCGTGCTCTGGGGGCGCCACGACCTTCTCGAGGCCATGCCGCCGATGCTCACCGGAGGCGAGATGATCGACTCCGTGCGCGAGCAGGACGCCACGTGGGCGCCCGTGCCCGAGAAGTTCGAGGCGGGCACGCAGGACGCCGCCGGCATCTACGGCACCGGCGCCGCGCTCACTTACCTCACGCAGACCGTGGGCCTGCCCGCCGTGGCCGAGCGCGAGGCCGCGCTCGTCGCCTACGCCTTCGAGCGCCTGGCGGAGCTGGACTTCGTCGACCTTATCGGCAGCGCCGACCCCGCACGCCACCACGGCGTCATCAGCTTCAACGTGCGCGGCGTCCATCCGCACGACGTGGCGAGCATCCTCGACGCCTCCGGCGTGTGCATCCGCGCCGGTCACCACTGCGCGCAGCCGCTGCTCGCGTGGCTCGGCGTGGAGAACCTCGCCTGCTGCCGCGCGAGCCTCGCGTTCTACAACGACGCCGCCGACGTGGACCGCCTCGTCGACGGCCTGAGCCAGGTCTGGGGGATCTTCCATGGCAGTGACTGACCTCTACAACGCGGCCTTCATGGACCACGTCTCGCACCCCGACTACAAGTACCAGCTGGAGGACGCCGACTGCAGCCACGAGGGCGTGAACCCCTCCTGCGGCGACGAGCTCACGTTCTCCGTGAAGTTCGCCGACGACGGCACCATCGAGGAGGCGGCGTTCACCGGCCACGGCTGCGCCATCTCCCAGGCGAGCGCCGACATCATGAGCGACCTCATGATCGACAAGACGCCCGAGGAGGCGCGTGAGCTCTGCGCGCTGTTCATGCGCATGGTCCGCGGCGAGGAGACCGACGAGGCCGCGCTCGAGGCGCTGGAGGACGGCGTGCTCCTGCGCGACATCGCGCACATGCCGGCGCGCGTGAAGTGTGCCGAGCTGGCGTGGCGCACGCTCGACGAGATGCTCGAGGCGCGGGGGTAGCCATGGCTGGCATGTTCTCGACCAAGGGGATGTACGCGCTGCGCGCGATGGCGGACCTCGCCGCGCACGACGGGTGGGTCTCGCTCGGCGATGTGGCGCGCCGCCAGCACATCTCGCGCAAGTACCTGGAGCAGGTCATCTCCCTCATGCACAAGGCCGGCTACGTGGAGAGCCAGCGCGGCAAGGGCGGCGGCTACAAGCTCACGCGCCCGGCGGACCAGTACACCCTCGGCGAGCTCCTGCGTGCCGCGGAGGGGTCGCTCGCGCCCGTGAGCTGCCTCGACTGCACCAACGAGGAGATCTGCCCGCAGGTCGGCACCTGCCCCACCGTGGGCGTCTGGCGCGACCTCGGCCGCGTGACGGCGGGCTACCTGGACAGCAAGACCCTCGCCGACCTCGTGCGCCCCGACGACGCCGACCCCTGCACTGCCAAGCCCATGTAGCCGCGGGAGGACGACCCTTCTCGGCAGCCCATCGCTCTTTGTGACTCAAGTGGAGATCGCAGACGCTTTTTTGGTGCATTGTCGAGAAAAACGTCCACTTGCTCCACCTGAGCCGAAGACGCGTCACACGGCGAGAAGAGAGCGCGGACAGAAAGGCGCCCGGCTCCGCACGTGCGGAACCGGGCGTCGGCGTTGCCTATGCGGCGCGCACGATCTTCTCGCTACGCCCAGCCCTTGCCCGTGGAGCCGAACTCCTCGATGAGCTCCTTGGTGCGGGCGGTGATGGCCTCGCGGCCGCCCTTGAGGAGCTTGCGCGGGTCGTAGCCCTTGCCGTCGAGGTCCTTGCCGGCCTCGATGTACTTGCGGATGGCCTCGGCGAAGACGAGCTGGAGGTCGGTGTTGACGTTGATCTTGCAGATGCCGAGGGAGATGGCCTTCTGAATCTGGTCAACGGGGATGCCGGTGCCGCCGTGGAGGACGAGCGGCAGGTCGCCCACGGCCTCCTTGATGGCCTTGAGCTGGTCGAAGGACAGACCCTCCCAGTTCTCGGGGTAGATGCCGTGGATGTTGCCGATGCCGCAGGCGAGGAAGTCGACGCCCAGGTCGGCGATGGCCTTGCACTGCTCGGGGTCGGCGAGCTCGCCGTTGGAGGCGACGCCGTCCTCGACGCCGCCGATGCCGCCCACCTCGGCCTCGACGGAGATGCCCTTGGCGTGCGCGGCCTTGACGACCTCCTCGGTGCGCTTGAGGTTGAGGTCGAAGGTCTCCTCGTGGGAGCCGTCGTACATGACGGAGGTGAAGCCGGCCTCGATGCACTTGAAGACGTCCTCATAGGTGCCGTGGTCGAGGTGCAGGGCGACGGGGACGGTGATGCCCTTGTCCTCGACGAGGCCCTTCACCAGGTCGGCGACGACCTTGTAGCTGGTCTGCCACTTGGCGGCGCCGGCGGAGCACTGGATGATGACCGGGGACTGGAGCTCCTCGGCGGCGTCGAGGATCGCGGACGCCCACTCGAGGTTGTTGGTGTTGAAGGCGCCCACGGCGTAGTGGCCCTTCTCGGCGGCCTTGAGCATGGCAGTAGCGTTGACGAGCATGTTGACCTCCATACGTTGTAGAAACACGGAAGGACAGAACCACAGACCATTTTACCCCCACGGCAGCCGGGGCGAGCGCAGCAGGGGCGGCTTTTTCGAGCGGCTTGTAAGGTCTTCGTGTCCTTTTGGGCCAAGCCGCACGTCGGAGGCGTCGGCGGGTACGGTTAAGTCGTGGAATCGTTCACGGAAGGAGCCCCATGGCCGAGAAGAGCGAACGCGCCGACGGCGTTCTCGGGGACTTCTCCCCCTCGCAGCTGCTCGCGACGGCGCTCGCCGCCGCGACCTCCTTTGCCCTCTCGACGCAGATCGGCGTCGCCGGGTCGATCATCGGCGCCGTCGTCGGCGCCGTCGCCTCCGCGGTGGCAACGCAGGTCTACCGCAACATACTCCGCTCCTCGGCCGAGAAGATCCGCGCGCTCGGGTCCGACGCCGCGGACGAGACCCGCGTCGTGGGCTCCGTGTCCGGTCGCGCCCAGGTCGAGGAGGTCGCGCCGTCTGGCACCCCGATCGCCCCGGCCGAGGTGCGCGACGCCGCCCGGGAGCGGCGGCAGGCCCTCGTGCGGAGGCGCGTGGCGCTCGCGGCCACCGCGGCTGGGATCGTCGCCGTGCTGGCCTACGCGCTCGTGGTGAGCCTGGCGACGCAGGGCGGCGGCATCGGCACCAAGCCCCAGCTCGCGGGACCGGTCGTCGAGGAGCAGGCGACCGAGGCGCCCACGGAGCCGGTGACGGAGGAGCCCGGCGCGGAGCCCGACGAGGGCGACACGGCACAGGACGGCCCCACGGACGACGCCGCGACGACGCCCGCCCCGTCCGAGCCCGGCGGGGACGAGACCGCGCCCTCCCCGGACGGCGGCACCACGGGCTCGCAGGACGGCGCCGAAGCGGGAACCGGCGCCGGAGAGGATAGCTCGGGCGAGGCCGACCGGCTCCCCGACGAGGGCACCTCCCCGTCAGAGCCGGGGTCAACCGGGAACGGCGCCGAGACGCCCACGCGATAGCCGCGACGCCCTTCTCGAGCGCCCTTCTCGCCCGCCGCGCAAGTGGGTAGAATCGTCTGCGGCACACCATCGAGAAGGGAGTCACATGGAGCGTCCCAACGCCTGGAAGGACTACACCCCCGAGCAGCTCGACGAGCTGCACTACCTCTGCGAGGGCTACAAGGCCTTCATCTCCGACAACAAGACCGAGCGCGAGTGCTGCGCCGCATCCGTGGCCATGGCCGAGGAGGCCGGCTACGTGAGCCTGGCAAGCCGCGTCGCCTCCGGCGAGCCCCTCAAGCCCGGCGACAAGGTCTACGCCGTCAACCGCGGCAAGAGCCTCATGCTGCTGCACCTGGGCACCGAGCCGCTCGAGCGCGGCGTCAACATCCTCGGCGCGCACATCGACTCTCCGCGCCTGGACGTCAAGCAGGACCCCGTCGAGGAGAAGAACGAGATCGTCACGCTTGACACGCACTACTACGGCGGCGTCAAGAAGTACCAGTGGGTCACCATCCCGCTGGCCATCCACGGCGTCGTGGCCAAGAAGGACGGCAGCGTCGTGAACGTGGTGATCGGCGAGGACGAGGACGACCCCGTCTTCTGCATCTCCGACCTGCTCATCCACCTCTCCAGCCAGCAGATGGGCAAGAAGGCCTCCGAGGTCATCGAAGGCGAGATGCTCGACGTGCTGGTGGGCAACCGTCCCGTCGTGATCGAGGAGGGCGCCGAGAAGGACGAGGACGCCGAGAAGTCCCCGGTCAAGGCCGGAGTGCTGGCCATCCTGCGCGAGCAGCTGGGCATCGAGGAGGAGGACCTGCTCTCCGCCGAGCTGGAGGTCGTGCCCGCCGGCGCAGCCCGCGACCTGGGCCTGGACCGCTCAATGATCCTGGGCTACGGCCAGGACGACCGCTCCTGCGCCTACACGAGCCTCGTGGCTCAGCTCGACGCCCAGGCGCCCGCACGCACGGCCGTGTGCCTGCTCGTGGACAAGGAGGAGATCGGCTCGGTGGGCGCCACCGGCATGACCAGCCACTTCTTTGAGGACACGATGGCCGAGGTGCTGGAGCTTTCCGGCCAGAGCGGCCCGCTCGCGCTGCGCCGCTGCCTCGCGGCCTCCAACATGCTCTCGAGCGACGTCTCGGCCGGCTTCGACCCCACGTTCGCGAGCGTCTTCGAGCCGAAGAACTCCGCGTACCTGG
>CAUGFC010000077.1 GCA_959598545.1 uncultured Olsenella sp. | reverse complement strand
ACGTCAAGACGCAGGACAACGTCACGATCGGCCTCGAGGTCTCCGCGCAGTACCACGTCAGCTACGAGACGGGCGACCGTCCGCAGCAGTCCGGCGTCTACAAGAGCTACTACATGCTCCAGCAGCCCGTGGCGCAGATGCGCGACTTCATCACCGACGCGCTGCGCTCGTCGATCCCGGTCTACACGCTCGACGAGGTCTTCGCCAAGAAGGACGACATCGCGCGCGACGTCAACGACACCGTCTCCGAGCAGATGAACGCCTACGGCTTCACGCTCGTCTCGACGCTCATCACCAAGATCGCGCTGCCGGCCGAGGTCGAGGACTCCATGAACCAGATCAACGCCGCCCAGCGCACCAAGGCCGCCGCGCAGGACCTGGCCGAGGCCGACCGCATCCGCCGCGTGACCGAGGCGCAGGCCGAGGCCGAGGCCATGGAGAAGTCCGGCGAGGGCATCGCCAACCAGCGCAAGGCCATCGCCGCGGGCATCTCCGACTCGCTCGCCACGATCCAGGAGACGGGCGTCTCTGCGGCCGAGGCCAACCAGCTCTTCATGTTCACGCAGTGGACCGAGATGATGGGCGAGTTCGCCAAGGCGGGCAAGGCCTCCACCGTGGTGCTGCCGAGCGACTTCACGCAGACCGCCGGTATGTTCGACCAGATGGTCGCCGCCGGCGCCGCCGGGCGCGACGCGACCGTGCCGCCGGAGCAGCCGCGGCAGTAGGGCGGCGGGCAACCGGTTTTTGACCGCGCGGGTCCCGGGCATGCGTCCGGGGCCCGCGTTCTTCTCGCTGCGCCCTCGATACGCGTTTTCCAACGTTTCTGGCCTTGATTCTGTTGGAAATCGCGTATCGCCAATTGTCCGTACGCATTTTCCAACGTTTCGAGGCGCTATTTCGTAGGAAATCGCGTATTGGACCAGATCGTTAGGCGAGAAGGACCCCGGCTCGCGAGTCGCGACGAGCCGGGGCAGGGAGGGGGGCGTCGTCGGTCCGCTACAACGCGTCCGTGCGCAGGGCCTCGACCACGTTGGAGGAACTGCAGCGACGCAGGGCGTACGCGACACTCACGAGAATCACGGCGAGAACCACGACGAGCGAGATGCCGATCTGCGGCCAGGGCAGCTGGAACTCATAAGTGGAGTACGAGAGCGCCATGGCCTGGTAGAGGCCAACCGAGGCGAGGGCGGCCAAGGCAAAGCCAATCAGGAAGCCACGCAGGGCGTAGCTCGCGCACTCGTAGGCGATCATGCGACGGAAGGCCCGCCCGCCCATGCCGATCGAGCGGAGCACCGCGAACTCGCGGCGGCGCAGGATGAGCGCGTTGGCGAGCGTGTTGAAGACGTTGGCCACCGCGATGAGGCCGGTGATGACGGCGAAGAGGAAGATGAACGTGTTGACCGTCGTGGCCATGAGGCGCGACTGGAGCTTGGCGTCGGCGACGTTAGTGTAGGTGACGTCGAGTTCAGGGTAGTTCGTGGCGATGGCCTCGAGTGCGTCCTGTGCCCGGTTGGCGCGCTCCGCGTCGCCGCCGGTGTCGAGGGACATGCTGGCGCGTAGGTACCCGGCGTTTGCCGCCAGGTCGATGGCCGAGGCGGGCAGGATGAGCTGGAGCGTGCCCGAGGAGGTGACGCAGTCGGGCGGGTAGCCCGCAAGCGCGCCGACCTCTATGTCCTGCTCGCTGGCGACGGCCTCGTCGTAGGGGAGGTATTGCTCGTCGCCGTTGTCGTCACAGTAGAGCGCGCGCAGGCCGCCGGACGGGTCGTCCTCGATGCTGGAGGCGAAGCGCCCATGGAGGTCGGCGAACTCGAGCGACTCGATCGTGCCCGTGCCGGTGAAGGGACGGTAGTTCGCGTAGGTCATTCCGTTGTTGATGTCGTAGGAGTTCACGGCTATGGCGCGCGGGTGCGTGGGGTCGCAGAGCTCGCTCGGGTCAAGGCCAAGCTTGCCGACGTAGGTCTTCCAGGTCGCGTCGTCGACGAAGTCCAGGTAGACGCTTCCGTACCAGGAACCGTCCGCGTGGGGCGTCATGGTGGAGTCGAGGTTCGCCGCGTCACTGTTGAGCATGCCGGTGGGGACGAGCGCGTCTGCGACGTAGGACGTGGTGTAGCCGTTGGTCCGCGCGCCCTCTACGCCCTGGGCGTCCTCGTAGAAGCGTGCGAGCGTCTTCTGCATGCCCGGGCCGTCCACCTTGCCGTCCGCGAGTGCGAGAGTCTGGTCGGCTGCGGCGCCGGTGGCGTCGATGTAGAGCAGAAGGTCCTGGCCCTCCATCGTGTCCACAGCCGTGTTGCTCGCGTAGCTCATGACGTCGGCGATGGCGCCCGAGGTGATGAGCAGCGCGACGGAGACGGCGAGCGCAGCCACGGTCACGCGAGCCTTCGACGAGCTGCGCGTGAGGTTCTTGTGGGCGATGAGGCCGGGGATGCCGAAGAGGCGCCCAGCGACACCGAGCGAGATGCGCGTGGCTTCGCCGTGCCTGCTGGCGCGTCGCTGGGCGCGCACGGCGCGACGTGAGAGGTGCACGTCCTGCGTCTGACGAATGGCGTCGACCGCCGAGACATGGCTCGCGCGCAGTGCGGGAACCCAGGCGCTCACGAGGAGCGTGAGAAGGGCGAGCACGGCCGAGATGCCAAGCGCGACGGGGCTTATGACAACACGCGCCTGATCGGTGCCAAAGAGCGCGGTGATTCCGTCGCCCATGAGACCAAAGACCGCGAAGCAGCCGAGAAGCCCGAGCGCGAGGCCCACGGGGATGCCCACGCCGCCGATAACGAGCGCCTCGGTGAGCACGGTTCGGCGGAGCTGCCGGCGGCTGGCCCCGAGCGACGAGAGCAGCCCGAACTGCCGGGTACGCTCGGCGACGGAGATGGCGAAGCTGTTGTACACGAGCGACACGCCCGCGATGACGACTACGGCGGCGAGGATGGCGGCGATCTGGTAGAGGGTGTTCCAGATGGCGGTGTCCGGCGTGGCGCCCATCCAGCGGATGAGGCTCGAGTGGACCGTGGAGCCGCCGTCGATGTCGCGGGACCACACGTTGACGATGTCGTCGGCGAGCTGCTCCGCCTCGGCGGGGTTCTCGGTGCGGAAGAGGACGGAGGCCCAGGTGGCGTCCGAGTCGTCGGTCATGACGCGCTCGAGGGCCGAGCCGTCGTCGTAGACGTACGCGGCGTTGCCCACCATCGCGAGCGTGGCGGAGTAGCCGTAGCTTCGGTAGAAGCCCACTACCGTGCCGCTCAGCTGGCCGAGGTCCGCGCTGAAGGATTCGCTCTGCGTGGCGTCGTCGATGTAGTCGCCCCGCAGGCTCGTCATGGTGAAGCTCACGCCATCGGTGAGGCTCGTGACCGTGCGCGTGCCGAGGTCGAGCGTGACCTTGCTGCCCAGCTTGATGGGCCCTCCGTCCGCGGTGGAGAGACCACAGGGCGCGAGCTCGACGTTCTGCAGGTAGTGGGGGAGCACGATCTCCCCGGGCGCCTCCGGGGCATGTCCGGCTACGAGCTCGGGGTCCTGGACGAGGGGCTTCTCGCTGTCCTGCTCGGTAGGCCAGGTCTTGGCGTAGAGGTACTTGCCAAAGAGATCGCTGTTCTCCTCGCCGAGCGATATGGTCCCGAAATCGGCGATGCCGGTCCAGTCGACCACACCGGGCTCGTCCTGCAGACGGTCGAGGTCGTCGGCAGTGATGCCGGCAGCCTCGGCGTACCACCAGCCCTCGTCCTCGGCGGTGCGCTGGATGAGCGCGTCCGTGAGCGAGACGACGCTCGTCAGCACGGCGGTGATGAGCGCGCAGGAGAGCGCGATGCCGATGATGGAAACGACCGTGCGCACGCGGTTGGCCCTGAGTGAGCGCAGCGTGAAGCGGGTGAAGACGTTGCCGCGGGGCGCGACGGCGGCCGCGAGCGCACGGTCCTTCTCGCCCTTGAAGTGCTTGGCCATGGCTACCTCGCCCTCGTGTCGGAGGCGATGCGACCGTCCTCGAGCGAGATCACGCGGTCTGCGGAGAGAGCGATCTCCTCGTCGTGCGTAATCACGACGAGCGTCTGCTTGAGCTCGCGGCTTGACTTGCGCAGAAGGGCCATGATCTCGGCGGAGTTCTTGGAGTCGAGGTTGCCCGTGGGCTCGTCCGCCAGCACGACGGCCGGCGCGTTCATGAGGGCGCGTCCGATGGCCACGCGCTGCTGCTGGCCGCCGGAGAGCTGGTTGGGCAGATGGTGCTCGCGGCCGGTCAGGCCGAGCCTGCTCAGCAGTGCCGTGAGGCGGCGCTCGTTCACCTTGCGGCCGTCCATGAGCACGGGCAGGCACATGTTCTCGACAACGTCGAGCACCGGCACGAGGTTGTAGAACTGGTAGACCAGCCCGACCTCGCGGCGGCGGAAGACGGCGAGCTGCTCGTCGGAGCGCTCGAAGACGTTCTCGCCGTTCAGGTAGACGGTGCCCGACGTGGGCCGGTCCACGCCGCCGATCATGTGCAGCAGCGTCGACTTGCCCGAGCCCGAGCTGCCGATGATGGCCACGAACTCGCCCGCCGCCACGCTGAAGCTCACGTCGTCGAGCGCGCGCACGGCGGTGTCGCCGGTGCCGTAGGTCTTGGTGAGATGGTCGATGCGCAGAATGTCCATGCTGCCTCCCTGGTCTTGTCGACAATTCTATGGTGGGGGAGGCACCCTGCGCGCGCGTGACGCGCGAGTGACGGATCCGTCACACGGTGGCCTTGAAGAAGACGACGTCGAAGCGGGCGCCGCCGCCGGGGGCGTTGCCGGCGCGGACCTGGCCGCCCTGCGCTGTGACGAGGCTCTTGGCCAGCGCGAGCCCGATGCCCACGCCGCCGGGGTCGACCTCGGAGCCGTCCGTGCCCGCCGCGCCGCCGCGGTAGAAGCGCTCGAAAACGTGCGGCAGGTCATCGGGGGCGATGCCGGGACCGCTGTCCTCCACGCGCAGGCGGAAGGCCAGTGCGTCCTCGCTCACGCTCACGCTCACGCGCCCGCCCGCCGGCGTGTGCTCGAGGCAGTTCTTGAGCACGTTCTCGAGGGCTTCCGCCGTCCAGGCGAGGTCTCCCGTAAAGCCGGCGCCCGGCTGCACCTCACGCACAAGCTCCACACCCGCCAGCTCGGCGGCGATCTCCAGCGGCTCGGTCGCGCGCGCCACGAGCTCGGTGCCGTCAACACGCGCCCGCGCGAAGCTCACCACGCCTGCGTCGATGCGCGCGAGCTTGAGCAGGCTCGACACGAGCCACTCCACGCGGCCCTCGAGCCGTTCCATCGTTCGCAGGCGCTTGACCTCGCCCGGATGCGTGCCGTCGGCGACGAGTGCCCCGCGCGTGAGCGACGTCATGAGTGTGAGGCTCGTGAGCGGCGTTTTGATCTGGTGCGAGACGTCGGCCAGCGCGTCCGCGAGCGCGCCCTTCTCGCGCAGCAGGTCCTCGTTGGCAAGCTCGAGGCGGCTGCGCATCTTGTCCAGCTCGGAGGCTAGGACGGCGAGCTCGCCCTCGCGCATTCGCTCGAAGCTCACGTCGCGCTCACCGTGGAGCACGGCGTCGACCTGCTCCGCCATGTGCGCGATGCGGCGGTAGCGCCGCCAGGTTGCTACGAGATGGATGGCGAGAAGGACCGCGACGGTCGCGGCAACCACGGCGGCGGCAGTTGTGCCCGCAAGTGCCCACGCCGCGCCGGCCCCCGCGACGCCCACGACGAGAAAGACGACCACTGTGCGTCTGATCTCTGTGTTTCTGAGCAGCATGCGTCTGTCGCCCGCCCGCGCTAACCCTGGGCCCGATAACCCATACCACGGACGGTGACAATCAGGTGCGGGTCCGTCGGGTCGTCCTCGAGCTTGTCGCGCAGGCGCTTGATGTAGACGGAGAGCGTGTTCTCCTCCACGTAGGCGCCGGCGTCATCCCAGAGGGCGTCGCGGATCATGTCGCGCGTGACGACCCTGCCCGCGTTCTTGGCGAAGAGCAGCAGGAGACGGTACTCCAGTGCAGAGAGCGGGACCTCCTTACCGTTCTTCTCGGCGCGGGCACGGTCGAGGTCGATGGTCACCGGGCCCAAAGAGAGCGTCGAGCGCTCCGGGCGGGCGCGGCGGATGGCGGCCTGCACGCGTGCTACGAGCTCTCGCGGGCGGAAGGGCTTGGCGATGTAGTCGTCCGCGCCCATGCCGAGGCCCGTCACGGTGGAGAGCTCGTCGTCTGCGGCGGTGAGGAAGATCACGGGGACCTCGGGCGTCACGTGCTTGATCGCGTTGCAGACGGCGAACCCGCTGCCCTCGGCCAGCGTGAGGTCCACGAGCGCCAGCGCGATGTCGGCGTGCGGTGAGCAGGCGATTTCCACGGCGCCGGACTGGGTGGGGGAGGACAGCACGGCGTAGCCCTCGTTGGCCAGGAGCTCGGAGAGCCCCTCTACGATCAGCGGGTCGTCCTCCGCGAGCAGTATGTGCAGCATGGTCCTCCCTTCGTTTCCTGTATCCGAGTATAGGGGCCGAGAAGGACGCGGTCCCGTGACCCTTTCGTCACGCTCCTCCTGTGAACGGTATGTTTCGCACCGGTTAGCGGTCAGAAACTATGTCGGAACTGTGAAGGGAACTGAGTTGTTGCGCGCGCAACATGTCCGAGGCTCCAACGTACTAGGGAGGGAAATATGAACGGAATCGTCATCGTGCTCGTCGCGGCCGTGGTCCTGGCCGCCGGGTACCTGCTCTACGGCCGCTGGCTCGCGCGCACGTGGGGCATCGACGCCGAGGCGCTCACGCCCGCGCGTCGCATGGAGGACGGGAAGAACTTCTCGCCCGCCTCGTGCTTCACGGTCTTCTCGCACCAGTTCAGCTCCATCTGTGGCGCGGGTCCCGTCACGGGCACCATCGCCGCGATGATGTTCGGCTGGCTGCCGGTGCTGCTGTGGGTGCTCGTCGGCGGCATCTTCTTTGGTGCCGTGCACGACTTCGGCGCGCTCTATGCTTCCATGCACAACAACGGCAAGTCGCTCGCGCAGCTCATCGAGAAGTACATCGGCCGCACCGGGCGCCGTCTGTTCCTGCTGTTCAGCTGGCTCTTCACGATCATCGTGATCGCGGCCTTCGTGGACATGGTTGCCGGCACGTTCAAGGCGACCTTCGACGCCGCGGGCGCCGTCGACGCCGCCGCCTCCTACGCGGGCGGCGCGGCCGGCACGATCTCGATCCTGTTCACCTTCGTCGCCATCGCCTTCGGCTGGATCAACCGCCGCTTCGGCCTGTCCGGCTGGAAGGAGCTCGTGCTTGCGATCGTGCTCTTCGTGCTCATGTTCGCGGTGGGCATGCAGGTCCCCGTGTACCTGGACAAGCTCGGCTGGTTCGCCGTCATCACGGTGTACCTGCTCTTTGCGGCCGCCATGCCGATCCAGACGCTCAAGCAGCCGCGCGACTACCTCACCTCGATCATGATGCTCGTCATGATCGTCTGCGCCGTGCTGGGCATCTTCGTGCTCGGCGTGAACGGCGAGGCCGAGATGACCGCCCCGATGGTCGCCGACCTCGGCGCGCTCGCCGCCGGCGGGCAGTACCTCTTCCCGCTGCTGTTCGTCTCCGTGGCGTGCGGCGCGCTCTCCGGCTTCCATAGCCTCGTCTCCACCAACACGTCCTCCAAGCAGGTGTCGAATGAGAAGGACGCACTGCCCGTCGGCTATGGCGCCATGGTGCTCGAGTCCTTCGTGGGCGTCCTTGCCATCGTGGTCGCGGCGATCATGTTCGCGCAGATCAATACCAGCGGCGCGGGTGGTGCCGCGGTGGGCACCCCGTTCCAGATCTTCTCGCAGGGCGTCGCGCGCGGCATGATGGCCTTCGGCGTGGACGGGACGCTCGCGACCGTCTTCATGACGATGTGCGTTTCGGCGCTGGCGCTCACCTCCGTCGACGCGGTGGCGCGCATCGGCCGCCTCTCGTTCCAGGAGTTCTTCGCCAAGAGCAACGACGCGGCGGAGGAGGCGGGCGCCGGCGCGACCGGCGCGGCCAAGTTCTTCTCCAACACCTGGGTCGCCACGGTGCTCACGCTGGCGCTGGGCCTGGCACTCGCTTTCGGCGGCTACAACAACATCTGGCCGCTCTTCGGTGCCTCCAACCAGCTGCTCGGCGGCATGACGATGATCATGCTCGCGGTTTTCTGCAAGTGCACCGGTCGCAAGGGCTTCATGCTCTACGTGCCCGTGGCGTTCCTGCTGGTGAGCACCTTCACCTCGCTCGTCCAGAGCATCATCGGCTGCGTGAGCGCGCTTGCCGCGAGCGGCGCGGCGGTGATCGCGACCTCGGGCCTGCAGCTCGTCTTCGCGATCCTGCTCGTGGTGCTCGGCCTGATCGTCGCCTATAACTGCCTGAAGGAGCTCTTCGGCAAGGTCGCCGGCTCCATCCCCGACGAGGACCCCGAGTGGTCTGACCTCGGTCGCGAGAACTGCAGCAAGTAACCCTTCTCTGCCTGTCGACAACGGAGCGGGGGTGGGCGCGCGAGCCGCGCCCACCCCCGATCTTGGCTTAGGCAGGCGAATTTGCCGCAAAACCGTCGCTCGTGATGAATAGGGGCGGTTCCGTCTGCAAAACCGTCGCTCGTGATGAACGTTTTTACGTCATCATTCGACGACGGATTCCATTTTCCCATATTAGATGATGAAAGTTCGAATTATAGGAGCGCATATCGGCGAAATCATTCATCACGAGCGACGGTTTTGCAGCCGAGAAGCCAACCTTTCATCACGAGCGGCCGAAGTGCACGAGGGCG
>CAUGFC010000076.1 GCA_959598545.1 uncultured Olsenella sp. | reverse complement strand
AAGCTCGACGGCATGAAGGCCGACTGGGAGAACGAGAAGGGCGCGATCGACCGCGTGCAGGACCTCAAGTCCAAGATCGAGGACGCTCGCGTGGAGATGGAGCGCGTGACCCGCGAGGGCGACCTCGCGCGCGCCTCCGAGCTGCGCTACTCCACGATTCCCGCCCTCCAGCGCGAGTACGAGCAGGCGGAGGCCGCGCTCACCGCCAAGCAGGAGGCCGGCGGCCTGCTCAAGGAGGAGGTCACCTCCGAGGAGATCGCCGAGGTCGTGAGCTCGTGGACCGGCGTGCCCGTCTCCAAGATGATGCAGGGCGAGCTGGACAAGCTCAAGAACCTCGAGGCCGAGCTGCACAAGCGCGTGATCGGCCAGGACGAGGCCGTCTCCGCCGTGGCCGCTGCCGTGCGCCGCAGCCGCGCGGGCCTCTCTGATCCCAGCCGCCCGATCGGCAGCTTCTTCTTCCTCGGCCCCACCGGCGTGGGCAAGACCGAGCTCGCCAAGGCGCTCGCCGAGTGCCTCTTCGACGACGAGCGCGCGCTCGTGCGCATCGACATGTCCGAGTACATGGAGAAGTTCAGCGTCCAGCGCCTCATCGGCGCGCCCCCGGGATACGTGGGCTACGACGAGGGCGGTCAGCTCACCGAGGCCGTGCGCCGGCGCCCGTACTCCGTCATCCTCATGGACGAGATGGAGAAGGCGCACCCCGACGTCTTCAACATCCTGCTGCAGGTGCTCGACGACGGTCGCCTCACCGACGGCCAGGGCCGCATGGTGAGCTTCAAGAACACGATCATCATCATGACGTCCAACGTGGGCAGCCAGTTCATCGCCGGCGCGGACGCCGCGAGCGATCCGGACGAGGTCCAGCGCGAGGTCAACAACGCCCTGCGCCAGACCTTCAAGCCGGAGTTCCTCAACCGCATCGACGACGTGGTGGTCTTCCACGCCCTCGGCCTCGAGGACATCGAGAAGATCGTGGACATCCAGCTCAAGGACGTCCGCGAGCGCCTCTCGCGCGACCGCATCCAGCTCGAGCTCACGCCGGCGGCCAAGCAGTCGCTCGCCTTCGACGGTCTCGACCCGGTCTACGGCGCGCGCCCGCTCAAGCGCCTCATCCAGCGCCAGGTCGTGGACAGCGTTGCCAACCTCATCATTGAGGGCTCGCTCGGCGAGGGCGACGTCGTCCGCATCGACGTGGGCGACGACGACCGGCTCTTCGCCGCGCGTGACGACGCCGCCTCCGAGCGCCGGCGCGCCGGCGCGCCGGCCGGCTCCGTGCCCGCCGACGACGAGCCCCTGGAGCCGGACGCCCTGGAGTAGCGGCGACGCGTCCTTCTCGCCCGCGCTTTGCCAATCCGGCGCTGAGAAAGACGATCGGACCAAAATCGCCCTCCCTGAGGCCGCATTTTGGGCGAGATGTCTTTCTCGGCGCCGTTGCGTGCAGACGCGCCGGGACGCTACCATGAACGTGACGCAACGACCGGTTGAGGAGGCGAGATGGGCGAGAAGAACGACCGCACGGTGCGCATGAGCCCCGACGACCTGCCCTCGGTCGACCCGGGCGCCACGCGCCTCATGGGCGGCGACGCCACGCGTGCGGACGCGACCCGCGTCGCGCCACGGCGCATGGCGGACCGCCTCCCCTCCATCGACGCACCCTCCGACCTGCCGCGCATTGACGACACGTCCGGGCGCGACGGCATCGACGCGCTGTCCGACCCGTACTTCTCGCCCGCGGCCGCGCCCGAGGACCTCACCGCCGCGCGCCCCGTCGTCGCCATCGAGTCCCCCGTGGAGAGCCTGCCGGAGCGCAAGCGCCGCATGCCGCGCTGGGGCATCGCCCTTCTCGTCGTCCTCGCGCTGGCGGTCGCCGGCGGAATCGCCTATCTCACCTACGCGAACGAGCTCTGGGGAGGCAAGACCATCCCCACGGTCGTCGGCCTGACCGAGGAGGAGGCGCGCACCGAGCTCGAGGCGCTCGGCTTCCAGGTGGAGGTCGAGTACCGCTCCGGCGACGAGAACATCGGCATGGTCCTGGACTGCACGCCGGACGAGGGCCTGCGTGCGGACCCGGCGGCGGGCGTGACGCTGGTCGTCGGGGCCGAGCGCACGATTCCCGACGTCATCGGGATGACGGAGGACGCCGCCACGCAGGCGCTCTACGACGCGGGTGCCACGGACGTCCTGGTGAAGACCAGCAACTCGGACGAGGAGGCGGGCACCGCGATCGAGGTGAGCCCCGGGGTCGGGGAGCCCTTCGTCTCCGGGGACCAGATCACGCTCGTGATCGCCCAGCCCTACAAGGTGCCCGACGTGAAGGGCCTCACGGTCGACGAGGCGCTCGCCGCGCTGGAGGAGCAGGGCCTCAAGGGCGAGGTCTCCTACGTCGACTCAGACGCCAAGAAGAACACGGTGGTCGCGGCCGATCCCGGCGAGGGCACAGAGGTCGCGGGCGGCACGACGGTCAAGCTGAGCGTGTCGAGCCCCAACCCGTCCTCGCCGACGAGCCTGGCCGAGTACTTCGAGGCAACGCCCGAGCAGCTCTCCGAGTATCTTGCGGACGAGGGCTTCTCGCTGGTCTACGGCGGCGTCTACGTCCACAACGGCAACGCGCACGCGGTGTACAAGGGCTCGTCGGGCGACCTGCTCCACATCACCGACGACCCCGAGACCTCCCACTATGACGGCGGCTCCAAGGGCGACGTGCTCGCGGAGGGCGCGGGGGTCGGCGGCGTCCGCTACGCCTTCAGTTCCGACACGCTGCCCTCCGGCGGCGGGAGGGAGAACGAAGATGGCGTGCGCGCCGTGATGGCGGCGTGCGGCCTGGAGGGCCTCAAGGACACCTGCACGGCCGAGGACGTCGTCATGCCCGAGGAGCTCCCGGAGGATGCGCACTTCATCTGCGCCGTCGGCGAGCAGGGCGGCTACACCTGGGCCGTCAGGATCGGGGGTGTGGGCGACTCCACGGGGGTCGTGGCCCTGATCGCCCCGACGTCGCACTTCTCCGGCGTCGACCTCTCCGACTTTGGCGGCAGGCTCTGCGACTACATCGCCTACATCGACCTGTTCACGGGGTGATCTGATGGACGACAAGGAAAAGACCGTCGAGAAGGACGAGTTCAGGCGCGCCGAGAACGAGGACGACGACGGCTACGACCCCTACTCGGACCGCCGACCGGACCCTGAGCCCCTCTTCGAGCGCGACCCCTGGGCGTAGGTCAGAAGGGGACAGCCCCCTTGACCCATTCGGCTAGCGGGCGGTGGAGCCCCAGTTGGCCTGCATGTACTCCCAGACGAAGAAGACCACGATCGCCAGCACGGCCAGCACGGCGACGAGCGCGATGGCCGTCTTGATGCGCGTCTTGCGCTCGCGCGAGGCGAAGATGTCGCGGCGCCCCTTGGGAATCTCGAGGTACTGGCCATAGTGGAGGTCCCGGCGCAGCTGCACGCCCTCGGCGCGCGAGCGCCTGTGCCCGAGAGTGGGGAGGACGCCGCCGGCGACGGCCCGGTCGGAACCCTGGTCGTCGAGCTCGGGCCCGCCCGTCTCGGACGCAAGGTCGTCGATGGGCTCCACGCTGCGATGGGTGGGGCGCTGGCGGACGTAGGGGGCCGCGTGCTTCTCGACGTCCCCCGTGGTGGGCTCGGTGCTGCTCATGGTGCCTCCGGCTCTCTCAGTTACCGTCGCCATTATGATACAGGCCGCGCCGTGCTCAAAATCTAAGTTAATGA
Source organism: uncultured Olsenella sp. (assembly GCA_959598545.1). Taxonomy (GTDB): domain Bacteria; phylum Actinomycetota; class Coriobacteriia; order Coriobacteriales; family Atopobiaceae; genus Thermophilibacter. The sequence continues at coordinate 5,079 of CAUGFC010000076.1, read as the reverse complement.
CGCTTAGATATGGTGAGTATATGTCGCTCAGAAAAATGGTCCTTCTCGGTTTAGAAGCCGGATGGCGGGGAATAACTACCAACGAGCGACAGGGTGCCCGGGGAGGCGCCCACACAGACCAAAAGGAGTGAGCACCATGGCAAGCATGATTCCGTATGACCGTTACTCTCGCGCACTGCGCAGCTGGCCGTTCGACGAGTTCGACCGCTTCTTCGACGCGCCGTTCGCCGCGCTCTCCACGGGCAACGCCGGCTTCAAGATGAACGTCGAGGACGCGGGCACCGCGTATGTGGTCACTGCCGAGCTGCCGGGCGTCAAGCGCGAGGACATTGACGTCGAGCTCAACGAGGGCCGTCTCTCCGTCTCCGTGGAGAAGAAGGAGTCCGACGAGGAGAAGGGCAAGAACTACCTCTACAAGGAGTCCGGCGAGTGGAGCGCCACGCGCGGCGTCTTCCTGAAGGACGCGGCCACGACCGGCCTCACCGCCAAGCTCGAGGGCGGCATCCTTACGGTGAACGTCCCCAAGCAGGACGAGAAGGCCAACGTCACCAAGATCGCCATCGACTAGCTGTTGCGTAGCGGCGACTCAGCGGGCCGGGACCCACGGGTTCCGGCCCGTTTTCTGTAGCGGGACGGGAGACGCGCGCCCCTCAGAACACGGAAAGAGGCCAGTCCTGCGCGGCGCAGCAGATCGTGAGCCTGCCGTCCGGCGTGCGCGCCTCGGTGCGTCCGTCGTCGCCAGGGGCGACTCGCGCCCCGACAGCCTCCGCCAGCGTGCGCACGCAGACGCTCGGGCGGTTGTTCTCCTGGGAGAGGTGCATGGCCACCACGGTCTCGGTGTCGGGCCCCACGAGGTCCGCGAGCGCCGCCGCGGCCTGGGCGTTGGAGAGGTGGCCGGTCGGCCCGCCCACGCGTGCCTTGAGGTAGGACGGGTAGCTGCCGGTGGCCAGCATGCGCTCGTCGTGGTTGGACTCCAGCGCCAGGATGCGCGCGTCGGCAAGGGCTCCCAGCGCCTCCGGTCCCAGCTCGCCGGTGTCGGTGCAGAAGCCGAGCGCGTCGTCGTCCGTCGAGAAGCGCAGGCCCACGGGGTCGGCCACGTCGTGCGAGGTGGGGAAGGTCCGCACGCGCATGCCGGCCAGCTCGAGCTCGTCGGAGTGGCCCACGAGCGTGAACGGCAGCTCGGAGAGGTAGCGGCGCGCCGCCACGGTCCCCGCCGTCGCATAGAGCGCCCCGTCGAAGCGGCTGCAGAACACGCTGAGCCCGCCCACGTGGTCCGAGTGCTCGTGGGTGAGGATGACGGCGACCACGCGTCCCATGTCCACGCCCAGCTCCCCCGCGCGACCGAGAAGGGCGCGCCGCGAGATGCCGCAGTCCACCAGCACGGAGCCGTCGGGGCCCTCGACCACCGCCGCGTTGCCCTTGGAGCCGCTGGCGAGGACGTGCAGGTGGATCTCGGGGGTCATGGGGCTCCTCTCGCTGTCGTACACTTCTGGGTGGGGCGCGCCCGCGCGTCGCCGAAGTACAGGGTAACCGTTGGAGGTGGCCATGCCGAGCGTCTCTCGCCGATACGGTGCCTCGGGCGCTCGTTTCGAGCGGCCGAGCGGGCCGGCGGACGTCGAGCTCTCCGCGCCCGTCGTCCTCATGGTCTCGGGCGGGGCGGACTCCACGGCGCTGCTCGTGCTGGCCGCGACCTCGGCGCTCGACATCGACGACGGCCGCGGCGTCACGCGCATCGCCCGCGAGCGCCTGCACGTGCTGCACGTCAACCACGGCCTGCGCGGCATCGACGCCGAGGAGGACGAGGAGTTCGTGCGCGACCTCTCCGAGCGCTTCGGCATCCCCTGCACCATTCGTCGCGCCGACGTGGCGGCCCTCGCCGCGGACGCGCGGGACAACGTCGAGAACGCCGGCCGCGAGCTGCGCTACGCCGAGGCCGCACGCCTTGCGAACGAGCTCTCCGAGCGCCTTGGCACGCCGCGCTCCGCCGCGCGCATCCTCACGGCGCACACCGCCGACGACCGCGCCGAGACCTTCTTCATGAACGCGATCCGCGGCACCGGGGCGGCTGGGCTCTCGTCCATCCCGCGTCGACGCAACCGCATCGTGCGGCCCCTGCTGGACCGCACGCACGACGAGCTCTGCGACCTGCTGCGCATGCGCGGCATCGTCTGGCGCGAGGACGACACCAACGCCGACACGCGCTACCTGCGTGCCTACGTCCGCCACGAGGTCATGCCCGTCGTGCGGGCGAGAAACCCGCGCGTGACGGCGAGCCTCGCGAACACCTGCGACATCCTCTCCGACGAGGACGCGTACCTCACGGCGGTCGCCGGGCGCGCCCTGCGCGACCTCACGCGTCGCGAGGGCGACGGGCTCGTCGTTCTGGACGCGTCGCGCCTCGCCGCGCTCGAGGTGGCGATCGCCCGGCGCGTGGTGCGCGCCGCGCTTCTCGCCCTGCGCCCCGACGCCCGGCTCGAGGCCCGCCACATCGCCGCGGTGCTGCGGGCGGTCGCGGCGGGGGAGGGCTCGCTCACCATCCCGATGGCCGTCTCCGCCCGCGTGGAGCACGGGCTGCTGTTCCTTCGCGCTCGCAGCGTGGCGACGCCCGCGGCGGCCTGGCTCGAGGTGCCCGGCCGCCTCGAGCTCCCGGACGGCCGGGCGCTGTCCGCCCGCATCGTCGAGTCGCCTGCCGGGGCGGACCCCGCCGCCCGTGCCCGCGCCCACGCGCTCGAGTGGGAGGGCGCATCCGTGCTTCTCGATGCGCAGGCAGCGTGCGTCGATCCCTCGCGCGGGGGCGGGCTTTGGGTGGACGCCCCGCGCCCCGGCGACGTCCTCTGCCCGCTGGGTATGCACGGGCAGTCGAAGAAGGTGTCCGACCTGCTGGGAGAGGCGCGCGTCCCCCTGGACGAGCGTGCGAGCGTCCCCGTGGTGCGAACCTCGCCTACCGGATCGGTCGTATGGGTCGCCCCCGTGCGCCCTGACGAGCGCGCCCGATGCACCCCCGCGACGAAATGGCTGCTCGAGCTGACGCTTCTGGAGACGCCCGACCCCCTCGCGTAGGGTTTGGGTTCGAGATTTCGTCCCGACGACGTCATCCGTGCGCAAAACCCCAGTTGACACATACATCTAGAAACCAACTTCGCGTTTTCTGAACCCAAACCCGATTCGGGTTTGGGTTCAGAAAAGCGGACACGGTGCCCAGAAAATCAATTCAGAAATCAGTTACCTGCGCTTTTGCGATCGCTTGCGACTCCGCCGCCCCGGCTTCGAACCCAAACCCTGTTTGGCGCGCGGCATTCCGGCGTCTCCGGCGGGTCCCATCTGCGCTATCCTTGGAAATCAGGCCAGAGAGCTTCCGCCGACGGAAGGAGCGAGCGATGGAGGCACTGCATTCCGACGTCAAGGAGGTCCTGCTCAGCGAGGAGGGCATCCACCAGATTGTCAGCCGCATGGGCGAGCAGATCACGCGTGACTATGCCGGAAAGAACCCGCTGGTCGTGGCCGTGCTGCGCGGAGCCGTGGTCTTCACCGCGGACCTCATGCGCGCCATCGACTGCCCGATGTCGGTGGACTTCATGGCGGTCTCCAGCTACGGTGAGGCGGCCAAGAGCTCCGGCGTGGTGCGCATCGTCAAGGACCTCGACACCAAGATCGAGGGGCGCGACGTCCTGATCGTCGAGGACATCCTCGACTCCGGCCTCACCCTCTCGTACCTCATCGACCTGCTCAAGGGCCGTGGCCCCGCCTCCGTCGAGGTGGCCGCGTTCCTCGTGAAGGACGTCGCCGGCAAGACGCCCGCGATCGAGCCCCGCTACGTGGGCACCCACGTGCCCGACGAGTTCATCGTGGGCTACGGCCTCGACTTCGCCGAGCGCTACCGCAACCTGCCCTACATCGGCATCCTCAAGCCCGAGGTCTACCAGAAGTAACCAAAAAGGAGTACGTGTTGCCAGATCCCGAGAACAACAACAGGCCGCCGCTCCCCGGCGAGCCCGGCGGCTCGTCGCGGTCCGGTGCGATCACGTCGCTGATCGTCCTCGCCATCGTGGTCTACCTCGCTTACTCGATGGGTTCCGCGCTCTTCAACAGCCGCCAGTCCAGCGAGGCGCTGCCCACCAACGAGTTCGTGACCGCCGTCGAGGAGGGCCGCGTGAGCGACGTCCGCTACCGCACCTCGGACGCCAGCGTCACCGGCTCCTACTGGAAGACGCAGGCCGACAAGGACGACGACTCCAAGCTCGTCTCGTACAGGAGCGTCTACGTGGGCTCCGACTCCCTCGCCGAGCTCATGGCGGACCACCCGGACGTCACCTATGAGATTGACACGTCCTCCGACGACCTTCTCCAGACGGTCCTGGTCTCTGTCGTGCCGACGCTGCTGCTCGTGGGCGTCTTCGTCTACTACATGAACCGTATGTCCGGCCAGCAGGACAAGACGATGTCCTTCGCCAAGACCAAGGCCCGTATCGAGGGGGAGCGCCCCAAGGTGACCTTCGCCGACGTCGCGGGCATCGACGAGGCGGTCGAGGAGCTCCAGGAGGTCCGCGACTTCCTCTCCGACCCCGAGCGCTACCGCAAGATGGGCGCCCGCATTCCGCGCGGCCTTCTGCTCGTGGGCCCGCCGGGCACCGGCAAGACGCTGCTCGCCAAGGCCGTGGCCGGCGAGGCGGGCGTCCCGTTCTTCTCGATCTCCGGATCAGACTTCGTGGAGATGTTCGTGGGCGTGGGCGCCTCGCGCGTGCGTGACCTCTTCAAGCAGGCCAAGGAGGCAGCGCCCTGCATCGTCTTCATCGACGAGATTGACGCCGTCGGCCGCCAGCGCGGCGCCGGCCTCGGCGGCGGCCACGACGAGCGCGAGCAGACCTTGAACCAGCTGCTCGTCGAGATGGACGGCTTCGAGGACAACTCCGCGGTGATCCTGGTCGCCGCCACCAACCGCCCCGACATCCTCGACCCGGCGCTGCTGCGCCCCGGCCGCTTCGACCGGCGCGTGACCGTGGACCGCCCGGACGTGGGCGGCCGCGAGAAGATCCTGGCCGTTCACGCCAAGGGCAAGCCCGTCGCCGACGACGTCGACCT
>CAUGFC010000075.1 GCA_959598545.1 uncultured Olsenella sp. | reverse complement strand
TCCTGAACGAGCAGATCAACAAGGAGATGTACTCGGCGTACCTCTATCTCACCTTTGCCGACTACTATGACGACCGCGGCCTCAAGGGCTTTGCCAACTGGTACGAGATCCAGGCCAAGGAGGAGATGGACCACGCGCTGGCCATCCGTCGCTACCTCCTGGACAACGACTTCAAGCCCACGATGGAGGCCATCGCCAAGCCCGACAAGACCTTCGAGAACGACCTCGCCCCGCTCGAGGCCGGCCTCACGCACGAGGAGTACGTCACGAGCCTCATCCACCACTGCTACGAGGTTGCGCACGAGCAGCATGACGTGCGCACGATGAAGTTCCTCGACTGGTTCGTGGCCGAGCAGGGCGAGGAGGAGACCAACGCCCGCGACATGATCACCAACATGAAGCTCTTCGGCTGCGACCCCAAGGGCCTCTACGACCTGGACCGCGAGTACCAGGCCCGCACCTACGTGCAGTCGGCCTCGCTCAACCTCTAGCGGGCGGACGTTCTTCTCGGCCTGTGAAGAGTTTCTGAACTGTGTTCGTGCCGGGCGCCGGCGAGAAAAACCTCTTGCCCGCGCCCGGCACGCATGCTATTGTTCTCCAGTGTGCGTTTTGCGAAGCGGGGCAAACGGCCCCCACCTACACGGCGCCTTACGGCAGCTGTCTGGTCAGACAAGCACCTCCGCCCCCTGGGGCGGGTTCATGTCTCCTGGACGGCCGCTCGTCGCCAGGGGATTTTTTATGCGGCGAGAGCCGCAGCGAGAGGAAGGTGTGAACGATAGCCAGAAACGATGGTCCTCGCATCAATGAGGAGATCACATCGCGCACGTGCCGCCTGATCGGCGTCGACGGCTCCCAGATGGGCCTCTTCGGCGTCCGCGACGCCCTGCGCATCGCGCTCGATCAGGGCCTCGACCTGGTGGAGATCGCGCCCAACGCAGATCCCCCCGTCTGCAAGATGCTCGACTACAAGAAGTTCAAGTACGAGCAGGACCGCAAGGCCAAGGCCGCCCGCAAGAACCAGTCCAAGGTCGAGATCAAGGAGATGAAGTTCCGTCCCAAGATCGACGTGGGCGACTACGAGACCAAGAAGGGTCACGTGATTCGCTTCCTCAAGAAGGGCGCGCGCGTCAAGATCACGATTATGTTCCGCGGTCGTGAGATGGCCCACCCGGAGCAGGGCCGCCTCGTCCTGGACCGTCTGGCCGAGGACCTCAAGGACGTCGCCTCCGTCGAGCAGAAGCCGCTCATGGAGGGTCGCAACATGCACATGACCATCGTCCCGATCAAGGGCGCCTTCGACAAGAAGGACGAGAAGGACGAGAACGTCACCACGGAGAAGGAGAACTAGCATGCCCAAGATGAAGACCCACAAGGGTACGGCCAAGCGCTTCCGCCGCACCGGCTCTGGCAAGATCATGCGCGCCAAGGCGTTCAAGAGCCACATCCTCACCAAGAAGTCCCAGAAGCGCATTCGCGGCTTCCGTCAGGAGACCGTCATCTCCGACGCCGACGTCAAGACCGTTTCCCAGCGCATGGGTTCCAAGTAGGCGCTTCTCGCGTCCCGATTTGCAGTTCTCACCAAGGAGTTGATCAGACATGGCACGAGTCAAGCGCGCCGTCGCCGGCCGTAAGAAGCGCAACACGCTCGCCGAGCGCACCAAGGGCTACTACGGAGTCCGTTCCCGCACGTTCCGCGGCATGAAGGAGCAGGCGCAGCACTCCGGTCAGTACGCCTACCGCGACCGTCGCAACAAGAAGCGCGACTTCCGCGCTCTGTGGATCCAGCGCATCAATGCCGCCGCCCGCATGAACGGCCTCTCCTACAGCAAGCTCATGCACGGCCTCAAGCTCGCCGGCGTCGAGCTCGACCGCAAGGTCCTTGCCGAGATCGCCTACAGCGACGAGCAGACCTTCGCCGATATCGCCGAGGTCGCCAAGAAGGCCCTCGCCGACGCCGAGTAGCGTCGCGCACATAACGCGAAACGAGCGCCCTGGGTTTTCGCCCAGGGCGCTTCTTTATCGGGAGATACCGTCTGCCGGATGAATGACACCGCTCGCGGAGCGTTTTGAGACGAGTGTGTAAACCCCGCCTGCGCGGGAAAAAGGTGAGTAACCAAGGGTACCGTCGCTACAACCCAGCGACCGTCAGAAGGAGGCGAGTCCAGTGAACACAGAAGAGAATGTGCAGTTTGGGCCCGCCGACCGTGCGACCGAGGTCCTATAACATCTGGGGCGAGCGCACTCGCCAACGTTCTCCGAAACGTATTTCGGAACGGACTGATGACAGGAACACTCGAAGCGGGCCCAGGTTGAATACCCAGTTGTCCATCATCGATTCGCAGAGACACGGGTGATTCCAAAGTACAGACGAGGCGGGGCGGCGCAATGGGGCGCCGCCCCTTTTTTGTGTGCGCGTCGCGCCTGCGCGCCCGATTTCGTTTGGAACCCTTTCCAAATCCAGCGGGCAAACGCGAACGGTATCAAATCGGCGCCAGCCGGCTCCTTAAAGAAATACCAGTTGTAAGTAGTCCTATCGCGTGCTCTAATGCAACCAACGGAAATGAAACGTTTCCAAATTCACGCAACAGAGAGGAACGTTTCGAAAAAGTAGGAGGGAGCACGTCATGTTGATGAAGAGGCGTCAGTTCGTGCAGGCGGGTCTCGGCCTCATGGCAGGCGCGGGCGCGGTGGCGCTCGCCGGCTGCGGCGGGGAGCAGGGCGGCGGCGGTGGCGACGAGCAGGCCGCCGGCAAGGTCTACTACCTCAACTTCAAGCCCGAGCAGGACGCGCAGTGGCAGGAGCTCGCCGAGCTCTACACCGAGGAGACCGGCGTGCCCGTGACGGTCATGACGGCCGCCTCCGGCCAGTACGAGACCACGCTCAAGTCCGAGATGGCCAAGACGGACGCCCCCACGCTCTTCCAGGTGAACGGCCCCGTGGGTCTCGCCTCCTGGAAGGACTACTGCTACGACCTCGACGACACCGAGATCATGGGCCAGCTCACCAAGGAGGACTACGCGCTCAAGGGTGACGACGGCAAGACCAAGGGCATCGCCTACGTCATCGAGTCCTACGGCATCATCTGCAACAAGTCCCTGCTCGACAAGGCGGGCTACACCACCGACGACATCACCAACTTCGACAGCCTCAAGGCCGTCGCCGAGGACATCACCGCCCGCAAGGACGAGCTCGGCTTCTCCGCCTTCGGCTCCGCCGGCATGGACGGCTCGTCCGACTGGCGCTTCAAGACCCACCTCGCCAACCTCCCGATCTACTACGAGTACCAGGCCGACGGCATCGACACCACCGACGCCATCAAGGGCACCTACCTGGACAACTACCGCCAGATCTGGGATCTCTACATCAACAACGCCACCTGCGACCCCACCCAGCTCTCCACCAAGACCGCCGATGACGCGACCGCCGAGTTCGTGACCGGCCAGTGCGTGTTCTACCAGAACGGCACGTGGGAGTACGCCAACGTCGCCGAGGTCGGCGACGAGAACCTCGCGCTCGTCCCGATCTACATCGGCGTGGACGGCGAGGAGAGCCAGGGCATCTGCACCGGTTCCGAGAACTACTGGTGCGTGAACAAGAACGCCTCCGAGGAGGACATCCAGGCCACGCTCGACTTCATCAACTGGTGCGTCACCTCCGAGACCGGCGTCAAGGCCATGTGCGGCTCCGAGGGTGCCATGCCCTCCGGCGAGGCCGGCATGGGCTTCGTGATCCCGTTCGAGGCCAACCTCGAGTCCACGAACGTCCTCAACAACCTCGCGGATGAGATCAACGCCGACAAGACCCCGGTCAAGTGGTGCTTCTCGACCATGCCCTCCGAGGAGTGGAAGAACGGCGTGGGCTCCGCCCTCACCACCTACGCCGCCGACCAGACCGACGGCAACTGGGACGGCGTCGTGACCGCCTTCGTCGACGGCTGGGCGACCGAGGCCGCAGCCTCCAAGGCATAGGGGCAGCTCAAAGCGTTCTCGTCCGATCCGGGCGGTGGGTGCCTTCCCTCACCCACCGCCCCATCCATAGGGAAGGAGGTCACATGGAGAAGGCAATCAAGAAGTACCTCCCCATCTTCGTCCTGCCCACGTTCCTGGCGTTCCTCATCGGATTCGTGGCCCCGTTCCTCCTGGGCCTGTGGCTGTCGCTATGCGACTTCACCACGGTCACCGATGCGACGTTCGTGGGCTTCTCGAACTTCGTCCTGGCGGTGCAGGACACCGTCTTCCAGCACTCGTTCTGGTACACGGCCCTGTTCACCGTCGTGTCCGTCCTCGTCATCAACGTCATCGCGTTCGCGATAGCGCTCGCCCTCACCAGGAAGCTGCGCGGAACCAACCTGTTCCGCACGGTCTTCTTCATGCCCAACCTCATCGGCGGCATCGTCCTGGGCTACATCTGGCAGCTCATCTTCAACGGCATCCTCGCCCAGTACTCGCAGGCGCTGAACCTCAACGAGTGGTACGGCTTCGTCGGCCTCGTCATCCTGGTCGCCTGGCAGCAGATCGGATACATGATGATCATCTACATCGCCGGCCTGCAGTCGATTCCCGGCGACGTGCTCGAGGCGGCCGCCATCGACGGCGCGAGCGCCTGGCGCAGGCTCGTGGACGTCACCATCCCGATGATGATGTCGTCGATCACGATCTGCATGTTCCTCTCGCTCACCAACGGCTTCAAGCTCTTCGACCAGAACCTCTCGCTCACCGCCGGCGAGCCGTCCAAGATGTCGGAGATGCTCGCCCTCAACATCTACAACACGTTCTACGGCCGTGTCGGCTGGGAGGGCGTCGGCCAGGCGAAGGCGGTCATCTTCTGCCTGATCGTCGTGGTCATCGGACTCATCCAGCTGCGCGCCACGCGCTCCAAGGAGGTGCAGCAGTGATGGCGACCAAGAAGGAGCGCAGCGCCCTCAACTGGGCTGGTACGGGCCTCGTGGCGTTTCTCTGCGTCGTGTGGCTGCTGCCCGTCGTGGTGGTGCTGTTCAACTCGTTCAAGAACAAGATGTTCATCAACCTCGAGCCCTTCGAGCTGCCCACCGAGCAGACCTACATCGGGCTCGAGAACTACCAGACGGCGATCGACAAGTACGGGTTCCTCGATTCCGTCGGCTGGACCGTCTTCATCACGGTGGGCTCGGTCGCGGTCATCCTGATCTGCACCTCCATGTGCGCCTGGTACATCACGCGCGTGCAGAACCGCTTCACCAAGGCCGTCTACTACCTGTGCGTGTTCTCCATGGTCGTGCCGTTCCAGATGGTCATGTTCACGCTGTCGCTCATCGCCGACCGTCTGGGCCTCGGCACGCCCTGGGGCATCATCGTCATCTACCTCGGGTTCGGGGCGGGGTTGGCGGTGTTCATGTTCTGCGGCTTCGTGAAGACCATACCCATAGAGATCGAGGAGGCCGCGCTCATCGACGGCGCGGGGCCGATAAGGACGTTCTTCACGGTGGTCATCCCCATCATGAAGCCCACGTTCATCTCCGTCGGCATCCTGCAGACGATGTGGATCTGGAACGACTTCCTGCTGCCGTACCTGGTGCTCGACACCACGGAGTACAAGACGATCTCCATCGTGATCCAGTTCATGAAGGGGTCCTACGGGCGCGTCGACATGGGCGCCATCATGGCGGCGCTCATCATGGCCGTCATCCCGGTCGTCGTGTTCTACCTGTCGTGCCAGAAGTACATCATCAAGGGCGTCGCCGCCGGCGCGGTCAAGGGCTAGGACGAGAGGGGGCGTCGTGGACATCAGGGACATCGCTCGACTCTCCGGATACAGCCTGGGCACCGTCTCCCGCGTGCTCAACGACCACCCCGGCGTCAGCGACCGCGCACGCGAGCGCGTCCTTGAGGTGGTCCGCGAGGTGGGCTACGAGCCCAACACCAACGCGCGCCACCTCAAGACGAGGAACAGGGCCTCGTTTGCCATCATGGTCAAGGGCATGCAGAACCTGCTCTTCAACGACATCATCGAGAAGGCCGAGGGACTCTTCGCGGAGGCTGACGAGGAGGCGCGCGTCCACTTCGTCGACGAGGACGCCGACGAGGTGGCGCGAGCCGTCCATCTCGACAGGATCAGGCACCCCAAGGGGTTCCTCTTCCTAGGCGGGGACCCCAGCAACTTCAAGGAGGGCTTCGGCCAGATCGGAGCCCCGTGCGTGCTCCTCACCAACACCGCCGAGGGCTGGGGGCTCAAGGGTCTCTCGTCCTTCTCGACCGACGACGAGGAGGCGGCTGAGAGCGTCATCGACTACCTGTGGGAGTGCGGCCATCGGCGCATCGGCGTGCTCGGCGGCGACCGCAAGGTCAGCGAGGTGTCCGAGCACCGCCTGATCGGCGTCGCGCGGGCGTTCTCGACCCATGGCTCGAGCTTCGACGCCGAGCGCTGCTACGAGCCCTGCCGCTTCTCGATGCGCGCGGGCTACGAGGCGGCGATGCGGCTGCTCGAGCGCGCGGACGACCTCACCGCGATCTTCGCCTTCGGCGACGTGATCGCCCTCGGTGCGCTCCGCGCGGTCACCGACCGCGGCTTCCGCGTTCCCCTCGACATCTCGATCGTGGGCTTTGACGGCGTGGACGTCTCGCAGTACAGCGTCCCGCGCCTCACGACGGTCCGCCAGGACACGGGGCTCCTCGCCCGCAGGGGCGTGGAGGCGCTGCTCGCCGCCGCCCGCGGGGAGAGGGGGCGTGTCGTGCACGAGTCCGTGCCGTTTAGGCTCCTGCGCAGGGAGAGCGTGCTCTCGCTGCTCCCCGCGGCGTCCGTGGAACCCGGAGAGGGGAGGGAGGGATCATGAGGCGCTCGGGCGTTCTCATGGCGATCACGTCGCTGCCCTCCGCGTGGGGCGTCGGTACGATGGGCGCCGCCGCGCGTGAGTTCGTGGACTTCCTTGCCGCCTCGGGCCAGACGGTCTGGCAGATTCTCCCGATCGGTCCGACCGGCTTCGGCGACTCCCCCTACCAGGTCTTCTCTACCTATGCGGGCAACCCGTACCTGATCGACCTCGACGACCTGGCCGAGGAGGGGCTTCTCGAGCGCTCGGAGTACGAGGGCAGGCCGTGGGGCGACGACCCGCTCTCCGTGGACTACGGCGCGCTCTTCCGCGGTCGCCTCGAGGTGCTGGGTCTGGCAGTGTCCCGGCTGCGCGAGACGCGCGCGGCCGAGCTCGCGTCGTTCTGCGCCCGCGAGTCCGCCTGGCTCGAGGACTACGCGCTCTTCATGGCCATCAAGGACTCGTGCCAGGGCGCACCCTGGGGCGCATGGCCGGACCCCCTGCGCCGTCGCGACGAGGAGGCCCTCGCCGATGCTCGGCGCGACCTCGCCGAACGCATCGACTACTGGCAGGGCGTCCAGTGCCTCTTCTTCCGACAGTGGGACCGCCTCAGGGAGCATGCGGCGCGCTCCGGCGTCCTGCTCATGGGCGACATCCCGATCTACGTGGCGCCCGACAGCGCCGACGTGTGGGCGAGCCCCGGGCAGTTCCAGCTCGACGAGCGGCTCGTCCCCACGGAGGTCGCGGGCTGCCCGCCGGACGGGTTCGCCGCGGGCGGGCAGCTCTGGGGCAACCCGCTCTACGACTGGGACCGCATGGCCGAGGACGGCTACGCGTGGTGGGTCGAGCGCGTCTCGTACCAGCTGCGTCTCTACGACATTCTGCGGATCGACCACTTCCGCGGCTTCGACTCGTACTACGCGATCCCCTTCGGCGCGCCGGACGCGCGCGAGGGACGCTGGCGGGAGGGGCCGGGCGCCGCGCTCTTCGAGCGGCTGCGCGAGACCTGCGGCACGGAGCGTCTCGTCGCGGAGGACCTGGGATATCTCACGGACTCCGTCGCGCGCCTGCGTGAGGAGACGGGGCTGCCGGGGATGCGGGTCCTCGAGTTCGCGTTCGACAGCGTGGACGGCTCCGGCAGCGTCTACCTGCCGCACGCCTATCCCCGCAACTGCGTCGCCTACGTGGGGACGCACGACAACGACACGGCGCTCGGCTGGCTTGCGGGCGCCTGCCCCGAGGACGCGGAGCGCGCGCGCGACTACCTCGGCCTCAACGAGCGCGAGGGCGAGGGCTGGGGCATGATGCGCGGCATCTGGTCCTCGGTTGCCGACACCGCGATAGTCCAGATGCAGGACATCCTCTGCCTGGGCGGGGAGACCCGCATGAACGTCCCCTCAACGGTGGGGACCAACTGGAAGTGGCGGGCGCCGGCGCACTATGCGACGCCGGAACTCGTGAGAAGGCTGAGACGGCAGGCGGAGCTCTTCGACAGGGTTCCGACGGTCGGGAATTGATAGGGAGGGAGCGCTCATGGCGCAGGTATCCATCAAGCATGTCGAGAAGGTCTACCCCGCCTCCACGGGCAGGAGGCACAAGCCCAAGAAGGGCAACGCCAACCTCAAGGTGACCGAGGAGGGCGTGCTCGCGGTCGAGGACTTCAACCTGGAGATCGCCGACGGCGAGTTCATCGTCCTCGTCGGCCCGTCCGGCTGCGGCAAGTCGACGATGCTGCGCATGGTTGCGGGCCTCGAGGAGATCACGCGCGGCGAGATCTACATCGACGACAGGCTCGTCAACGACGTCCAGCCGCGCGACCGCGACATCGCCATGGTCTTCCAGAACTACGCCCTCTACCCGCACAAGACGGTGCGCGGGAACATGGAGTACCCGCTCAAGCTCCGCAAGGTCCCCAAGGACGAGATGAACCGTCGGGTCGAGGAGGCGGCGCAGATCCTGGGCATCACCGCCCTTCTCGACCGCAAGCCCAAGGCCCTCTCCGGCGGCCAGCGACAGCGCGTGGCGATCGGCCGCGCCATCGTGCGCGAGCCCAAGGTGCTGCTCATGGACGAGCCGCTCTCCAACCTCGACGCCAAGCTGCGCAACCAGATGCGCGCGGAGATCATCAAGCTGCGCCAGCGCATCAACACCACCTTCATCTACGTCAC
>CAUGFC010000074.1 GCA_959598545.1 uncultured Olsenella sp. | reverse complement strand
GATGATCGTGGAGTACATGTTGTCCTTGTAGTGGTCCCAGTGGCCGGAGGTCTTCCAGAGCTCCTTGCTCATGATCATGGGCGTGGAGATCTCGACGTAGCCCGCGGCGCGGTGGATCTCTCGCCAGTAGTTGAGCAGCTCGTTCTTGAGCGTCATGCCATTGGGGAGGAAGAACGGGAAGCCGGGGGCCTCGTCGCGCATCATGAAGATGTCCATCTCGCGGCCGATCTTGCGGTGGTCGCGCTTCTTGGCCTCCTCGAGCAGGCGCAGGTGCTCGTCGAGCTCCTCCTTCGTGGCGAAGGCGGTGCCGTTCACGCGCGTGAGCATCTTGTTGTTCTTGTCGCCCTTCCAGTAGGCGCCCGAGACACCCGTGAGCTTGAAGGCCTTGAGCGCCTTGGTGTAGGTGAGGTGCGGGCCCACGCACATGTCGATGTACTCGCCCTGCTGGTAGAAGGTGATGCGAGCGTCGTCGGCAAGGTCGCCGATGTGCTCGACCTTGTACTTCTCGCCACGCTCCTCCATGAGGGCGATGGCCTCGGCGCGCGGGAGCTCGAAGACGGTGAACTTGAGGTTCTCCTTCACGATCCTCTTCATCTCGGCCTCGATGGCCGGGAAGTCCTCCTCGGAGATCTTCTGGCCCTCGGGGAGGTCGATGTCGTAGTAGAAGCCGTTGTCGGTGGCGGGGCCGTAGGCGAAGTCGGCCTCGGGGTACAGGCGCTTGATGGCCTGCGCCATGATGTGGGCAGCGCTGTGGCGGACGACGTGGGTGACCTCCTCGGCCGGGCACTCGTCGATGTGGCCGTCGTTGTACAGGACCTTCATGGGATGCACCTTTCTAGCAGAGTGTGAACATGAAAAACGCCCGCACGCCGCACATGCGGTGCCGAGCGATATGCGGCGCCTGCCCGGGGCCTGCCGGCCGGGATGGACAGACGCCTAGATAGTCTGCGTTCGGGAGATATGTGCGGCGAAGCGCTGCATCTGCGTGCTGCCTTTCGTAATCGGTCCTGTATAGGTTTACCACAAGTGGCGCACGCGCGCACTCCCCTCTCGTCTGGGCCGGGTGCGGCGGCACGCCCCGTGTCGGCGCGGTCGTGCACGAAAAAGGCCCCGCGAACGGGGCCCTGCGGGTGCGATGTCCGGGACGCGCTACTGCTGGATGCGCGTGCGGCAGTAGGGGCAGACCTTCCAGTCGGCGTTGAGGGGGCGGTGGCAGGTGGGGCAGACGTTGCGGACCTGCGTGTTACAGATCGGGCAGACCACGAAGTCGCGGTCGATCGGGGCACCGCACTTGGGGCAGATGCCGTAGTGCGAGAGCTGGTGCTCGCGCAGGGCGATGTCCAGGTCCTGCTCCTCGCGGTCGATCAGGTAGGAGCTGGGACGGAGGATCACGTAGGCGAGCAGTCCCACGATGGGGATGACGGAGATGATGGCCCACATCCACCAGGGCTCGGCGCCGCGGCGCTGGGCGTCGCGGATGACGTAGACGATGGAGAGGACGTAGAGCATGACGACGCACACGACCATCAGGTAGAGGACCATGCGAACCTCGGGGGTGATGAGCTGGTCGATAAGTTCTTGCATGTCAGGAACTCCTTCGGACTATAGGCGCGGCGTCAGCCGCCACATACAAGCAAGATTGTAGCAAAAGCTACCGGAAGAGGGCCGCAAGCTCTCCCGCAAGGGTGATGGAGCCGCATGCGACGTACGATTCTCCACACAATGCCGACGTTGCCTCCCCGACCGTGGAGTACGCCCCGAGCACGTCCGCACCGGCGTCCGAGAAGGCACGTGCCAGCTCCGCGGCGGGAAGGGCCCGCGGGCTCGCGGTCTGCGTGACCGCGACGCGGGGGAACGCCCCGGCGAGAAGCTCGACGATGCCGTCGACGTCCTTGTCGGCGAGCACGGCGGCGAGAAGGACGGGCCGCTCGTCGCGATCGGGGGCGACGTCGGCGAGCGCGGAGAGGAACGCCTCGACCGACTGGGGGTTGTGGCAGGCGTCGATGAGGACGGGGGGCTCGGGACGCAGCAGCTGGAAGCGCCCGGGCGTGGGGCACTGGACGACGGAGGTGAAGAGAGCGTCCGCGTCGAGCGCGCGGCCGAGGTACCCCTCGCAGAGCGCCACCGCGCAGGCGATGTTCTGCGCCTGGTAGGCAGGTTTCAGGGCCGCCAGCTCGGCGTAGGTCGCGAGCGGCGTAGCGACGTCCAGCTCGAGCGGGGCACCGAGGCGATGCGGGACCTTGGTGACGCGGAAGCGTGCGACCGGTAGCTCGTCCGAGGGCCCTGCGCTTGTCTCGGGCGATTTCGCGCAGCGAGCGAGCGAAGCGAGCGCTGAGCCAGAGGCAAGCGCAGGGCCCTCGGACGGGCGTACGAGCACGGGGGTCACGCCGGCAGTTCGCGCCTGGTCGAGAAGGACCTGCTCGACCGACGTGGGGCTTGCCGTCCCGGCACCGAGGACACAGGTGCGACCGGGCTTGATGATGGCGGCCTTCTCGCCCGCGATCTCCTCGAGCGTGTCCCCGAGGACGCGCATGTGGTCGAGGCCGATGCCGGTCACCGCGACCGAGCGGATCGACTTGGCAGCCGACGTGGCATCCCAGCGCCCGCCGAGACCACACTCGAGAACGGCGACGTCGACGCCGGCCTCGGCGAAGACGACCATCGCCGCGACGGTGAGCGTGTCGAACTCGGTGATGTCATAGGGTCGCCCCCCCGCCGCCGAGCGCCGCGCGTTCACGCGCTCGCCGGCGACCTTTGCAGCGGAGACCCCGTGAGCGAACGCCCCATCCGACACGGGCCGCCCCCCGACCTCCATGCGCTCCGTGTAGCTCACGAGCTCGGGCGAGGTGTAGAGGGCGACGTCGAGGCCCTCCCCCGCGAGAATGGCGGCCGTGTAGCGGGCCGTGGACGTCTTCCCGTTGGTGCCCGCGATCTGCACGCACTCGAACGCGAGGTCGGGGTCACCAAGCTCGGCGAGCATGTCCTCCACGGTCTCCAGCAGCGGGCAGATCCCGAAGCGCAGTGCCCCACGCACGTGCGCGAGCGCCTCCGCATACGTCATCTCCGGCACTTCGAACGGCAGCTGATACATTCCCTCTCCCTTGAAACTCACCGCCGGGGCATGGGCATGCCCGGGCGCTCGCAGACGAGGCCTACAGCCCCAGCAGGCGCAGGGCCTCCTCGCGGGTCTTGAGGTCGCGCAGGCAGCCGCGCACGGCGGAGGTCGTGGTGATCGCGCCGGCCGCACGGATTCCACGCATGGTCATGCAGGTGTGCTCGGCCTCGAGGACCACGAGCACACCGAGCGGGTCGAGCTCCCGCACCATGGCGTCAGCGACCTGACCGGTGAGACGCTCCTGGACCTGCAGGCGCCGCGCATACCCCGAGACGCAGCGGGCGATCTTGGAGAGCCCGGTGATACGCCCGTCCCGCGGGATGTAGCAGACGTGCGCGCGCCCGGTGAAGGGCAGGATGTGGTGCTCGCACAGCGACGAGAACGGGATGTCCTTGACGATCACCATCTCCTGGTTGCCCGGCTCGTGGAACTGCCTCCTCAGGTGCGCGCCGGGATCCTCCTGCGTGCCGCCGAGGATCTCCTCGCACGCACGCGCCACGCGGTCGGGCGTGCCGACGAGCCCCTCGCGGTCCGGGTCCTCCCCGATCGCGAGCAAGAGCTCCCGGACCGCGGCCTCAACGCGCGGCTTGTCGATGGGGCCGAAACCCTGCTCGTTCTTCTCGACCACGCTCACGCGCGCTCCCTTCCGCGCCCGTACACGAACCAGTACGAGACGCCAACGAGTACCACGCCGCCCACAAGGTTACCCAGTGTGGCGGCCGTCAGGTTTGAGATGACGCCGGAGAGCTCGAGGCCCCCGGCGGCCACGCCCGTTGCCTGGAGCATGAGGGCGTAGGGCAGGAAGAACATGTTGGCCACGCAGTGCTCGAAGCCCGCGGCCATGAAGGCCATGACGGGCAGGAGCGCCGAGAAGAACTTGTCGGTGACGGAGTTGGCGGAGTGGCCAACCCAGACCGCGAGGCAGACGAGCAGGTTGCAGAGGACCGCGCGGGAGAAGGCGACGCCCCACCCGAGCGCGACCTTGCCCCCCGCCACGGCGACCGCAGCCTGACCGAGCGCGCCGCCGTTTGCCGAGGCGACGTCAGCCGCGAGCACAAGCGCCGCGGCAAGCACGCTCCCCACGAGGTTGCCGGCGAGCACGACGCCCCAGCTCCTGAGAAGGCTCCCCCACGAGAAGCGGCCGGCGAGCGGGCCCATGACCATGAGGCAGTTGCCCGTGAAGAGCTCCGCTCCGGCGGCGAGGATGAGGAAGAGGCCCAGGGTGAAGGAGAAGCCGCCGAGCAGCTGCGTGGCGGCGAAGGGCAGCTCGGAGTCGGACTTGATGACGAGCATGAAGGTCGCGCCCATGGAGATGAAGGCACCGGCCATGACGGCGAGCACGAAGGCGCTCACGACGTCGGTCCCCGCCTTCGTCTCGGCGACGCGCTCGTTCTTGAGCTCCATTGACGCCGGCGTCATCGCCCCGCTGTAGGACGAGGATGGCTTCTCGGTAACCCTCATCGGCAGCTCCTCTCGGCGGCCTCGACGACATGCTTGGCGAGAACCGCGGTGGTGACGGAGCCCACCCCTCCCGGGACGGGCGTGATGGCGTCGACGACGCCGCTGACGGCGTCATAGTCTACGTCACCGACGAGGCGGGCGCTCCGCTCGTCCCAGTTGATCCCGACGTCGACCACGACCTGGCCCTCGCGCACCGACTCGCGTCCGACGAGGCCCGGACGACCCGCCGCGACGACGAGGACGTCCGCCTGCCGGCAGACGGCGGCCAGCTCGCGGGTCCTCGAGTGGCACATGGTGACGGTCGCGTCACGAGCCTGGAGCATGAGCGAGACGGGCCGCCCGATCACGAGGGAGCGTCCGACGACCGCGACACGGGCCCCCGCGAGGGGCACGTCGTAGTGGTCGAGGATCTCGAGGACCGCCGCGGCCGTGCACGGCGGGAAGCCGACGGGATGACCGGAGAGGACGCCGGCGAGCGACGCGTCGGTCGCGCAGTCGACGTCCTTCTCGGGCGCGAGGGCGGCGCAGGCGGCAGCCTCGCCCAGAGTCGGCGGAAGCGGGCGGAACATGAGGCAGCCGTGGACGGAGCCGTCCCGGTTGACGCGATCAATCGCGGCGAGGAGCTCGTCCTGCCCGCAGTCGTACGGGAGCGTGACTCGGCGCACGTCTATGCCGACGCGCTCGCAGCGCTTCAGCGCCCCTCGTTCGTAGGCGAGGTCGTCCTCGCGCTCGCCGACGCGCACGATCGCGAGCGTCGGGACGAGGCCGCGCTCGGCAAGGGAGGCTGCGCGCGCGGCGAGCCTCTCGGTGAGCGCGGCGGCGACGGGCGCGCCGCGCAGCTCGACAGCCATCAGCGAACCGACCTCCCCGCCAGTCGACGGGCGAGCGCGCGTGCGCGCGGGACGAACTCGTCGAGCATCTCGTCACACGCGGCCTCGACGCTCGCGACGGTGTCATCCCCGGGGAGAGACGAGGTGTTGACGAAGACGTTGACACTCGCGGCCTGGAGGGCGGCGGCGGCGAGCACGGCGCCGCAGGCCACGTCGGAGGCGAGCAGGCGCGAGCATCTCTCGGACATCTCCTCGAGCAGCACGACCGCGCGACAGCACTCGCCCATCATGGCGAGGGGCGCCATGCAGGCGGCCTTCGTCGCCCTCGCGACAGCGTCCGCGCGGGCGGGGTCCTCGCGCGGGAGCGCGTAGGCGTCAAGAAGGGGCAGGAAGCCCTCGGCGTCGTCGTCGACGAGCGCAAGGAGCCGGAACCGGACGTCCTCGGTCTCCTCCATGATCTGGGAGACTTCCTGCTCGACGTCGGCGAAGCGCGGCTTCCCGACCGTCAGGGCGCCCGCCATGGAGCAGAGCGCCGCGGCGAGGGACCCCACGAGTGCGGCAGCGCCGCCGCCGCCGGGCACGCCCTCCTCCGAGGCGAGCCTGTCGCCGAACTCCTCGCAGCTCAGCTCCGTGAGCCTCTTCTTCGTGGATGCCACGGGCAGGCCCTAGAACAGGCCGACGATGCGTCCGTCGGGCGTGACGTCGATCTTCTCGGCGGCGGGCACCTTCGGCAGGCCCGGCATCGTCATGATGTCGCCAGTGAGGGCGACGATGAAGCCGGCGCCGGCGGACACCTTGAGGTTGCGGACCGTGATGCGGAAGCCGCGCGGGGCGCCGAGCTTGGTCTGGTCGTCCGAGAACGAGTACTGCGTCTTCGCCACGCAGATGGGCAGGTTGCCGAAGCCCTGCTCCTCGAGCTGCCTCAGCTGCTTGGCCGCCGCGCTCGTGAAGTCGACGCCGTCGGCGTGGTAGACCTTCGTGGCGATGGCGTTCAGCTTGTTCTCGATCGAGTCCTCCACGTCGTAGGCAAAGCGGAAGTCGCTCGGCTGCTCGCACAGGCGCACCACCTCCTCGGCGAGCGCGCATCCGCCCTCGCCGCCCTTGGCCCAGACCTCGGAGAGCGCGACGTTGACGCCGAGCTCGTTGCACTTGCGCTCGACGAGCGCGAGCTCTGCGGCGGTGTCCGTGGGGAAGGCGTTGATGGCGACGACCACCGGGAGACCCCAGACGTCGCGAATGTTGGAGACGTGCTGGAGCAGGTTGGGCATGCCCGCCTCGAGCGCCTCGAGGTTCTCGGCGCCCAGGTCGGCCTTCGCGACGCCCCCGTTGTACTTGAGCGCGCGCACGGTGGCGACGAGCACGACGGCGCTGGGCCTGAGGCCGGCGTAGCGGCACTTGATGTCGAGGAACTTCTCGGCGCCCAGGTCCGCGCCGAAGCCGGCCTCGGTGACCACGTAGTCGGCGAGCTTGAGCGCCGTGGTGGTTGCCTCGACGGAGTTGCAGCCGTGGGCGATATTGGCGAAGGGGCCACCGTGGACGAAGGCGGGGTTGCCCTCGAGCGTCTGGACGAGGTTGGGCTTGATGGCATCCTTGAGCAGGGCCGTCATGGCGCCCTCGGCGTGGATGTCGGCCACGGTCACGGGCTTGCGGTCATAGGTGTAGGCGATGACCATGCGGGCGAGGCGGGCCTTCAGGTCCATGAGGTCGGTGGCCAGGCAGAAGACGGCCATGACCTCGGAGGCGACGGTGATGTCGAAGCCGTCCTGGCGCGGCATGCCGTCGGCGATGCCGCCGAGGCCGTCCACGACGTTGCGGAGCTGACGGTCGTTCATGTCGACGCAGCGCTTCCACACGATGCGGCGCGGGTCGATGCCGAGGGCGTTGCCCTGCTTGATGTGGTTGTCGAGCATGGCGGCGCAGAGGTTGTTGGCGGCGCCGATGGCGTGGAAGTCCCCGGTGAAGTGGAGGTTGATGTCCTCCATGGGGACGACCTGCGCGTAGCCGCCGCCCGCCGCGCCACCCTTGATCCCGAACACGGGGCCGAGCGAGGGCTCGCGAAGGGCGAGCATCGTCTGATGGCCGAGGCGGTTCATGGCGTCGGCGAGGCCGATCGAGGTCGTGGTCTTCCCCTCGCCGGCGGGCGTGGGGTTGATGGCGGTCACGAGGACGAGCCTGCCCTTGCGAGGCCGGTCCGCGAGCGAGTGGATGTCCACCTTCGCCTTGGTGTAGCCGTACGGCTCGATCATGTCCTCGGAGAGGCCGGCCTTGGCGGCGACCTCCGAGATGGGAAGCATCCGAGCCTCCTGGGCGATCTCGATGTCAGACTTGTACGCGGCCATCTCTCCCCCTCGCGTCGGTTGAACGGGTCATTGTGCCCGCACCCTACTATACCGCGCCGCCCGGCTCGGCACCTCGCGGCAGCCTAGCGTACCGAGAAGCGCCAGACGATCGTGGAGGAGTACGGGCGCCCGGGCTCGCAGACGGGGGTCTCCCACTCGGCGTGGTGCACGTTGTCCGGGTAGAACTCCGGCTCGAACGCGAAGCCGTCGCGCGGGCCGTAGGAGGCCCCGTCCTTCACGCCGACGGCATCCTCCAGCCAGTTGCCCGTGTAGAGGTGCGCGCCCGGGGTGGTTACGGAGACGTCGAGCACGCGTCCGCTCGCCGGGTCCTCGGCGTGGAGCGCGGGGCGCGGGACGGAGCCCGCCTCATAGCCCCTCACGCAGAAGCAGTGATCGTATCCGCGCGCGCGGCGGAGCTGCTCGCAGTCGTCCTCGATGTCGGCACCGAGCGTCTTGGGGGAGCCGAAGTCGAAGGGCGTGCCCGAGACGGGCCTGACCTCCCCCTCGGAGACCGAGTCCTCGCGCACCGGGAGGAAGGAATCGGCGCTGATGGAGACGACCTGGGAGAGCACGTCGCCGGCAGCGTGGCCCGCGAGGTTGAAGTAGGCGTGGTTGGTCATGTTGACGTAGGTCGGGGCGTCCGAGTCGCACCCGAGGTCAAGCCTCAGCACGGCGGCGCCCTGCGCGTCGCTCGAGAGCGTGTAGGCTGCCGTGAGATCGCGATTGCCCGGAAGCCCCAGCTCCCCGTCGGACAGCCTGCAGGAGAAGAAGACCGAGCAGGCGTCCTCGTCGATGCTCGCACGCCACAGGCGCTTGTGGAGGCCCCTCTCGAGGTCGGAGTGCAGGTTGTTGGCAAGCCCGGGGCCGTCGTTTCCGGGCAGGTGGTAGACCCTCTCGCCGAGGGGCACCTCGGCGCGGTCGGTGCGGTTGGCGACTGGGCCGATAACGCCGCCGTAGCAGGCGCCGTTGACGCCCGCATAGCCGCTCACGTCGGCGTAACCGAGCACGACGTCGGCGGACTCGCCCGCCTCGTCGGGAACCTCGACGCCCAGGAGCGTGGCGCCGAAGTCGCTCACGCGCACGCGGGCGGTGCCGCATGAGAGGGTGTAGGCATGCGCCTTCTCGCCCGAGGGCGTCACTCCGAACTCAGAAACCTCGACCATCACGCACTCCCTTCTGTCGCAGACGGGACAGATGGACACCGTTCACCGTCTGGTCGGATACGTCCGCTCTTCAGATGTTAACGTACACATAGGC
>CAUGFC010000073.1 GCA_959598545.1 uncultured Olsenella sp. | reverse complement strand
CTCTCGCCCATGGCGCGGCGGCTCGTTGCCATGCGCTTCTTTGTCTACCTGGGCGTCCAGTGCTGCTACTTCATCGGCGTGGTGGGCACGCTCACCTATGCCATGGACGGCGGCGTGGGAGAGAACGTGCTGGGTATCGGCATCCTCAACCTCTGCATGATCGCCGGCTCGTTTGTGGGCGGGCCCCTGCTCGACCGCATCGGCCCCAGGCGCTACTTCATGTTCGTCATGGCGGGACTCGTTGCCTCGGCGCTTGCGTTCCAGGTGCTTGCCACCACGTTCTGGGGCGTCATGGCCGGGGCGGCGCTGTTTGGCGTGGCCTGGGGCTTTGGCGACATGATCGCCAAGGCGTTCCCCTCCTATCTCACGAACGTCCCCGCCGAGCTCAAGAACATCAACTCCGTCATCTTCACGGTCTCCAACGTCGCCGTCGTCGTGGGTCCCGTGGCAGGTGGGGCACTTGCGGCCGCGGTGTCAACGCGGGTGGTCTTTCTGCTGCTGGCGGGCTGCGCTCTGGTCTCGCTCGTGCCGGCACTGGGCTTTCGCGCGCTCCGCGAGCCGCGGCGCAGCGAACCGCGCGGCAAGGGGGCTGACGGCTCGGTCCTCTCGTCAGGCTTTGCCGCCGTCTCCTCGACGCCCGCGCTCGCGCTGCTGTTCTGGAGCTGCTTCGTCTCGTTCTTCGGCTACGGGGCCTTCGACCCGCTCGAATCCCTCTACTACCGAGACGTCTTGCACGTGGGCGTGAGCTGGATGGGCTGGCTCTCGGCGGCGGCGGGGCTGGGCGGCATCGTAGGGTCGCTGCTGGTGCTGCGCATTCCGACGCGTCACGTCACCATACGGACGCTGCTCGCTGTGCTTGCCTCCGAGGGTCTGTTCTGCCTCGTCTACGTGGGCACGGCGGAGCCGGCGGTGGCCTGTCTGGGACAGGCCCTTCTGGGCGTGGCCTTTGGCGCCCTCATGCCGCTGCTCACCACGCTCACTCAGATGCACTCCCCGCTCGAGGTGCTGGGCAGCGTGAACGCGGTCATGAGCTTCGGCAACAACATGGCCGGCGCGGTGCCCCTGGTGTGCGCCCCGGCCCTCGCGAGGGTATTCGGCGTCCAGGGTACCCTGCTTGCCGCCAGCTCGCTCGTGTTTGCCATGCCGCTCGTGGTGAGCGTGGTGCGCAGGCGCCGGATCGCCGACCTCGTGAGCGAGGAGCGTGCCCTTGCCGAGAGAGGCGCGGCGACCGGGGAGGGCGAGGTGAGGCGCGCATAGCGCGGGGCGGCGCCCGCCGTTCCGAACGCCGCCCCGTTGGAGAGCAGTCGGCTCTGCCCTAAAGCCCCATGTCCGCCTTGAGCTTGGCGAGCGCGTCATCCACCGCAGCGTCATCCGCGGCGTCGGCATACTTTGCCTCGAGGGCCGCGGCCTCGTCGACGGGCGCCTGGTTCAGCTCGGCCATCGCGTTGGCGGCGTCCAGGTCGCGGTCCACCTTGGCCTCCATGCGGTTGAACGCCTCGATGGCGCTCTCGGCCTTGTCGGAGCCGGAGGTATAGCCACCCACCATCTCCTGCGTACGGGCGACGGCAGCCTTGGCCTTGATCGTCTCGCGACGCGCCTTGAGATCCTCGATGTCGCCCACGAGCTTGTCGTGCATCTGGCGCATCTTCTCGGCGTTGGCGCGCGCCGCCTCAGCCGCCTTGGCAAGCTCGGCTCCCGTGGCGTCGAGCTTCTGCTTTTTGCCCAAGAAGACACGGGCGTCGTCCTCGTTCCCGGCGGCGAGCGCCTTGCGGGCGAGACCCTCCATCCGCGCGGCCTCCTCGGCGTTGCGCTCCACGGCGCGACGGGTGCGCGTCTCCTCGGCCATGACGCCGGCGGTCTCCTTCTTGACCTCGGCAAGCGACTCAGTGAGGTCCACGAGGTACTGGTCGACCATCTTGGCCGGGTCCTCGGCCTTGTCGAGCAGCTCGTTGATGTTGGCCTTCACGATCGTGGCGAAGCGGTCCAGAATGCCCATGTCGTTTCCCCTCTCGAGACGTCAGGCGACGTCGCTAGTCGCTGTCCCCGCTGATGGGTCCATCATCCTCGTCCTCGTACTTGTCCGCAAGGTCCTCAACCTTGTCGTCACCGAACCGCTCGAGCGGCGTGTTGAGAATCTCCTCCATCCTCTGCTTCTTCTCCGCCTCCGCGGCCTTGCGGCGGGCCACGACGGCGCGGACCACCCCGCCGACCACCAGCACGGCGATGATGACGCCGCCGACGATGAGGATCGTCTTGCCCTGGGCCTCCTCGTCGGCCGCGGCCATGATGCGATCCGCGGTCTCGGAGAAGGCGTCGGAGAAGACCTCCTCGTCGGTGTCGGCGTTGTTGTAGGCGTAGTCGAGCTCGTCGGCGAGGATGCCCAGGGCCTCGGAGTCCATGACGGCGGACGCCTCGGTGCCCACCGTGTAGCCACAGGTGTAGGAGCCGGCACCGTCATCGCAGAAGACGAGCAGCAGGTGCCCCTCGTCCGTGAAGAGCTCCGGGTAGAGGCGCTCGGCGAGCGCCGTGAGCTCCTCGACCGAGCTGGTGCTGCCGTTGGGCAGGATGTAGACGTAGGGCTGGACGCCGGTCTTGTCATAGAAGCGCTCGAGGCCGTCCGTGAGCCGACCGGCGCTGTGGATCCAGTCGCCGTCGGCGTCCGTGTACCAGTCCGTCCTGTTGACGGCGTCGGCGTCGAGCTTCTCGCGCACCGTGGAGGACGACTGGGCGGAGCCCTGGGCGTAGGACGCCCCTCCGCCGAGGTCGGCGCCGCAGAACGAGAGCGAGGTGCTGAGCAGGGCGATCAACAGCGCGGCGAGCACGAGGCCGACCAGCCAGCCCCCACAGCCGCCGCATCCCCCGCCGGCGCCGTAGCCCGGCGTCACGACGGTCGGGCGATGCCAGCCCCAGCCGCCGAAGACGGGCACGTAGGATCGGCGGGGCGCCGGGCCGCCAGCGGGACGCGGGCCGCCGAAGCCGCCGGGCCTGCCTCCCGAACGACCGCCGGAGCGCCCGCCCGAGAACCCGCCCGAGCGACGACCGCCGCCCGAGAAACCGCCCGAGCGGCCCCCGCCGCCGAAGCCCCCGCCGCCACCGCCGGATCTGCCCATGAGCGCTCCTCTCGCGCGAGTTACTGACTAAGAGTATGCACGAATGCCCGGACGACATATGCCGCGAGGGGCAGTTCCACCGCACTCGCCCGCGCGCCCAAGGTGCGCTATGCTGAACCCGGAAAGGCAATCGAAGGGGGTACCATGTCCGACTATGTCCTCAGCTGCTGCTCCACGGCAGACGTCACGCGCGAGTGGCTCGAATCCCGCGACATCACGTATCTGTACTTCAACTACTACCTGAACGGCGAGACCTGCAAGGACGACTTCGGCGTCACCAACTCCCCCGCCGACCTCTACGCCAAGATGCTGGCCGGCGCGGACGCCAAGACCTCCCAGGTGAGCGCCGGCGACTACGCCGCCCACTTCGAGAAGTTCCTCGCCGCCGGCACCGACGTGCTGCACGTGACGCTCTCCTCGGGCATCTCCAGCACCTACAACTCCGCCTGCATCGCCCGCGACCAGCTCGCCGAGAAGTACCCCGACCGCAAGGTCGTCGTCGTGGACTCGCTCGCCGCGTCCGCCGGCTACGGCCTGCTCATGGACAAGCTCGCCGACCTCCGCGACGCCGGCATGGGCCTCGACGAGCTCGGCGCCTGGGCCGAGGAGCACAAGAGCGAGGTCCAGCACTGGTTCTTCTCGTCCGACCTGACGTTCTTCATCCGCGGCGGCCGCATCTCCAAGGCGGCCGGCCTCGTGGGCGGCATGCTCAAGATCTGCCCGGTCATGGACGTGGAGCCCGACGGCTCGCTCGCCGTCAAGGAGAAGATCCGCACCAAGGCCAAGGCGATCAACCGCATCGTCGAGAAGATGGAGGAGCTCGCCGAGGGCGGCCTGGACTACTCCGGCAAGGTCTTCATCTCCCAGTCCGAGTGCGAGGACGACGCCCGCGAGGTCGCACGTCGCATCGAGGAGAGGTTCCCCAAGCTCGACGGCAAGGTGGAGATCTTCCCCATCGGCGCCACGATCGGCGTCCACACCGGCCCGGGCACCGTCGCGACGTTCTTCTGGGGCGAGAAGCGCGTCTAGCCGGGCGCCCCGGGCATCGTCTGGGTACTTTTTTCGGCACCTCTCAAGTACGACTTGGGAGGTGCCGTTTCTTTACCTGCATGTTCTTGGGCGAGCGGGCGAACGCTACTTCAAGGGCACCCGAAAAAGTACCCAGACAATGGGCGTCAGAACGGGAGCGAGAAGAACCTCTCGTAGAGGGCCAGCTCGGCAGGCGTGTCGAGGCTCGAGGCAAACTCGACGCGCCCGGGGCGGCCGCGGTCGTCGAGCAGGCCGGCATCCGTGAGACGCGCCCTGAGCTGCCGGGCGGCGCCGGCGCCACCGTCGAAGAAGCGCACGCCCGGGCCGAGCACCTCGGCGATCTGGCGCCTCACGAACGGGTAGTGCGTGCAGCCGAGAACCACCCCGTCGACCTCGCCCGCATACGCGCCCACGTAGCCCTCGATCAGCTCCCGGACGTCGGGCGCGTCGAGGTCTCCCCTCTCGATGCGGGCGGCGAGGCCCGGGCACGGAACGGGCACGACCTCGCACTCCCCTCCCCAGGCGCGAACGAGCTCGTGGTACTTCTCGAGCCGCAGCGTCACCTCGGTAGCCATGACGAGCACGCGTCCGTGCGGCAGGGCGCGGGCGGCGGGCTTGAGCGCGGGCTCTATCCCGACGATGGGCACGTCGGGATGGGCGGCGCGAAGGGCGTCGGCGGAGACGGAAGTCGCCGTGTTGCATGCGATCACGACCGCCTTGGCGCCGGCGGCGAGGAAGCGCTCGACGATGTCGCGGGAGAGGTCAAGCACCTGCCCCTCGGTCTTCTCGCCGTAGGGCGCGTTGGCGGAGTCGCCGAAGAAGCGGAAGTCCTCGTGCGGCAGCTCGGCCACGAGCGCGCGCAGCACGCTGATGCCGCCCACGCCCGAGTCGAAGACCCCAACGAAACCGCCGCTCTTCTCGCTCACGCCACCCTCCTCTCGGGCTAAGGATACCCCATCGCGACGCTCCCGCCCGCCCAGCTACCGTTCGCCGGACCTTATATATTTCTGAGAAAGTATATCGACACACATAGTAATATGCGCTACACTGCACTCAACGATACCGTCAGGGAGGTGACCCATGGCAACGAGAGACGCAGAGAGCGACCTCATCCGGGGCAACATCGACGCCATCGTGCTGAGCACGCTCTCGACCGGCGACTCCTACGGCTACGAGATCCTGAAGGACGTCGCGCAGACGAGCGAGGGGGCCTACGAGATGAAGGAGCCCTCGCTGTACACGAGCCTCAAGCGCCTGGAGGGGCAGGGGTTCGTGGAGAGCTACTGGGGCAACGAGACCCAGGGCGCACGTCGCAAGTACTACCACATAACCGACGGCGGTCGCGGGGAGCTCACCGAGGCGACCGCACGCTGGGTCCGCGCGCGCACCATCATCGACCGACTTCTCAGACAGAGCGGAGGCACCAAATGAGCGGCAGGAGCGACCTCAGGATGTACGTCGAGCACCTCTTCGAGGGACGCACGCTCGACGCCGAGACCATCGAGCTCAAGGAGGAGATCTACGGAAACCTCACCGCGCGCTTCGACGACTACGTCGCCCAGGGCATGAGCGAGGAGGAGGCCTACCGGCGCACCTGCGAGGCCGTCTCCAGCGTGGAGGACGTGCTGGACGAGAGGGACGAGGCCGTCGAGCCCACCACGGCGATCCCCACCGCGGCTGTCGCGCCCGAGCCCGACCCGACGGTCGAGACGCCCCCGGCGCCCGGGCCCGAGCCCGAGCCCGCAGCATCCCGGCGCTGGTCGACGGCAGCGATCGTTGCCGTCGTGGCTGTCGTGCTCGTGGTCGCGGGCATCGCCGGCTGCACCGTGTTCAACATGCTGGACACCAGGAAGGCCGCCGACGACTACCAGTCCCAGACCTCGCAGGTCGTCGAGCGAACCGACCAGGGCGACGACGCCACCGCCGAGAAGGACGTCGCCACGTCGCAGACCACGACCGACGACGCCAACGGCAGCGCGCCTCAGGACGGCACCGGCAACCGCCACGGGGCGCCCGCCCAGAGCGGCACCGGCCTGGTGGCCGAGGTCCAGTCCCAGTCCGTCGACGAGCTGGCGGCGCATGCGGGGACGTCCGCCTCTGACACCGGGCGGGTCGAGGAGCTCTTCCGCTCGCTCCCGGTGAGCGAGTACCTGACCGGCGTGGAGACCACCTCCGCGGGTTCCGTAGCGGTCACCTACGAGTACCAGGACCGCGACCGCGTCGCCCGTGACGACGACCACGTCGACCTCGCACTCGTCTACAACGCCGTCGTCGCCATGTGCGCGGTCGACGACCTCCAGACCCTCACGCTCTACGAGGTCGAGCCCGACGACGGGAGGCTCGAGCGCGACACGCAGGTGTTCGAGCGCGCCATGCTCGAGAACCTCCTCGGGACCACGCTTGACGGCGGAAAGCTGACCGCCGACTCCTGGGAGGGCCTGCGCTCCCAGGTCATGACCGAGTACGTCTACGACGAGGCCTGGGACCGGGCCGACCGCGACTAGCGCGCGCACGGACCATCTGTCAGAATCTGGGGTCGGTGCATCCGACCCCAGAGACGGGAGAGACATGAGCAACGAGGGCAAGCAGGTCAAGGTCCACTACGTGGGCACGCTCGACGACGGCACGAAGTTCGACTCCTCGCGCGACCGCGGCGAGCCGCTGGCGTTCACCTGCATGGCGGGCCAGATGATCAAGGGTTTCGACGAGGCCGTGCGCGAGATGGAGGTCGGCCAGGTCGTGGACGTGCGCCTCGAGCCCGCCGAGGCCTACGGCGAGCGCGACGAGCGCCTCGTGCAGACCGTCCCGGTGGCGCAGATGCCCGGCGCGGAGGACCTCGTCGCGGGTCAGCGCGTCATGCTGAGCAACGCCATGGGCCAGCCCTTCCCCGCCACCGTCGCCGCCAAGGACGACGAGTCCGTCACCTTCGACATGAACCACGAGATGGCGGGCAAGGCCCTCAACTTCAACATCGAGCTGCTTGAGGTCTCCGAGTAGGGGCCGTGAACCCAAACCCGTTTCGGGTTTGGGTTCGAAATCGGGCGACCGCAGCGACGCAGTCCAAAGAATCCGCAGGTGAGCAACGTGCCCGCCTGCGGGTTCTTCTCGTGAGGCCGCATTTTCGAACCCAAACCCTCCCGAAGCACGCCGCGGAGCCGAGGGGTTTGGGTTCGAGAGACGGGCTAGATCGCGGAGAGCGCCTGCTCGATGTCGGCGATGAGGTCGTCGGTTCCCTCGAGGCCGCACGAGAAGCGCACCATCGCGGGCGAGATGCCGGCGGCGGCAAGCTCCTCGTCGTTCATCTGGCGGTGCGTCGCGGAGGCAGGGTGCAGGCAGCAGGTGCGCGCGTCGGCAACGTGCGTCTCAATCGCCGCGAGGCGAAGCGCCGCCATGAACCTCTCGGCAGCAGCGCGACCACCAGCGAGCTCAAAGGACACCACGCCGGAGCCGCCCTCGGGCAGGTACTTCTGGGCGAGCGCGTAGTACGGGTCGCTCGGCAGGTGCGGGAAGCGCACCGAGGTCACCTTGTCGCTCTTCTCGAGGTACTCGGCCACGGCAAGGCCGTTGGCAAAGTGCTGCGGCATGCGCACGTGCAGGCTCTCGAGGCCCATGTTGAGGTAGAACGCGTTCTGCGGGCTCTGGATGGAGCCGAGGTCGCGCATGAGCTGCGAGGTGGCCTTGGTGATGAAGGCGCCGGCCTGACCGAACTTCTCGGCGTAGACGATGCCGTGGTAGGACTCGTCGGGGGTGGTGAGGCCGGGGAACTTGTCCGCGTGCGCCATCCAGTCGAAGTTACCGGAGTCCACGATCGCGCCGCCCACGCCCACGCCGTGGCCGTCCATGTACTTGGTGGTGGAGTGGGTCACGATGTCGGCGCCCCACTCGATCGGCCGGCAGAAGACGGGCGTGGGGAAGGTGTTGTCCACGATCAGCGGCACGCCGTGCGCGTGGGCCGCGGTCGCGAAGCGCTCGATGTCCAGCACGTCCAGCGCGGGGTTGGCGATCGTCTCGCCAAAGACAGCGCGCGTGTTGGGACGGAAGGCCGCCTCGAGCTCCTCCGGCGTGCACGTGGGCGAGACGAACGTGGACTCGACGCCCATCTTGGCCATGGTGTGCGCGATCAGGTTGTAGGTACCGCCATAGATGGCCGAGCTCGCCACGATGTGGCTGCCCGCCTCGCAGATGTTGAAGAGCGCGAAGAAGTTGGCCGCCTGGCCGGAGCTCGTGAGCATGGCCGCGGCGCCGCCCTCGAGCGCGGCGATCTTGGCCGCCACGGCGTCGTTGGTGGGGTTCTGCAGGCGCGTATAGAAGTAGCCCTCGGCCTCGAGGTCGAAGAGCTGGCCCATGTGCTCGGAGGTCGCGTACTTGAAGGTGGTGGACTGGACGATGGGAATCTGGCGCGGCTCGCCGTCGCCCGGCGTGTAGCCGGCCTGGACGCAGCGGGTGCCAATGCTCTGCTCGCTCATGGGGCTCCTTTCGTTGTTGCCGGGTCCATGATAGCCGCTCGGCGAGAGGGGCAGCGGACCCGTAACAAAACGGACGGCGAGAAGGGCGGGGCGAGAAGGGCGCGCGGCTACACCATCTGCTCGGGGTGGAAGACCTCGTCGAAGCGCTCGGGCGTGAGCAAGCCCAGCGCCACGCAGGCCTCCTTGAGCGAGGTGCCCTCGGCAAAGGCCTTCTTGGCCACGCGCGCGGCGTTGTCGTAGCCGATGTGGGGGTTCAGGCTCGTCACCAGCATGAGCGAGCGGTGGAGGTTCTCGTCCATCTTCTCTCGGTTGGCCGTGATGCCCGAGGCGCAGCGCTCGTCGAAGGAGACGATCGCGTCCGCGAGCAGGCGAACGGACTGCAGGTAGTTGTAGGCGATCACCGGCATGAAGACGTTGAGCTCGAAGTTGCCCTGGGAGGCCGCCATCCCGATGGCGGCGTCGTTGCCCATGACCTGCACGGCCACCATGGTGACGGCCTCGCACTGGGTCGGGTTCACCTTGCCCGGCA
>CAUGFC010000072.1 GCA_959598545.1 uncultured Olsenella sp. | reverse complement strand
GGCCGGGGATGTCCAAGCCGCAGGCGATGACGTCCGCCGGGGCGGCGTCGTGCGCGGCGAGGACGCGCGTGATGCCGGAGGTCACGACCGCATAGGCGTCGTCGTCCACGAGCGCCGGCGTGGGGATCTTCCGCTCCTCGAGCAGCTCGCCGTCAGGCGTGAAGAGGCCGACCTTGATGCTCGTTCCGCCGACGTCGATGCCCAGTACCTTGTCCATTTGCGTCCCCCTTCGTCAGGCATGTCACATACCCATCCCCTCCAATGATACGGGGCGCGGCGCCGCGGGGGTCGGACGAACTCGTGGCCGGTCGGAGCCTTCGGTGACGGGCGGCCGAAGGGACGTACGGCTACACTGGTGGGAGCCGAACGCAAAGGGGGACCCATGGCCGAGACAAACGCCGCGCTCTCCAACCCGAGGGCAGACCTCGCCGCGCTGGACGCGCTCGAGCGAAAGCTCTTCTCGCTTCGCTACGCGCTGGACGAGATCGGCTCGCTCGGTCCGGTGATCGACCCGCCCAAGGCGACCGCCGAGCGGAGCGAGGCCCTGGCCGAGCTGGAGCGCGCCCGCGTGGAGGCGCTCTGCGACCCGGAGGTCGGCGACGTCCTCGCGCGCCTCGCGGCCGTTCCCGAGCTCCTGAGCGAGACGCGCCGAGCGCAGGTACGCGTGCTCACGCGCGACCGCGACGCCCTCGTGCGGATACCCGCCGAGGAGCAGGCCGCGTTCAGCCGTCTCACCTGCGAGGCGGAGGACGTCTGGCGGCGCGCCAAGACCGCGGGCGACTGGGACGCCTTCGCCCCCTACCTCGACCGCATCGTGGAGGCGCGCCTGAGCATGGCCGCCGCGAGGGACGGCTCGCGCGACCCCTACGACGTCTGGCTCGACGAGTACGAGCCCGGCTGTGACGCCGCCTTCTACGACCGGTTCTTCTCGCAGGTCAAGGACTGCGTCGTACCCCTTCTCGCCGACTGCGTCGCGAGCCGGCACAAGCCCGGCCGCGCATGCGTGGAGGGCTCCTTCGACGTGCGCCGCCAGGGCGAGCTCGCACGCGACCTCGTGGAGCTCGAGGGCCTGGACATGGGCGCGCTCTGGCTCGGCGAGACCGAGCACCCGTTCACCGGTGGCCCCTCGGCGGGGTTCGTGCTCATCGCCAGCCACCCCCACAGAGACGACGTCCTCTCCAACGCGTTCTCCATGCTGCACGAGGGCGGGCACGCCCTCTACGAGCAGGGCGTCGACCCGGCATACCGCCTCACCTCGCTCAGGGGCGGCACCTCCATGGGCATGCACGAGGCGCAGTCGCGCTTCTTCGAGAACCTCGTGGGGCGCTCGGCGGCCTTCGCGCCCACGCTGCTCGCCTCGCTCGAGCTGCGCTTCCCCGGGCGGTTCTCCCGCGTGACGCCTCGCCAGCTCTACCTCGCCGAGAACTGCGCCGAGCCCGGCCTCATCCGCACGGAGGCCGACGAGCTCACCTATCCCCTGCACATCCTCGTCCGCTACGAGATCGAGCGCCTGCTGCTCTCCGGGGAGGCGCACGCGGCCGACGTCCCGCGCCTCTGGGCCGAGAAGTACCGCGCGTACCTCGGGCTCGAGGTGCCCGACCACGCCCGCGGCGCGCTCCAGGACACCCACTGGGCCTGCGGCGACTTCGGCTACTTCCCGACGTACGCGCTCGGCTCGGCCTACGGAGCGCAGCTCAAGGCCGCCATGGTCGCCGACGGGGTCGACTTCGAGGGCGCGTGCGCGCGCAGCGACCTCGGCCCGATCCGCGCCTGGCTCGGCGAGAAGATCTGGCGCTGGGGTCGCTCGAAGGACTCCGACGAGCTCATCCGCGACGCGTGCGGCGAGCCCTTCTCGCCCGCGTATTACACGGACTACCTCACCGAGAAGTTCTCCGCGATCTACCGGCTGGGGGCGTAAGCGATGCGGGCGCTCATCCAGCGCGTGGAGCAGGCCCAGGTGGAGGTCGACGGCGCCGTGGTGGGGAGCTGCTGGGACGGCTACCTGGTACTTCTGGGCGTGGCGCCCACCGACGACGAGGCGCTGGCCGAGCGCCTGTGGCGCAAGGTGGCGGCGCTGCGCATCTGCGAGGACGCGGCGGGCAAGACCAACCTCTCGCTTAGGGACGTGGGCGGGTCCGTGCTGGTGGTGAGCCAGTTCACGCTCTACGCGGACGCGCGGCGCGGCAACCGGCCGTCCTTCACCGGCGCGGCGCGGCCCGAGCTCGCCGAGCGCCTCTACGAGCGGTTTTGCGAGCTCGCGGAGGCCGAGCTGGGTGCCGCGCGCGTGGGGCGCGGCGTCTTTGGCGCGCACATGCGCGTGAGCCTGGTGAACCACGGGCCCTTCACCGTCCTTCTCGACACCGACGAGCTGGGCTGGGGTTCATCTGCAGGTTGATATGGCTTCGCAGGGCGTGTGAGCTGGTAATCTGATGCGGTTATGCATCCGCGTCAGAAAGGCCCTCGCATGAAGATCGTCGATGAGTTCAAGGAGTTCATCGCCCGCGGCAACGTGATGGACATGGCCGTTGGTATCATCGTCGGCGGCGCGTTCACCGCCATCGTCAACTCGCTCGTGAGCAACCTCATCAACCCGCTGATCACGCTCGTGACCACCTCCACGAGCACCATCACCGGCGGCGCCTCCGACGGCGCGACCGAGGTCATCAACGGCCTGCGCTGGGCGGTCCCCGGCACGGACCAGTTCATCGACCTCGGCGCCTTCATCTCCGCCGTGATCAACTTCCTGATTATCGCCTTCGTGGTGTTCTGCCTGGTCAAGGGCCTCAACACCATGCGAGAGCGCATGGACGCGCTGGCCAAGAAGGAGGCCGACGAGGAGGCTGCGGAGGAGGAGGCCGCCCCGCACTGCCCGTACTGCCTCGAGGAGGTCAAGGCCGGCGCCACCCGCGGCCCGCACTGCGGCGCGGAGATCACGGTCGCCTTGGCCCTCCCCCCTCACCTGCATGCCAGTGGCGCCGCCGGGTCACCCACCCGGCGGCGCCTTTCTCGTCTGTCGACGCGTTGCGCAGGGGCGCGGCCCTATGCCGGGACGCGGGACGTCACGAGCGTCAGGTCACCCGAGAAGCACAGGTCGCCGCAGCCGGACGGAGCCAGGAAGTGCGTGCCGCGCGCGATCTCGTGCTCCACGCCCACGGAGGCGGCGCGCACGGTGCCGGACCCCTCGATCACGCTCACGCAGAGGAAGGGCCAGTCCTCGGCCACGGTCTTCTCGCCCTCCACGCGCACGCGGTCCACCACGAAGTTCGGGCACTCCATGAGCTCGGTCACGCCGTCCACCTCGGGCGCCGTGACCTCGCCGGACGCCGGCGCCTGCCGGGCGTAGTCCACCACGTCCAGGCTCTGCTGTACGTGCAGGTCGCGCGGCTTGCCGTCGTCTCCCACGCGGTCGTAGTCGTAGACGCGGTAGGTGACGTCGGAGGACTGCTGGGTCTCCAGGATCAGTGTGCCGCCCTGGATGGCGTGGACGGTGCCCGGCTCGATGGGGAAGAAGTCGCCGGCGCGACACGGCACGAGGTTGAGCATGTCGTCCCAGCGGCCCTCCTCGATCATGGCCGCCAGCTCGGCGCGGTCGTGCGCGCGCTGGCCGATCACAATCTGCGTGCCCGGGTCGACGGCGAGCACGTACCAGCACTCGCGCTTGCCGAGGCTGCCGTTCTCGTGCTCGGCGGCGTAGGCGTCGTCGGGATGGACCTGAACGGAGAGGTTGTCCTTGGCGTCGATGATCTTCACGAGCAGCGGGAAGCGGTCGCCCTCGAGGTTGCCGAAGAGCTCGCGGTGCTCGTCCCAGAGCTCGGAGAGGTGTCTGGCCGCCCAGACGCCCTCCGCAACCACGCAGTCGCCGTTGGGATGCGCGCTGATTGCCCAGCACTCGCCGATCGGCCCGTCGGGGATCTCGTAGCCGAAGTCGTCGGCCAGCCTGCGGCCGCCCCAGATCTTCTCGTGGAAAATGGGCTCGGGGAAGATGAGGTCACGGGCATCGTTCATGGCTGCTCCATCGGTCGGTTGCTGAGAAGGACGGGCGCCCGTCGGCACCCCGCCCCATGATAGACCCTTATAAGACGGACGTGGACTAGAGCGTCACCTCGTAAGTCGCAAGGACGTTCTCGTCGCGGTCGACGGCCGCGAAGGTGATCTCGCAGGCGGTCCCCTCGGTGACGGTGGCGACCCCTCGGTCGA
Organism: uncultured Olsenella sp.; assembly: GCA_959598545.1. Taxonomy (GTDB): domain Bacteria; phylum Actinomycetota; class Coriobacteriia; order Coriobacteriales; family Atopobiaceae; genus Thermophilibacter. The sequence goes on along the minus strand of CAUGFC010000072.1, from coordinate 5,001 downwards.
CGAAGAGGAAGCCCTCGGAGGTCTCCCCCGCCGCGGCCATGCAGTAGAGCGTGGCGTCCTCCCAGACGTCCGTGCCGTCGACCGTGGTCGTCGCGTTGGTGAGCACGAAGTCGACGTCCGCTCGGTTCTCGACGCTCACGAGGTAGCCCGTGTCGCCCACGGGGTCCGTCCCGATGCCGGTGATCCTGACGAGCGCGGTCTCGTCGTCGCCCGCGACGACGTCGAGCGGGACGTCAACCTCGACGCTGGAGGTGTAGAGGAGCTGCCAGACCACCATCTCGTCGGTGAACAGGTCAGAGAACTCCGTGGGCTCAGGATCGTCACGCCCGACGTCGCCCACCGTCTCCTCGAGGTCGTCCAGGCCGTACATCCCCAGCTCGCCCGCGTTGTCGGACGGGTCCCGGTCCATAACGGGCTCGTCGGACGTCTTGGTGAAGACGAGCGTCTCCCCGTCGTAGGCGAGCGTGAGTCGCCCGTCGGCGAGGGGCGCGTCGACGCTCTCGCCCTCGAGCGTCAGCGTGAGCGCGCCGGCGTCCCTGAGCTCCCAGGCGCCCCTCTGCTGCTGGCCGAAGGCGTCGATGAGCAGCTCGCCGTCGGCGTCCAGGTCCAGGGTGACGCGCATCCCGTAGGACTCCATCTCCTCGAGGGTCTCGGCATCCACGTCCCCCTCGTCGAACTCGGCCGACTCGAGCTCCCAGCTGCCCACGCAGCCCTCGACCAGGCCGGAGATGTCGGGGCCGGAGGGCACCGCCCCGCAGGCGACGAGCGAGACGCCCAGGACGAGCGCGCCCGCGAGCGCGACGGCCCTTCTCGTCCAGCTCATTGCCGCCCCCCTCAGCCGCGCCGGCCGCGGTGGCCGCCGTGCGGGACCCCGTGGGCGTCACGCGGGAGGAGGAAGCGCTCGCAGACGTTGGAGGTGCGCAGGTACTCGGCGCCGAAGGGGTCGACGGTGGGCACGAGGCCGTCCGGGCTCTCGGCGAAGTGGTCCTCGGGGCTCGTGCGGACGTGGGGGTTGGTCAGCGTGTAGCCGCGGCTGCACGCACCCTGGTACAGACCGGACTCCTCGTGGAGCGTGAAGGTCGCGTAGGCGCAGTCCGAGCAGTGAAGTCCCATGGGTCCCCCTCGCATGTCGTTTCCTTGATGGTACCCCTTCGTCACGGACGGCTCGTTCTCGTCGGTGGGCGGCTCGCGCGGGCGGGCGAGCAGTGGGAGGAGGATACTTGGCCCGTACCGCGATGTCCCCGAACGACGAGGAAGGGGTCGCACATGACCGGCAAGAGGTACGTCATAGCGCTCGACCAGGGGACCACGAGCTCGCGTTCTGTCCTCGTGGACCGACGCGGGCGGATGGTAGACGTGGTGCAGAGACCGTTCCAGCAGATCTTCCCGCGGCCCGGCTGGGTCGAGCACAACCCGCAGGACATCCTCTTCTCGCAGCTGGGGACCCTCACGGAGCTCGTGGCCCGCCACGGCCTGACGTCCGACGACGTCACCGCCATCGGCATCGACAACCAGCGCGAGACCACCATCGTCTGGGACCCAACCACGGGAATCCCGGTGTCCAACGCCATCGTCTGGCAGTGCCGGCGCACGGCGGACATGGTCGAGCGCGTCTGCGGCACGCCCGAGGTCCGCGAGATGGTGCGCTCCAAGACGGGACTTCTCCCCGACGCGTACTTCTCGGCCAGCAAGATCGCGTGGATCCTGGAGAACGTGCCCGGCGCCCGCGCGCGTGCCGAGGCCGGGGAGCTGCTCTTCGGCACCGTGGACACGTGGCTCGTATGGACGCTCACCGGCGGGCTCGTGCACGCCACGGACCCCACCAACGCCTGCCGCACCATGCTCTACAACATCCACGAGGGCCGCTGGGACCAGGACCTGCTGGACCTCTTCGGCATACCCGCCTCCATGCTGCCCGAGGTGCGCCCGAGCTCGGGCCTCTTCGGCGAGACGAGCTACCCGGGGCTGCCGGCGGGCATCCCCATCTGCGGCGTGGCGGGCGACCAGCAGGCCGCGCTCTTCGGCCAGTGCTGCTTCGCGCCCGGACAGGCCAAGAACACCTACGGCACCGGCTGCTTCATGCTGCTGCACACCGGCTCCGAGGCGCGCGAGAGCGAGCACGGTCTCGTGACCACGATCGTCGCCGCACCCCCCGGCACGACGCAGACCCAATACGCGCTCGAGGGCTCGGTCTTCGTCGCCGGCGCGCTGATTCAGTGGCTGCGAGACGAGCTCGGCATCATCCGTGACGCGGCGGAGACCGAGTCGCTGGCGCGGAGCGTGCCGGACACGGGCGGCGTCTACGTGGTGCCCGCGTTCACCGGGCTCGGCGCCCCGTGGTGGGAGCCGGACGCGCGGGGGGCGGTCCTCGGCCTCACGCGCGGGACGGGTCGGGCGCACCTGGCGCGCGCGGCGCTCGAGGCCCTCGCCTACCAGATCCGCGACCTGGCGGACGCCATGGAGGCGGATGCGGGCTCGGCGCTCGACGTGCTCAACGTCGACGGCGGGGCCTCGGCGAACGACTTTCTCATGCAGTTCCAGGCCGACCTGCTCGGGTGCGAGCTGCGCCGGCCCGCCAACACCGAGACCACCTCGCTCGGCGCCGCGTTTCTCGCCGGGCTTGCATCGGGGTTCTGGGGCGGCACGGACGAGCTCGTCGCCCTGCGCGAGACGGACGACGTGTTCCGCCGCACGATGGACCCGGCGCGCGTGGACGCCCTTCTCGCCGGATGGCACGACGCCGTGCGCCGCGTGATGTAGGGGTCGCGGGGCCTAGAAGTCCGCGTTGCCCACGGTGCGCGGGTGCGGGATGACGTCGCGGATGTTGTCCACGCCGGTCAGGTACATCACCATGCGCTCGAAGCCCAGGCCGAAGCCCGCGTGCTCGCAGCCGCCGTAGCGACGCAGGTCGAGGTAGTACTTGTACTGCTCCGGCTCCATGCCCAGCTCCGCGATGCGGCGCTCGAGCACGTCCAGACGCTCCTCGCGCTGCGAGCCGCCCACGATCTCGCCGATGCCCGGCACGAGGCAGTCCACGGCGGCGACGGTCTTGCCGTCGTCGTTGAGGCGCATGTAGAAGGCCTTGATGGCGGCCGGGTAGTCCGTCACGAAGGTCGGGCGCCTGAAGTGCTCCTCGGTGAGGTAGCGCTCGTGCTCGGTCTGCAGGTCGCAGCCCCACTCCACGGGGTACTCGAAGACGTGGCCCGCCGCGGCGGCCTGCTGCAGGATCTCGATCGCCTCGGTGTAGGTGACGTGCGCGAAGTCCGAGGTTGCCACGTGGGTGAGGCGCTCGATCAGGCCCTTGTCGACGAACTTGCTGAAGAACTCCATCTCGTCGGGGCAGGCATCCATCACGTAGTTGATCACGTACTTGAGCATCTCCTCGACGCACGCCATGTCGCCGGCGAGGTCGCAGAAGGCCATCTCGGGCTCGATCATCCAGAACTCGGCGGCGTGACGGCGCGTGTTGGAGTTCTCGGCGCGGAAGGTGGGGCCGAAGGTGTAGACGTCGCCGAAGGCAAGCGCGAAGTTCTCGGCCTGGAGCTGGCCGGAGACGGTGAGGTTGGCCGCGTGGCCGAAGAAGTCCTGGGACCAGTCGATGGCGCCGGACTCGGTGCGGGGCGGGTTCTCCATGTCGAGCGTGGTCACGCGGAACATCTCGCCTGCGCCCTCGGCATCGGAGGTGGTGATGATCGGCGTGTTCACGTAGACGAAGCCGCGCTCCTGGAAGAAGCGGTGGATGGCGTAGGCGGCCACGGAGCGCACGCGGAAGACGGCGCGGAAGAGGTTGGTGCGGCTGCGCAGATGCTGCTGGGTGCGGAGGAACTCGCGGGTCTGGCGCTTCTTCTGCATCGGGTAGTCCGGCGCGGAGGCGCCCTCCACGCGAATCTCGGCCGCCTGGAGCTCAAAGGGCTGCGGGCGGTCCGGCGTGAGTGCGAGCGTGCCCGTGACCACGAGGGCCGAGCCCACGCCCGTGGCCGCGATCTCGTCGTAGTTGGCGAGCTTCTCGCGGTTCATGACGACCTGCAGGTCCTTGAAGCAGGAGCCGTCGTTGAGCATGACGAAGCCGAAGTTCTTCATGTCGCGGACCGAGCGGACCCAGCCGGCGACGGTGACGGTGGTCCCGCCGAGGGTCTCCATGTCGGCGAAGAGCTGAGAGATGTGCGTGCGTTCCACGGGTTCTCCTTTGTGTTGCGAGGGGTGGCTCTTCTTGGTTTGCGGCCATAACTCTACCGCATCGCGTGACCCGCCGCACAAACTCCGACGTATGTACGAGCGCGCAGCCCTTCTCGCTCGGCGAGAAGAACGTCGCGAGCCGTTTAGCTGCCTGCATGTGAAACGCAATAAACTGGCGGCGAAGAGCGCTCGTACATACGTCGAAGTTCGTGGGGCGGTGTGCCCTAGGCGTACTGCCCCCGGGCCGCGCGGTCTCGGCTAGAATCGTCTCAGCAGCAATCGCCCCCGGAAGGAGCTACGCATGGAAGCCTACAAGCGCGAGTTCATCGACTTCATGGTCGAGGCCAACGTCCTCAAGTTCGGTGACTTCACCCTCAAGAGCGGCCGCAAGTCCCCGTTCTTCATGAACGCCGGCGCCTACGTGACCGGTTCCCAGCTCAAGCGCCTGGGCGAGTACTACGCCCACGCGATCAACGACAACTTCGGCCTGGACTTCGACGTGCTCTTCGGGCCGGCGTACAAGGGCATCCCGCTGGCCGTGACCACCGCAATTGCCCTGCACGACCTCTACGGCAAGGAGGTCCGCTACTGCTCCGACCGCAAGGAGGAGAAGGACCACGGCGCCGACAAGGGCGGCCTGCTCGGCGCCAAGCTCGCCGACGGCGACCGCGTGGTCATGATCGAGGACGTCACCACCTCGGGCAAGTCCATCGACGAGACCTACCCCAAGGTCACCGGCGCCGCCGACGTGGAGATCAGGGGCCTCATCGTGAGCCTCAACCGCATGGAGGTCGGCAAGGGCGGCGTCGTGACCGCCCAGCAGGA
>CAUGFC010000071.1 GCA_959598545.1 uncultured Olsenella sp. | reverse complement strand
GGTGTTTTCTGTACCGCAGCTGCACTTCCAAGAGCCGGCAGGAGCCGGTTTTTTGCTGCCGCAGTTGGTACAGAAGTTGCTGCTGTTGACAGTGCCGCAGGAACAGGTCCAGCCGTTTGCAGCTGCTGCAGCGGGGGCTGCCTGCTGTTGAGCCATTGCCTGCTGCTGAGCCATTGCCTGCTGCTGCATCTGCTGGGCGAGCTGCTGCGCGGCGAGAAGCTCGGCGTCGCGTTGCTCCATGAGCTCCTGGACCTCGGCAGAGAGGCTGTCCACGAGCTCCTGGGACTCGATCTGCTTGGCGCGCGCCTCCTCGAGCTGGGCGCGCTGCTCCTCCTGGAGCTCCTCGAGCTCGGCCTTCTGCTCCTCGAGCTCGGCCTTCTGGGTCTCGAGCTCGGCCTTCTCCTCCTCGAGCTCGGCCTTGAGCTGGCGCACCTCGTCGATCATCTCGCGGTCGGACTCGGTGACCTTGTCGAGGTAGTAGATGTTGCTCGTGAACTCGTCGAACGTCGCGGACGAGAGCAGCAGGTCGAGCGTCGAGAGCGGGCCGGCCTTGTAGCTGGCGCTCATGCGGTCGCCGAGGATGCCCTGCTTGTGCTCGATCTCCAGCTGCTTCTGGTCGATCTCGTCCTGCTTCTGGTCGATCTGGGTCTGCTTCTCCTCGATCTGCCCGGAGACGTCGGCGACCTTGGCGGTGGTGGCGGAGAGCTGGGTGGCGATCTTCTCGTACTCGGCGGCGATGCGGTCGAGCTCCTCCTGGGCCTGGTCGTAGCTCAGCTGGGCGGCGTCGAGCTTCTCCTGCGTGGTCTCGGCGGAGGCGATGCCGGGGAAGAGCGTGGTGCAGAGCCCGGCGGCGATGAACAGGCGCAGGGCGTCGCGCCTGGTGACAGAGCGCGGGGTGATGCCGGCGTCCTGGGGGGTGATGCGGGTGCGGGACATGGAGTCTCCTTGTGTGTGAATCGGCTGCGTTCGCGAAACTCTCCGCACTATTCTAGCCACAATTCAGCTCGGACACGAGACCCACACGACCCTTGGGACAAGTCGCGCCCGACGGCCCGTCCGAGCTGCTCAGCGGTTCTCGATGCGCGCGACGTTGCCCACGGTGATGGTGATGCGCCCCTCGGCGTCCGTCGAGAAGTCCAGATAGCCGGGGCGCTCCGCGAGCTCGGAGGGGAACGAGATCTCCACGCCGGTGTCGGTGCGGATCTTGTGGCTCCGGGTGAGTCGGTTGGCCACCCCGCGTCGCACGGGCGCCTCCTCGGGCAGCCTGGCCTCCTGGACGCGCTCCTCGAAGCGCTCGGCGACCTCCGGGCGCTCCGCGAAGACCGTGCGCCCCACCTCGGCGGGCGAGAAGGACTCCTCCATGTCGGCGCTTCTCGCCACGGCGGCCTTGACGCGGGCGGCCTCCACCGCCGGCTCCAGGCCGAACTCCTCCGCCACGTCGCGGACGATGACGCTGACCTCGTCGATGACCTCGTGGCTGGACGCCTCGCTCGTGCACTGCAGGAAGCGCTCCGGAATGATGCTCACGCGCTCCCCGCCCACGGCGCGCTCCTTGTCATGGAAGTCGATCGCACCGGTCTCCGCGTCCACGAGCAGGTAGGACGCCACCTTCTGCGAGGGATTGGGCAGCGTCGCGTCGACGCGGGCGATGTCGTTGGCGTCGCCGGCGACCTCGTGGACGAAGGCCTGGCGGCGCGGCAGCAGCATGACCGAGAAGAACCTGCGGCCCGCCGGTCCGTCGAAGGAGGGGCCGGCGTCCTCGCCGTCCCCCTCGCCCGTGGCGTCGGTGTCGGTGAAGTCCGCGACGAGCAGGTCGCACTGCTCGAGGTCCTCCGTGCGGCGCAGCTCCTCCCAGAACCACTGCGCGATCTCCGTGGAGAACTCGACGAACTCGCGCTCCCCCGCGAGGTAGCGCTGGAGCTCGTCGGCGAATCCTGAGTCCGGCGCGAAGGCGCCGTGGCGGCTCTCCGCGTTGGCCGAGATCTTGCGCAGGTGACGCTGGACGAAGGAGCGCGTGGCGCGCACCGTGAGGTCGAGCGGGCGCTCCGAGAGGTACGTGGAGCCGGAGTCGAAGTCGAAGACGTGCAGGATCGCGCGGTCTACCTTGAGCATGGGGTCCCTTTGCGGAATCGTCGGTCGGTTGCGGTCCACCATGATAGCGCTCCCCGCGGACGTCATTTCCGCCGGAAGAGGATGCGTGCCCCTCCTCTCCGGGGCATATGCACCCCTCTCCAGGGTATGTGCACTGTTGCGATTCTGATGTTCTTCTCGGCAGCTTGTCTACCAGCAGAAATGTGATAGGAAGGCACCTTATCAATTCTCAAACAGTGCACATACCCGTAGGAGGAGGGGCGAGAAGGACCTCGGTTGATACGAAAGCGGGCGACGAGCCCGGAGGCCCGCCGCCCGCGGAAGCTCGGTCGGGGCCGGCGCCTACTTGCCGTCCTCCTCGCGCTCGAGCGAGGGGATCTTGTCGCGGAACTCGTTCTCCGTGGCGTTGGCGTGCGGGGACTTCTTGGCGTAGCGGCGCACCGCGGCGGCGGTCTTGTTGATCGCCTGGAGCGTGCCGGCGCCGGCGACGCAGCCGCCCGGGCAGGCCATGCCCTCGAGCAGGTAGCCGGGGTACTTGCCCTTCACGGCGTCCTTCATCATCTTGCGGCAGTTCTCCAGGCCCTCGGCGTTCATGACGTTGACCTCGCGCTCCGGGTCCAGGACCTTGATCGCGTTGACCACGGCGCTGGCCACGCCGCCCGCGACCGCGAAGCCGCGGCCGTCAGCGGAGGCGACCTCGAAGTCGGAGCTGCCCTCGCCCTCGAGCTTGGTGTACTCGTCGATGCCGCGGGCCTTCATCATGCCCGCCATCTCCTCGAACGTGAGGACGAAGTCGACCTCGGAGCGGACAGAGGCGCGCATGGCCTCGAGCTTCTTGGCCGAGCACGGGCCCACGAAGACGATCTTGGCGTCCGGATGGCGCTGGCGCAGGAGGCGCGCGGTGAGGGTCATGGGCGTGAGGGCCATCGAGATGCACTCGGCGTGGTCGGGGAACTCGGTCTTGGCCATGACCGACCAGGCCGGGCAGCAGGACGTGCCCATGAACGGGATCTTCTCGGGCACCTCCTCCATGAAGTCCTCGGCCTCCTGGACGGTGCAGAGGTCGGCGCCCACGGCGACCTCCTCCATGCCGGAGAAGCCGAGCATGGTGAAGGCCTGGCGCAGCTTGTCGACGTTGCCCTTGCCGCCGAACTGTCCGACGAAGGCCGGGGCGACGGCGGCGATGACCTCGTCGCCGCGGTTGATGGCCTGGATGATCTGGAAGATCTGGCTCTTGTCGGCAATGGCGCCAAACGGGCAGTTGATCAGGCACTGCCCGCACGAGACGCACTTCTCGTAGTCAATCTGGGCGCGGCCGTGCTCGTCGGAGCCAATCGCGTGCATGCCGCAGGCGTCCGCGCAGGGGCGCACGTGGTGCTGGATCGCGTGATAGGGGCAGGCGTTGAAGCACATGCCGCAGTGGATGCACTTCTCCTGGTCGATGTAGGCCTTCTTGTCCTTGAAGGTGATGGCGCCCTTGGGGCAGATCTCGCGGCAGGGGTGGGCGAGGCAGCCCTGGCAGGCGTCGGTCACGCGGTAGACGTTGTCCTCGCACGCGTTGCACGCGAACTTGATGACGTTGATCAGGGGCGGCTCGTAGTAGGTCTCGGGGACCGCGGCGTCGGCGAGGCCGTCGGTCAGGCTCTCGCGCTTGTCGACGCCCTGCAGCGGCAGGCCCATGGCCAGGCGGATGCGCTGCTCCACGATCGCGCGCTCCAGGAAGACGGACTCGCGGTAGGTGGCCACGTCACCGGGGATGATCTCGTACGGGAGGTCGCGGATCTTGCGACGGGTGGCCTTCTCGTCGTCTTCCTTCATGTCGTAGGCGATCTTGGCCACGTTGGAGAACACGTTGCGGCGGATCTCGGTCAGGTTGGTGTACACGCCACGCATGGTGTCGGCCATGGTTGCCCCTCTCCCGGATGTCTCGTCGTCCGCGGGCGCGCCTCCCCTCAGAGGCGTCCCTCAGCGGTTAAGTATCTCACAGGCAAGGCCGTTGCGGCGACGCTTTCCGGCGAGAAGCGCTGATGGCGCCGTCAGAGTTGCGCGGGACGCTCCGGCCACAGACGCTCCGGCCACGCGGTCTCCAGGCGCAGGTGCTCGCCGCTCACGGGGTGGTCGAGCTCCTCGCGCCAGGCGTGGAGCAGCAGGCCCGAGGTACTTCTCGCCCCTCCGTAGAGCGCGTCGCCCACGATGGGGTGGCCAAGGGACGCCAGGTGCACGCGGATCTGGTGACGCCGGCCAGTTGCGAGCGTAACGACGAGCAGCGTGCGCCCGTCCTTCTCGGCAACGCGACGAATGCGGGTCTCGGCCGGCTTGCCCTGACCGGGGCGGCAGGCGCGCATGCGGCGCGCGTCGTGGCGGTCGCGGCCGATGGGCTGGCGCACAGTCTTCTGTGCCCAGGGGACGCGCCCCGAGACCACGGCGAGGTAGGTCTTGTCCATGGCGTGTCCCGCGACCTGCGCGTCCAGCGCCGGCTGCGTGGCGCGCTCCAGCGAGAAGAGCACGAGGCCTGTGGTCTCCGCGTCCAGGCGCTGCACGGGCTGCGGGCGGGCGTCGGCGCGGCCGGTCGCATCCAGGTGGGCGGCCACGACGTCGGTGAGCGTGCGCACGCCCGTACCGTCACCGTGCACGATGATTCCCGCCGGCTTGTCCCAGGCGAGAAGGACCTCGTCCTCGTAAATCGCCGTGCCCTCGTTCACGCCGCCCCTCTCCCCGGCTGTTCTCAGTACGCGACTTCCAACGTTTTAGCCACGTATTCCGTCGGAAATCGCGTATTGCCACGCGACAGTACGCGATTTCCGACGGAATTGGTCGTGAAAACGTTGGAAGTCGCGTATTGGCGGCCGTCGAGACGCCTACGCCAGGCGGGCGAGAACCTCGTCGGCCAGACGCTCCATCGGCACCTGCACCTGCTCGTGACTCACCATGTCACGAATGGTCGCCGCACCCGCGGCGAGCTCGTCGCCGCCGAGTATCACGCAGAGGCGCGCGCGGAGCTTGTCGGCCTGCTTGAACTGGCCCTTGAGCGAACGGCCCTGGTAGTCGGCCTCGGTGCGCACGCCCGCGGCGCGCAGGGCCAGGCACGCGTCGAAGGCCGCCGCGCGCTCCGCCTCGCCGCCGGTCGTGGCCACGTAGACGCAGCTCGGCTCGTCGCCGCCCATCTCGACGCCGGACGCCGCCAGCGCGAGCGCGATGCGCTCGAAGCCCACCGCGAAGCCTAGGCCCGGCGTGGGCTTGCCACCCTCGAGCTCGACCAGGCCATCGTAGCGGCCGCCGCCGCCGATGGCGCCGACGCCCGAGCCCACGGCCTCCACCTCGAAGACCGTGCGCGTGTAGTAGTCCAGGCCGCGAACCAGCGTGGGGTCCTCGACGTAGGTCACGCCGGCGGCGTCAAGGTAGCGCTTGACCGCCGCGTAGTGGGCGGCGCACTCCTCGCAGAGGTTGTCCGGCGCGAGCGGGGCGTCGGCCATGATCTCGCGGCAGCGGTCGTTCTTGCAGTCGAAGGCGCGCAGCGGGTTGATCTGGGCGCGCTCGAGGCAGTCCTCGCACATCTCGTCCGCGTGGTCGAGGATGAACGCGCGAACCTTGTCGCGATAGGCGGGGCGGCACGCGGCGTCGCCCATCGAGTTGATCACGAGGCGCAGGTCCTCGCGGGCAAATCCCAGGCGCTCGAAGTACTGCATGAGCATGATGATGCACTCGGCGTCGGAGGCCGGGTCGCTCGCGCCGAGCCACTCGACGCCCACCTGGTGGAACTGGCGCAGGCGGCCCCTCTGCGGGCGCTCGCCGCGGAACATCGCCTCGGCGTACCAGAGCTTGGCCGGGGCCGCGCCCTGCGGCACGAGGTTGTTCTCGACCACCGAGCGCACGACGCCGGCCGTGCCCTCGGGGCGCATGGCCATGCGCTGGCGCGGCTTGAGGTGGCTCTCGCTGCCGCGCTCCAGGATGTCGGGCAGCAGCGCGCCAGAGAACACCCGGAACATCTCCTTGCGCACGACGTCGGTAGACTCGCCGATGCCGTGGACGAAGGTGTCCACCTGCTCGATGGCCGGCGTCTCGATCATGTCGAAGCCGTACGCGCCGAAGAGCTCGCGCGCCACGTCGACCATGCGCTGCCAGGCGCGCATGTAGCCGCCGTAGAGGTCCTCGGTCCCCTGAACCCTTTGTGCCATCGTGCGATTCCCTTCTCGCCGTGCGCTTCTCGCGGTTTCACAGCCGTCAAGTATACCGCGAGAGCGCCGCCGGGCGAGAAGAACGCGAGGCCGGGGACGTGCACTGCTACAATGACCCACAATTCGACGCCGGAGGTAGCCATGCGACGCAGAAACCGCGCCCTTCTCGCCCTTGCGACCGCGCTCTGCCTGGGCGCCTCGGCCGTGGTCTGCGGGTGCGGGGTCCCCGCCGACTCCCCCGCCCCCGGCCCCGACGAGGTCGCGGCCGTCGTCACGGAGGCGTGCCCGAACGAGGGCTACGAGCTCGTCTCCTTCGAGGAGACGAGCGAGCTCCCGCAGCAGGTGGTCTACACGCTGCGCTCCACCGAGCGCGACCTCACGTTCACCGCGACGAGCGAGGTGTACCTTGTCGAGAGCGGGCTCTTCCCCTCCTATTACGACACGTCCCTCAGCTGCGACTACCAGAGCGTCGTGAGGGGGCTCTACTACGACGACCTGGTGTCGGAGCTCTCCGAGCGCGTGGGCGACGGGGCGGGCGGCGGCCTGGTCTTCCTGCCCGACCAGCCCTGCCTCTACGTGAGCAGCTACGAGCAGCTCGAGGAGGCCCTGCGGCTGCTCGGGGAGGTCGACGCCCTCTACGAGCCGGAGCTCGCGTACAACCCCGCCGAGTGGGTCCGGGAGAACGCCTCCAGCTCGGTGGGCATCCGCTGGTTCGACGGGACCCTCTCGGCTGAGGACGGCCGGCCCGAGGGCTGGGAGGTCCTTGGCAGCGTGGGCCTCTATGGCGCGCTCGACGCCGAGGAGGAACTCGACCAGCTCGCGCGCGCCTACGCGCAGCTCGTCGTCGACGGCGACGCGCCGGACGACCCGACGTTGCCGGACGAGTTCCTCGAGGGTCTTCACCGGACCGCGATCGACCGCGTCACGGTGCGCGGCGCGGAGGTGCCCTTCGCGCTGGGCGAGACGAGCTTCGGCGACGCCACGAACCCCTACCAGCGCAGCTACATATCCCATGGCGGGGGCATCGTCGCGCGCTGGAGCGAGGCGCAAGGCTGCTACCTCGTCCGCGTTGACATGGGCGGCGCGGACCCCCAGGTGCGCGACGAGAGCGGCTCCTGGCTCGTGCAGCAGGTGGCGGGCCTCGCAGGTGGCACCTACGAGGACGGCGACGGGTACTTCGCGTGGAGCGTCGACGGCATGGACGGCCGCATGGAGTACCTTGGGTTCGAGGACGGCAGGAACGCCGCGCGGCTGGAGCTGAACGGCCAGACGACCCGCGTGAGCTGCGACGCCAGCGACGCCAGCATCGGCGACGCCGTGGAGATGCCCGTCGACGACTTCGCCGCGCTCTTTGGCCTCACGGCCCGCGTCGACGAGACGACGGGCGTCATCGAGCTCGTCTAGGCGATCTTGACGACCCAGCCCTCGGGGCCCTCGATCTCGCCAGCCTGGATGCCGGTGAGGGTCTCGCGGAGCTTCGCCATGACGGGGCCGACGTGCTCCATGCCGCCCTCGCCGAAGACGACCTCGGCGTCGCCGTTGACGACCTTGCCCACCGGGGAGATCACGGCCGCGGTGCCGCACATGCCGCACTCGACGAACGCGCCGCTCGCGACCTCCTCGAACCTCACCGGGCGCTCCACCACGGTCATGCCGAGCATGTCGGTCGCGACCGTGACGAGGCTGCGGCGCGTGATGGACGGCAGGATGGAGTCCGTGGCCGACTGCGGCACCACGAGCGCGCCGTCCTTGTCCACGAACAGGAAGTTCGCGCCGCCGGACTCCTCCACGAAGGTGTGGGTCTGCGGGTCGAGGTACATGTTGTCCGCGAAGCCCTCGGCGTGCGCCTGGACGCTCGGGTAGAGCGACATCGCGTAGTTGAGGCCGGCCTTGATCGCGCCGGTGCCGTGCGGCGCGGCGCGGTCGTACTCGGGGACCTTGACGGCCACGGGCTTGACGCCGCCCGAGTAGTACGGGCCCACGGGCGTCACGAGGATGCGGAACTGGTACTCGGTTGCCGGGGCAACGCCGATGACCTCGCCGGTGGCCACCATGAACGGGCGCACGTAGAGCGTGGCGCCGGAGCCGAAGGGCGGCACCCAGGCCTCGTTGGCGCGCACGACCATCTTGACGGCCTCGACGAACCTGTCCTCCGGGAAGGGCGGCATCACGATGCGGCGCGCGGAGTCCGCCATGCGGGAGGCGTTGAGGTCAGGACGGAAGCAGACGATGTCGCCGTCCTTGGTAGTATAGGCCTTGAGACCCTCGAAGACCTCCTGGCAGTAGTGGAAGATGCCCGCGCACTCGGAGAGCGTGAGGGTGTGGTCGGTCGTGAGGCCGCCCTCCTCCCAGGCGCCGTCCTTGTAGTTGCAGACGTAGCTGTAGTCCGTGGGCTGATAGGCAAAGCCGAGGCTGCCCCAGTCGATGTCCTTCTTCTCCACTGCCATGATTGCCCTCCTGCCGGGATTGTATGCTGCGCAAACGATAAACCCATTCCGGGCGAGAAGAACGACGGGTTGCGGAGGTTGTAACATTGCGGGGACACGAGACGCCGAGAAGAACCGAGGCACACCATGCGCATGTTCCGCAACGACTACTCCGAGGGCGCCGCGCCCGAGATCCTGGCCGCACTCGCAGCCACCAACGACGAGCAGACCGTCGGCTACACGGAGGGCGACCCCCATTGCGAGCGCGCCCGCGAGCTCATCCGCGCGGCGTGCGGCCGCGACGACGTGGACGTCGAGTTCTGCGTCGGCGGGACCTCGGCGAACGTGATCGGCGTGACCGGGCTCCTGCGCGACTGGGAGGGTGCCGTCTGCACGCGCGACGCCCACATCAACGTGCACGAGACCGGCGCCGTGGCCGCATGCGGCCGCACCGTGCTGCCAACCGACGACGCCGACGGCTTCCTCACGCCCGAGGCCGCCGAGCGCGTCTGGCGCTTCCAGACCTCCACGGGCCGCCACATGACGC
>CAUGFC010000070.1 GCA_959598545.1 uncultured Olsenella sp. | reverse complement strand
TGCTCGTGCCCGTGGTCGAGCACGGCGCCCGCGCGGCCGAGCCCGAGGGGCTCGAGGCCGCCCGTGCCCGCTGCAAGGACGCCCTCATGCGTCTGGACCCGGCGGTCGCGCGCTTCCTCAACCCGCAGACCTACCCCGTGGGCCTGGAGATGGGCCTCGCTCGCCTGCGCGCCGAGCTCGCGCGCGAGGAGCGCGCCTCCTCGGGACGCGCGCAAGCGTAGGCGTCGAGACGGCCCCTCTCCCGGGCGTGTCCGGCGCCGCCTCTGATACACTGGGACGGTTACAGGCTGCACGGGAACAGGAGAGATGATGCCCGAGAAGATCGAGGAGCTGCTGCGCGCCGCGCTCGCGGCTGCCCAGGAGACCGGCGAGCTGCCGGAGTTTGACGTCAACGACCTCGGACTCGAGCGACCTGCCGACCCGTCCAACGGCGACTGGAGCTCCACGCTGGCGATGCGCTCCGCCAAGCTCGCGCGCCGCGCGCCGCGTCAGATCGCCGACGCCATCGTCGCCCACCTTCCCGTCGACCCCGCCGTCGACCGCGTCGAGGTGGCCGGCCCCGGCTTCATCAACTTCTACCTCGCCGCCGCCTCCGCGAACGAGGTCTTCCGCACCGTCTGCGAGCAGGGCCGCGACTACGCGCGCTCCGAGATGGGCGCGGGCGAGAAGGTCCAGGTCGAGTTCGTCTCCGCCAACCCCGTGGGCCCGCTGCACATCGGCCACGGCCGCTGGGCGGCGCTCGGCGACTCCCTCTGCCGCGTGTTCGAGCACGCCGGGTTCGACGTGGAGCGCGAGTACTACATCAACGACCACGGCTCGCAGATGGACGTCTTCGGCCACTCGGTCTCCATGCGCTACCGCCAGCTCCTCGAGGTGATGGGGGAGAGGGGCTGCGACCTGCAGGCCGCTCGCGAGGCGCTGCTCGCCGACCGCGAGGCCTTCGTCGCCGACGAGGACGACAGCCGCCCCGAGACGCACCCGCTCACCGATGCCTTCAACGAGGCCCTGGGCGGCAACGCCTACGGCGGCGACTACATCGTCGACATCGCCGCGCGCTTCCTGGAGGAGGACGGCGACAAGTGGGCCTCCGTCCCCGAGGAGGAGCGCATGGCGGAGTTCCGCGAGCGCGGCTACCTCTGGATGCTCGACTCCATCCGTGGGACCTGCCACGACGCCCGCTGCGACTTCGACGTCTGGTTCTCCGAGCGCAGCCTCTACGTCAAGGACGAGACGGGCACCTCCGCCGTCGACCGCGCGCTCGCGGCCCTCGACGAGCTCGGCCACCTCTACCGCGACGAGGCCGGCGCCCTGTGGTTCCGCTCCACCACCTTCGGCGACGACAAGGACCGCGTGCTGATCAAGACCAACGGCGAGTACACCTACTTCGCCTCCGACGTCGCCTACCACTGGAACAAGTTCCAGCGCGTCGACCACGTGATCGACATCTGGGGCGCCGACCACCACGGCTACATCCAGCGCGTCCAGTCCGCCTGCGAGGCTCTCGGCTACCCCACGCAGTTCGAGGTCCTTCTCGGCCAGCTCGTGAACCTGCTGCGCGACGGCAACCCCGTGCGCATGTCCAAGCGCAAGGGAACGATGGTCACCTTCGACGAGCTGCTCGCCGAGGTGGGGGCCGACGCCACGCGCTACACGCTGATCTCCAAGTCGTCCAACCAGATGATTGACTTCGACATCGAGCGCGTGAAGCGCCAGGACAACACCAACCCGGTCTACTACGTGCAGTACGCGCACGCCCGCATCTGCTCGATCCTGCGGCGCGGCGCGGGCGTCACGGTCGAGGAGGCCGCCGAGCTCGGCATGGACGAGGTCGCGCGCCGCGCGGTGGGGGAGGCCTACGACCTCGGCCTGCTCGTCGATCCCGCCGAGGCGGCGCTCACCCGCAAGATCGCCGAACTCCCCGGCCTGGTCGAGAGCTGCGCGCGCGACCGCGCGCCGTTCCGTCTCACGCACTACGCCGAGGAGCTCGCGGCGGAGTTCCACTCGTTCTACGTCGCGTGCCAGGTGCTCCCCGGCGCCGGCCGCCCGCTCGACGAGGCGCTCTCCCACGCTCGCCTCGTCGCCTGCGACGCCACGAGGCGCGTGCTCGCGCTCACGCTCGAGCTGATCGGCGTCTCCGCCCCCCAGAGCATGTAGGTACCCGGGCGCGCCGTCGCGTCCGCGCGGCGCGCCCGCTGTGTGCGTCTTTTATAAATCGCCAAAAAGCCTTGATGCGGAAACGATTTCCTCCTGTATACTGCCCGTCATTGAAATGGCAACGCGGGCGCCGCCCTTATGCTGCGTCTCGTTTGTCGAAGACCTTTTGAAGACGGGGGCGTGTCGTGGACCTCAAGGAATTCATGTCCGTGCGTCGGGCATACAACATCGTTCGTCAGATGGTCGGTGCCAAGGAGCGCCTCACCTTCGAGGAGTTCGCGATCGTCTGCCACCTGGCGGCCGCCCCCGAGGCCCTGAAGACCTCCGCCATCGCCGAGTACCAGGGCGCCCTTCGCCCCACCATGACGCACCGCACCAACCACCTCGAGGAGCTCGGCCTCATCGAGCGCTCCGAGGGCGAGAAGGACCGTCGCAACGTCGTGTGCTCCGCGTCGGACCTCGGTCGTTCCCGGATTCTCGAGCTCGCCGAGCTCACCCGCGCCCAGATTCCCACCGGTCGCGCCCTCTCCCGCACCTCCGCGGAGCGCATCCTCAAGTACGTCGACGCCATGGGCTCGTTCTTCTGCAAGGCCGGCGACCTCGTCCTTCTCGGCCTCTATGCCTCTGACGAGGAGCCGCTCACGATCATGCAGCTCGTCGATGCCCTCGGGCTGCTCCAGCCCACGGTGTCCATGTCCGTCGCCTCCCTCGCCGCCCGCGGGCTGGTCATGCGCGATCACGAGGCGTCCGGCTCCCACACCACGAGCGTCTCCCTCACCCGCGAGGGCCGCGCCGCCGCCGCCGACGTCACCGCGCGCATCGAGGAGATCGTCGTCCGTCGCAAGGCTCGCAAGTCTGCCGAGGCCGAGTGATTTCGTCCCAATCGCGCCCTGTGCCCCGGTCGCCGCAGGCGGACGGGGCCTTTTTCTTTAAACATTGCATCGGTCGTGCTATAATCTGCCCGGCTTCCGAGGGCTTGGCGCCCGGATGCCCGTCCCCCAGAGCACAGTGCTCATAGCGCATCAAAGCTCCCGTCCCTTGAGCCGGTCGATTGGCGTCGGGCCGTCGTGAGCGAAGCAAACGAGAGGTAGACAACATATGACGGATGACGTGACCCCCGCCGCCTCCGAGGCCTCTTCCGCCCCCGTCGAGGCGGACGCCGCCAAGCCGAGGCGCAGGCGCCGCACGAAGGCCGAGATGGAGGCCGCCCGCGCAGCCGAGGCAGCCGCCGCCGAGGAGGCGGCTCCCGCCAAGCGCCGTCGCGGACGTCCCCGCAAGGCCGACCAGGACGAGTCCGATCAGGCTCCCGTCGCGACCCCCGTCGAGGGTCCCGCCGAGACGTCGGGTGACGAACCCGCTCCCGCCAAGCGCCGCCGCGGCCGCCCCCGCAAGTCCGACAAGGCCCCCACTGCCGCATCGGACGAGATGACGCAGGTGACGGACGCCGCCACCGTCGCGAGCTCCGAGCCGGCGCCGATGCCTGCCCAGACGCTCGCTGAGGTCGACGCCCCGACCGCCCAGGGGGAGGAGCAGCGTCCCGGGAGGCGCCGTCGCCGCGGCAACGGCCAGGGCACGTCCGCCGCGCCCGCGCCCAAGGCGCAGGGCGGCCAGGGTCGCCGCAACGGCCAGGGCCGTCGTCGCAACCGTCACCAGCAGGACCTCTCCGCGGAGCCCTCCCTCACCCGTGAGGAGCTCGCCGAGATGAAGGTCGCCGAGCTCCGCGCCAAGGCGGCCGAGCTCTCCGTCGACTACGCCGGCATGCGCAAGCCTGAGCTCGTCGAGGCGGTCTTCGAGGCCGCTGCGCGCGCCGAGGGCTTCCGTCCCATCGAGGGCGTTCTCGAGGTCGGCAACGAGGGCTATGGCTGGATCCGTACCGGCAACTACATGGAGGGCGATGACGACGCCTTCGTTCACCAGCAGATCATTCGCTCGCTCGGCCTGCGCGCCGGCGACCTGGTGTCCGGCACGGTTGGCCCCGGCCGGGCGAACGGGAAATACCCTCCGCTGCAGCGCGTGATCACGGTCAACGGCCAGGCACCCGAGGGCCTCAAGGCCCGTCCGCGCTTCCGCGACCTTACGCCCGTCTATCCCAACGAGCGCCTGGTCATGGAGTGCGGCAAGGATTCGGTGACCGGTCGTGCCATCGACCTGGTCTCGCCCATCGGCAAGGGCCAGCGTGGCCTCATCGTGTCCCCGCCCAAGGCGGGCAAGACCACTGTCCTCAAGAAGATCTGCCAGTCCATCGCCGCCAACAACCCCGAGGTGCACCTCTTCTGTCTGCTCGTGGACGAGCGTCCCGAGGAGGTCACGGACATGGAGCGCTCCATCCGCGGGGAAGTCGTCGCATCCACGTTCGACATGCCCGCGGACAACCACACGCGCGTCGCAGAGCTCGTGATCGAGCGCGCCAAGCGCCTCGTGGAGCTGGGGGAGGACGTCGTGGTGGTGCTCGACTCCATCACGCGCCTGGCTCGCGCCTACAACCTCGCGGCCCCCGCCTCCGGCCGCATCCTCTCCGGCGGCGTCGACTCCGCGGCGCTGTACCCGCCCAAGAAGGTCCTCGGCGCCGCCCGCAACATCGAGAACGGCGGCTCGCTCACGATCATCGCCTCCGCCCTCGTGGACACGGGCTCCAAGATGGACGAGGTGATCTTCGAGGAGTTCAAGGGTACGGGCAACATGGAGCTCAAGCTCGACCGCGAGCTCGCCGACAAGCGCATCTTCCCGGCCATCGACCCGGTTTCTTCCGGCACGCGCAACGAGGACCTGCTCATCGAGCCCGACTACCAGCCGCTCGTGTGGGGCATCCGTCGCGTGCTCGCCAACATGAACAACGTCGAGCGCGCCGCCCGTGCGCTCGTGAACGGTCTCAAGAGCACCGACAACAACCGCGAGTTCCTCATCAAGAGCGCCAAGAAGGCCCAGCAGTCCGACTACATCGCGTAGCCGTCGCCGCCAGGCACGTCCGACCGGGCCGGCCCCTTCGGGGGTCGGCCCGACTCATGTCTCCTGGCCCGGCGCCCTTCTCGCCATGCGTCCCGTCCCGGAATCGCCGGGCTTCTCGCCTGGCGAGAAGGGCGCGTCCCGGAATCGGCGACCTTCTCCCTCTGCGGTGGGGGACACGTCCAGGAATTGGCGGGATTCACGTGCCCTGAGTGCTGGATGTCCGGGAATCTGCGAGGTTCTCAGACTGGGAGGGCGCCCGCACGGAGAAGTTCGCCGTTTCTGGGACGGGCGACTCAGCCGATGCGGGAAGGCCGCCGTTTCCGGGACGTGCCCCGTTGGCGACCGGTGCCGGAAAAATATCGCCTCCCAGCGTCAACTTCGACGGAAAGTCGCTTGCCCGACGACGGGGGTAACAGGTATATTCGTCACTGTCCGAGCAATCGGTCCATATGTCACGGTACTCGAAGATGAAACGCAGCCCAAGCCGTTGACGCCGTCCGCCCCCGGAGGGGTGGACTCATGGTTTGAAGCTCGTTTTCTCTTCGCACGCTGAAGGGAGCGAGACACATGGGGCAGAGGAGAAACCCCGCCGTTGTCGCCGGCCTGATCGGTGCGGCGCCGCTTGCCATGCCTGGCGTGGCCCAGGCCCTCTCGCTCTCCGAGCTCATCGACGGCACGTTCGTCACGCCGACGACGGCCTTCGCGGCCGGCGCCGCCGGGGGCATGGCGCTCACGGGCGTCGTGGCCATCGCCGCGGCGCTCGTCATCCGCGCCCGTGCGCACGCCGAGGACGACGTGCCCGTGATCGCGCGGCACATGCGCGCGCCCGAGGCCAGGGAGAAGGCCCCCGCGCCCGCGGCCACGCCGCATCGGCCCGGCCACGAGGCCACCAGCTACGAGCAGATCGCCGAGAACTACGTGAGGCGCGCGTCGTTCCGCGCGAAGATGGCGCGCCGCGCCGAGGGCGTCGCCGCGACGCTGCGCGAGCGGATGGGCGCGAGCATGATGGAGGGCGTGCCGGTCATAGCCCGTGCCGACGGCTCCGTGGGAGACGTCGGGACGAGCTGGTGGCGCAGCGCCGTCGGCGAGGACGCCATCATCCACGACTCCGGCTTCGCCGAGGACCATGACGAGATGGCGATCCCGTCGGACTTCTCGACGAGCGACCGCGACCGCCTCGTCGCCTCCGCCAGGGACGCGGCCGCGAGCATCTCGAGTCGCGTGGCCTATGTCGACGAGGGCGCCTATCCCGAGCGCCGCACGCTCGAGGACCTGAACGGGGACGACGCCTGGGCGAGCGCCCTGAGGTCCCTCGACGAGAAGATCGCCACCGTCGCGCCCCCGCAGGACCCGATCGGCTTCATAGACGGCGTCGGCGGCGTCGACTCGCTGGACGAGCCCGACAACCTCGAGCTCGACACCTCGTTCATCCCCTTCAGGGCCCCGGGCGGGCACCCCGAGGTCGTGGACACCGAGACCTACGTGGACTACCTGATCGAGGACGAGTTCTCAAAGAACTCCTCCACGGCCGTCCGTCGCAGCCCTCGTCGCTTCCTGCGCATACTCGAGGGGGGTACCCAGCCCAACTCCCGCCACCTGGCGGACACCGCGCCCTCTCACGGCGGTCGCGGCGGCAAGCACTTCTCGATGCCTCAGGCGGCTGAGGCGTGACGCAGCCCACCACGCACGACTCGGCGCGACGGCCCACCTACCTTCGGTGGGCCGTCGCGTTCGCGTGCTGGCTGGTCGTGATATGGGGCCATTCGCTGGTCCGCGGACCCCAGTCGGCCATGGAGAGCGACCTCGTGGTCTCCGTCCTGCGCCCGCTCTTCGAGATGGCGGGCGTCAGCGATCTCGCGACGATGTCCCTCGTGGTGCGCAAGGGGGGCCACTTCCTCGAGTACGCCGTCCTGGGCGTGCTCTCTCGCGGGATGCTCCACGCGCGCCGTCTCGAGCGGGGGAGCTCCCCATTTCCCGCGGCGCTGATGGTGCCGCTTGTCGCCGTGGTGGACGAGTGTCTGCAGCTCTTCGTGCCGGGACGCTCTGGAATGCCCATCGACGTGCTCATCGACCTGGGCGGGCTGGTGGCGGGAGCCCTCGTCGGGTGCCTGGTCTCCGCGGCCCTCGATCGTCGTCGCGCCTGAGGTCAACGTTTCCATTCCCTGCTCAAAGGGCTACAGCTTCGTTAACAAATTCTCCACAGGGGCCAGGCCGATCTCCCGACGGGATAGATTGGTTCGCGTAACCTCCCCGCACGATACGCAAGGGGAGCAACGGGAGGAGAGAGACATGTTTGAGAACGTTTCCAGGCGCCAGTTCGTGACGGGCACCGCTGCCACGCTCATGGGCCTCGGCCTTGTGGGCTGCGGCGGCAACGGCGGCGAGTCCGCCGAGGGCGGGGACGCCTCCGGCGCCATCAAGGTCGGCATCATGGGCCCGCACACGGGCGACAACTCGTCCTACGGTCTCGCATGCCTCAACGGCGCCCAGCTCTACTTCAAGCAGCTCAACGCCGACGGCGGCGTCAACGGCAAGCAGATCGAGCCTGTCGTCTACGACGAGAAGGGCGACGCCACCGAGGCCGTCAACGCCTACAACCGCCTCGTCCAGGAGGACGGCGTGACCGGCATCGTCGGCGACGTCACCACCGGCCCGACCATCGCCGTGGCCAAGGCCTCCGTGGCCGACAACATGCCCTGCGTGACCCCGTCCGCCACCGCGGCCGACGTCGTCACCTACGGCGAGAACTACTTCCGTGCCTGCGTGACCGACCCCGAGCAGGGTCGCGTCATGGCCAACTTCGCGGTCGAGCAGGGCTACAAGAGCGTCGCGACGCTCTACCTCAACGGCTCCGACTACTCCGAGGGCGTCAACGCCGCCTTCTGCGAGGAGGCCGAGGCCGCCGGCATCACCATCACCGCGCAGGAGTCCTACGCCGAGGGTGACGTCGACTTCAACTCTCAGCTCACCAACATCATCGGCACCAACCCCGACGCCATCCTCGTCCCCAACTACTACCAGGACGACGGCATGATCGTCACCCAGGCGCGCGCCCAGGGCTACGACAAGGTCTTCCTCGGCGTCGATGGCTGGTCGGGCATCTACGGCGGGTCCGAGAACTACGCCGACGCCGCCGACCTCCACGACTGCTACTACTGCTGCGCGTTCAGCTCCTCCAACGAGTCCGAGATCGCGACCAAGTTCGTCTCCGACTACGAGGCCGAGTACGGCGAGACGCCGACCAACTTCTGCGCGCTCGGCTATGACGCCGCCATGGTCCTCGCGAACGGCCTCGCCGCCGCCGAGGAGGCCGGCCTCGAGCCCGGCTCCGAGGACTACAAGCAGGCCGTGATCGACGGCATCGCCGACGGCACCGTCGAGGGCGTCACCGGCTCCATCTCCTACGAGGGCACCGGCGACCCCGTCAAGTCCTCGCTGATCATCACCTTCGCCGAGGACGGCGCCGAGGAGACCTTCGAGGTCCTCGAGGCGTAGGTCCCGTCCTTCTCGCCCCACTCGGGGCAAGGCCTCGCGCCTTGCCCCGTTTTTGCTAGGCGCGGTCTCTCCCGCGCAGACCCGAGAGGAGCTCTTCCTTGTTCATCACGCAGGTGCTCAACGGCCTGCAGCTCGGCAGCATCTACGCGCTGGTCGCCCTGGGCTACACGATGGTGTACGGCATCATCCTGTTGCTCAACTTCGCCCATGGTGACATCATCATGGTCGGCGCGTACGTGTCGTGGCTGATAATGGCCCAGCTGGGGCTTCCCCCCGTGCTCGCGATCGTGCTGTCGGTCGCGGCGTGCACGCTCGTGGGCGTGCTCATCGACAAGGTGGCCTACGCGCCGCTCAGAAACGCGCCGAGGCTCTCGATTCTCATCACCGCCATCGGCGTGTCGTACTTCCTCGAGAACGGCGCGCAGCTCGTCTTCGGCGCCGACGCCAAGGTCGTCCCCGCCTACACCGACCTCACGACCGTCCAAGTCGCCGGCATCACGCTGTCGTTCCCGTCGGTCCTGACGGTCCTCGTGACCATCGCGGCCACGGTGGCGCTCACGCTCGTCGTGCAGAAGACCAAGCTCGGCAAGGCCATGCGCGCCGTCTCCGAGGACATGGGCGCCGCGCGCCTCATGGGCATCAACGTCAACTCCACGATCTCGTTCACCTTCGCCGTGGGCTCCGCGCTCGCCGGCATCGGTGCCGTGCTCTACGCGATGGCCTACACCCAGGCCAACCCGACGATGGGCATGATGCTCGGCACCAAGGCGTTCGTCGCCGCGGTCCTCGGCGGCATCG
>CAUGFC010000069.1 GCA_959598545.1 uncultured Olsenella sp. | reverse complement strand
TGGATGTGGTAGGTCCCGTGCTTCGCATAGGCTAGCGAGATGATGCCGGCATCGTCGGTCGCCATCTCCTCGTCGAAGGTGCCCTCATCGTTCCATACGTGGAACTTGGCCCCGGTGACCGGAGTCTCGGGGTCGAGCGCGTCCACCTTCTTGATCGAGGGCGTCGTGGGCTCGTCTGTCACAGCCTCCTCGTGGTCGTATACCGCGATATCCTGGCCAGTGTATTCGAGGGAGACCGTCTTCTCGACGACATCCAGTGCGAAGCCGTCCTTGGCTTTGGCCTCGTAAACCGTGTAGGTACCAAGGTAGAGCTCGGGGGTGGTCGCCTTGCCGTCCTCGCCAGTGGTGAGCGTCGCCACGATCTCGCCCTCGTGGGCGCGGATCGTACCGTCGGGCGTCTGGATGGTCTCCGCAGCCTTCACGATGTAGACGGACTCATCGACCGCATCCCCGGTTTGGGAATCGGTCTTCGCGACGGTGATGGTCGCCTTCTGAGGCCTGTTCGCGAACTCGATCACGAGAGGATTGTCCCAGCCGTTGTAGTCGGCATCCACGTGGAACGCCTTGCCTTCGAGCTCCTTGACGTACCCGTAGGGTGCCTCCACCTCCACGAGCGTGTAGTCGCCCTCCTCCAAGAGCATCGGGAGCGTGAGCTCGCCGCGCTCGTTGGCGGTCCAGGTGTCGATCGTCTCGGTCACGGGGTAGTGTGATGTGTAGGTGACGAGGTTACCGCTCGCGTCCTCAAGCTTAAAGCTCACGGGAAGCGGGACCTGCTTGCCGGTCTCGGCGTCCACCTTGACCACCTTGAGAGGGGTCTGGGGGATGCGGTCGTTCACGAGTTGCGGAGGGTCGTACTGCCCCTCCTCGCGGATGGTCGTCTTCCAGTCCTCCACGGGAAGGAGCGTCTTTCCCCACTTCGCCTTGAAGGCATCTGCCACGTCCTGCGGGATAACCTCGTGGACCCGGTAGGTGCCGTAAGCGAGCGCGCCCGTCCAGTTCGCGGGCTTGCTCCAGCCGTTGACGCTGGCGTTGTCGTCCTTGGTGGTCGCAAGTCCGTTCGTATCCACCGTGATGGCGCAGCTTGCCCGTCTCAGGCGAGAGCACGGCGCTCTCCGAGTCGTTGTAGAGCTCGAACTTCACGCCGGGAACGAGCACGCGCACGACCTCCTGGGGCATGTCGCCGTTGGGAGAGTCGTAGATCTCCACGGGCACTTCCTTCACGAGGCGGAAGTCGCCGCGCTTGACGGTGTCGGGCACCTGGGGCGAGTTGTAGGTGTAGACAGACTCGCCGACTGCCCCGTCGGGCGTGATGCGAACGCAGAACACCTTCGGGTCCCCGCCGTGTCCGTCGTCGAGGTTGTAGCCCTGCGGCGCGCGGGTCTCCTGGATCAGCACCGTTCCGAGCGGAATGGACGCGTCGCCGTTGGTCTGGTAGTAGAGAGGGTCGCCCGAGCGCTTGTACTCGTCTGAGAGGTAGGCGAAGCCGTCGGCGTTCGTCTCGAACACCCAGGTGCGCGCAGGCGCACCGGATACCTCCGCCGATGCCGCATCCCTGTAGTCGCCCGCGTAGTAGCGCACTGTGAAGAGAGCGCCTTCGAGCGTGGCGTCGCCTTGCGGCTCGCTCTCGCCCGTGTCGGCGTCGACCTTGCCTACGAGCATGCCCACGGGGTCGGACTGCGGGATGTCTGATACCATGTTGACGTTAACGCGCGTGGTCTCATCCGACCTTACCTCTACCGGATATACGGTTGGATCGAGCGCGTGGCCAGGGGCCTGCTTGGTCTCCTTGACCCAGTACTTGCCCGGCTCAAGGTCCTCTTGGATGCCCCAGCCGTCCTTGTCGGTGGTGATGGATCCCTTGACGTTGGTGAGGCCCTCGTTGGCGTACACCGTGTACACTGCGCCCTCAACCGAGTAAAGCGGGTTGCCCTCGCACATCTCCTTGTTGGCGGTGACCTTCACGAGGTCGATCTTGCCGTAGGGAATGTACTTGAACGAGAGTATGAGCTGCGTTGCCTCGCCCGTGTAGAGCTGGAACGCCTGGAAGTTGCTCGGAACCTCGCCCGTACGGCCCAGGATCTGGCGTCCGGTCGCGTTGTCGTTCACGAGCTGGCCATTAGCCCCGAAGCCAATGACCTGCTCGCGCGCCCAGCTCTTGAACGCTTCGTTGCAGCCGTAAAGCGCGTAGCTGCCGTCCGACGTGTAGGTGTCAGAGAGCAGGATGTGCGCGAGCGCCGCATAGCGGGCATCCGTCATGGCGCTTCCGTCGTACCACGTGCTCGGCCAGAGGCTGCGGTCGAAGCCAGGGCTTCCGTAGGAGAACCACAGATCCGCGATGCATTCGGCGGTGCGGCCGGAGGGCGCGGATAGCACGTGTTTCGTGTAAGTGCCCTCACCTGGGGTGGAGGCACTGGGGTTTGCGCAATAGGCCATCTCGCCGTTGGCCTGCATCCATGTGGTGTTGTATCCGCCGTAGCTGATCTTGCCCCCGACGGAGAGGTTCGCCGTCTCGGCCGCCTCGGCGGTCCCTTGCGTGCCTAGGCACGCGAAGGCCGACGATGCCGCGATGAGAACGGCGAGTATGCACCTCATGATCTTGGATGATATGGGGGATTTGAGCGTATCGTTCACGACTGCTCCCTATCGAACGGCGCACTCGGCCTCGCGGGCCTCGTGCTCTTGGTTCTTTGCCGCCTCCTTGGCACCCTTTGCCTTGTCGTCGAGCGATTCGAGGTATTGCTTGCGCCCCTCGTCCAGCCCCTGCTTGATCGCCTGCGGCATGACCTTGAAGGTCTCTCGAACCTGCTTGCCATCATCGCCTACCTGCGGGTTTCCCTCGCCGTCGAGGACGGTGCGGCTGAGCCAGACCTCGCGATCTGCTAGCAGCGGGATGTCGCGGTAGTTCTCGCCCCTGAACTTCGAGGGGTTCACGTAGAGCGGGCTGAACTGGCATCGGCCCATGTCCTGCCCGTCCACCATCGTTCCCTTCGGCAGGGTCACGGAGTTGAATGTCCTTACCTCTCCGGTCTCCCTGTCCTGGTATTCGATGCCTTCTCTCACGAAGGACTTGTGCATGGTGATGTAGACGTTCTTCTTTTCCGTCATTTCCTTTGCTCCTTTGCGTCTCGATTCAGTGCGGATGGTTGTGTGGAATTCCGCACGGCTATCACGTATTCGCTATGGGCGCATAGGCATCACCTCCTCTCTCTGCAACACGCGGCTAGAACCCGCTCACGATGTCGCGCGCCCATGCGCCGCTCTTCACGAGTGAGAGCACGAGCAGGATACACATGGCCAGGTATTGGAGCGCGTAGGTGAGGCCGTTTGCGACCGCATCGACCGGTGTTCCCGTCCCGGGGTTCACGGCGACGATGCCGCCGAGCACGATGGGGAAGCTGATGAGCAGCACGAGGATGATGAGCCCTGCGATGCACACCGCCCCGAAGCTCTTGAGGTAGCCGAGCCCGATCTGTCGAGTTGTCTCGAACCCGAGGAACGCGAGCGGGATCGGCGAGAGGGCGGCCATGATGTAGAGCTGGATCGCGCGTGCCCAGCAGACGACGAGCGCCACGATGTATGCGATGAGCACAACGAGCCAGCTGATCACCGCGACGAGCAGCAATGCCAGCAGCGCAGAGAGGTCGTCATCGCCCGTGACGATCGAGACGTTGGCTATGTCGAGCGCGCCTCCTGTGCCGAAGAGCGCCTCGACTCGGTCGATGGCCAGCCCGACCACCTCGTAGATTGCCCCCATGAGGTCGAACGAGTTCTGGATCAGGAACAGGAACACCGCGAAGAACACGAGCAGGAAGACGACCTCCTTGAGGGCGGGGAAGGATTGGTTTCCGTCCACTCGCTGCGATATCTCGATGAGCTTGAGGGTGAAGACGAGCCCCAGCACGCCGCAACCTATAGGAAGGACGGCGACCTGCCAGACCCCGTGCGCTATGTCGTACATCGACACGTCCCCCGCGCTCGTGAGCATCGAATCGAACGGGGCCGACAGCACCCCTCCGACCCCGATCGATTTGAGGACGTTCGTCTGTGCGGCGAATATCCAATTGCACCAGTCGCGCAGCACCCCGCAGAGCCATGCGTTGATGTCGTCGGCGATGGAGGCCCAAGCCACGTCTGCAGGGATGAAGAACGCGCAAAGCGCGATGAAGGTCGCGAGGAACGCGCATGCGAAGCGATGGTCTGATATGAATGGGAAGGCTCTCGTCATCGACATCAGAGCGCCTCTACGGCACCATCGGCGGTGCGGGTGACGGAGATGATCGTGGGCGCGCCGTCATCGAGGGTGAAGGTGGTGGTCGCCGTGTTGGCAGCGAAGTCGACCCACACCTCTTTGTCCCAGGATGCGGTCTTGGCCGTTGGGGATATCGCCTTGGCGCGCGATGCAACGCTCGCCTCGATGGCGGCAGCATTGGCCCCCATGGACTCCTCCAGTTGGCTGGTGACGTTCGCGAACGAGATGTCCCCGACATCGCCCTTCGCGATTACGTAGGCATGGGAGAGGAGGTCAGACTCGACCTTCACGGGCAGACCGTCTTCGTAGGTGAACTTGATGATGGATTGCCTCGCCGCCTCCGTCGGGCTCGTCGACGCTGAGAGCATGCAGGTTAGCGAGCTATCCTGCGCCTGCTCGTCATCGACGGTGTAGTAGGTCACCTTCGTATCGGCCCCCGTTCCCTCGACGAGCGCTCCCTGTATGAGCGCGAGTGTGGATGCGGGATCGTCCTCTGCGGTCCAGGTGGTTCCTACGAGGCTCTCGATTGTGCAATCGCCCCTCTGGGTCTCGTTGGAAGGGCGCTCGGCCCCCTGGGGCGCATCGGACTGCTCGCTGCCCGAGATACGGGCGGCTGTCTCCTGGGGCTGGGTGTCCTGCGGTTCGGGCGCGGGCGTCATCGCGCACCTGGCGACGCCCGACCCGATGAGTATGACCATTGCAGCTATCGCGGCCGCTAGAGCGACTCTGTTCTTCTTGGACATTTGCTTCTCTCCTTACCTAAACTTGAGCGCGCAGGTGAAGTACCCTGACGCACCGCTCGCAATCGAGCAGGCCGCCCCCGTATGGGGCTCGTGGATGTATCTGTCTTCCCCTATGTAGATGGCGACGTGCCCCGGTCTGTAGAGGACGTCCCCGATGGATGCCTGCGACACGGGCACCTTCGTGCCCGCTCGGTACTGGTCTTCGCTATTCCTCGGAATGGAAATACCCACCCGCGAGTAGCAGTACTGGGTGAGGCCGGAGCAGTCGAGCCCGACGTTGGGGGTCGTTCCTCCCCAGACGTAGGGAACTCCGAGCTGGCTTTGCGCGGCAGCGACGATCGCATCTCCATTGAGCCCGCCCGACTTGAAGTCCTCCACGCTCATGGAGTCGAACCTGCGAAGCCCATAGGTGTCCATGGCGGACTTGAGGGAATCGACGTAGGCGGACGATGTCGCCCACCCGGCATCCTTCAGTCCCTCTGCCATCTTGTCGGAGGAATGCTCTGCTATTGCCGCCTTGATGAGCGCGTTGTTTCGGTAGTGCGATGCCTGCAGGAACACCCGGCTTCGGAACCTGATGCACTCGACGTCGCCCTTGAACACGGTGAAGTAGGCCGTGATAGTCGTGATATTCCCCGGCGTGTACTCCTCTTGCGTCGACCAACCTGCCTTCCCGGCGACCTCTGGGGCTGAGGCGAATGAAGATGCCCATTTCATCCCGAACAGGTTGTGGTCGCGAGTAGCGAGCTGGCTCATGGTCTCGCCTTGACCCGACTCGCAGATGATCTGCGCGATGGTGCATCCTGCGGGATGTCCGTACTCTTCCTGGCAAGCCAGCGCCTCCTCGACCATCTCGTAGGTGATGTAGGGAGGTAAGCCCTCTAGCGATGTCTTGTCGGCCTCGTTCTGCCAGAAGCCGAAGAGCGCCGAGACGATCTGGCCGATGACGAGCGCGCATAAGATGAACGCCACGACTGCACAGATGACGCCGCCGAGAGCAGCCGCTCCCGAACCTCCAATCGCGCCGATTGCGGTCTTGGTCTCGGTCGCGGCTGCGGTTGTGGCCTTTGCGCCCTGCGATCCCACAGCTGTTGTGGCCTTCTGCGGCTGTGCGGCCTTGGCGGGGGAAGCATCTTTCTTATTGGCCCCTTGCGCACTTGCTTTCTTCTTCGAGCTAGCCGCGCCGCCCTTATTGGCCTTGCTGGCAGCTCCCCTGTCCTTAGAACGATGCCTCTCGATCGCCCGATTGGCCGCATTTGCGATCTCGTAGATGTCGGCAGTGCCCTCAAGCTCGTCTGACTTGTCGAGTTCGTACGCGGCTTGGCTCGCCAGGATCCGCCTCGCCTTGAGCGGTGCCTTCTCCTCTGCCCCCGCGCCAGGCACGTCCGTTCCGAGCCCTTTTTCAGCGCCTTGCGAATCCTGGGCTCTGCGGGAGGCTTTTGTGCGGCCTTGGTCAGATGCGATCTTGACGGAGGTCGCCTTCTTGATGGCGCTCTGCTTTTCGCCGAGCGTCGAGATGCTCTGCTCTGCGTCCTGCTTGACCACGCCCTCAGAGACGACGGTCTTCTTGTCTGCCGACACGAGCTGGGCCATGCTGCTTTCTGTCTTGCCGCTCGAAGGCATCCTCTAGCCCTTCTTGTTCTTGTTGGCAGAGAACGCTTTGGCGCGCTTGATCTGGGCGATCTCCTCCGGCTTGGTGTTCCAAAGGTCGTAGAGCGCACCCTTCGGGAAATCGTCCCTGATGGGTACTCGCGCGCCCCCTGCGATGAGGAGCCCTTCGCCTGCCTTGATGGATTCGTCTATGTAGGCGCGCTCTGCAGCGGAGAGCGTCAGCATCTCGCTCCACGAGGCGAGATCCTGGCTCGCCTGCTTGTGCAGGAGCACGAAGTCGGAGTTGAGCACCATCGTCCTCGCGCGCCCGTTGGAGAGCATGTGCGAGGTGTTCTGCGATATGCCGGTGCAGATCAGGTTGAACTTTCGCCCTTCAGCCCAGAACTTGGCGAAGTAATCGATTATGGTGGGGTGGCCGAAGAGGGATTGGACTTCGTCTATGTAGAGCCAGGTGGTGACGCCGCGCTCGAAGTTCTCGTACATCCGGTTCCTGACCATCTCAAGGGCGGTGAGCATGCCGAACACGCGCATGTTCGTCGAGAGGTCGTGAAGGTCTATGTTGGTGATGCGGTTGTTGAAGCCGACGTTGCTCTGGTTGTTGAAGAACGACAGCGCTCCTGTGACGTATCGCTCGTATCGAAGGGCTATCTCCCTCGCCTCGGCCTCCGGCTGGTCGAGCAGAAGCTCGTGGAAGTCGGAGAGCACGGGAGGTCGGCCCTCGTCAGCGCTTCTCGCGTACGCCGCCTCGACGCAGCGCGTGATGATCGACTTGTCGGCTTCGGGAAGGCCCTCGGAGCTCTCTGCCATCATCGCCGAGGAGAGCGCCAGGAACGCGTCTATCTTGAACGCAAGCTGTGCGGCATCTGCCCTCGACTCGACATCAGAGAGGTCGAAGGGGTTGAGGCAGGTGTCGGCGTCGGGCGCGAGCCGGACGTTCTTGCCGCCGAGGGCGTCAATGAGGTTGCCGTACTCTCCCGCAGGGTCGAAGATGATGATCTCGTCTTCCGGATAGGCGAGAACGGTGTTGGTTATCTCGCGCTTGACCGAAAACGACTTCCCGCTTCCCGGCTTGCCGCAGACGAACCCCATGGGGCTTGCGAGCTTCTTGCGGTTGCAGATGACCAGGTTGCCCGACTGCTTGGATTGCCCGTAGTAGCCGCCGCCCTCCTGGTTGAGCTCCAATGATGCGAAAGGCATCTGCATGGCGATCTGCCCTGTGGTGAGGTACCTGCTCACTTCCACATGGTTCGCCCCGAGCGGGAGAACCGAATTGAGCGCCTGCTTCTGCCGGTAGTAGAGCGGCTCGACGCCGATGGAGTTTCCCTGTGCGATCGAGACGATCTGGTCGATTTGCCGTTCGAGCTCGTCTACGGTCTTCGCATAGGTGTAGATGAGGCCCGTGTAGACGAACAGGCGCTCGTTCTTGTTTCGCAGGAAGTCGAGCAGCTCCTCTGCCTCCTCTTTCGAGTAGCGGAGCTCTGGCGGGAGTATCGAGTAGTCGTAGCCCTTCTTCATGGCGCTCATCTGCTCGTCGATGATCTCCTTGTCCATCCAGTCGAGCTGCCGCTTCACGAGCGCCAGCGCCTCCGACTGAGGTATGGGCTGGACGTGGATGTTCACCGAGAGCGGCATGGGAAGGTCGATGATGTTCGCGATGTAGTAGTCTTCGAGCATGGAGCCGAACGACCGGACCGAGAGCACGCTCCCGTACATCTCGTCCACCTTGAAGATGTCCGATCTGCCATCCGGCTTGAAATCGATGAGCGATGGCGCGATGAGATCCTTGGTCCTCGTGTTCGAGACCGGGCTCACCTTGTCCCATGAGAACGTGAAGGGCTTCTCCGGGTTCAGCTGCGACTGGATCGCCTCAAGCCTGGATGCGCCGTCGAGCGCCCAGGTATCGCAGCGGATGCGGGCGAGCGTGTCGATGACGTCGCCCTTGATGCGCGAGAGCTTCGGCACCGCCGAGTCCACGTCGTCTGCGCCTACCATGTAGGTCAGGTAGCGATGGCGCGTCAGGTTCGAGACGCCCTCCCTCATCTTGTCGTTGAGGATCCTGTTGTATTCCCTCGCATATCCCTCGGTCGAGTCGTCGCGCACATCGAAGAATCGCTTCTTGCCGATCTCCTCCTGCGGGATGGGCACGTTCGATATGGTGAGCTGGAATGACGAGTCAGCCCCGAAGTAGTTGTACAGAGACGAGAGCACCGAGAAGATGTTCTCCTGGCTCTCCTTCCTCGCGGACTGGTAGCTGATGTCAGAGAACTCGATGGTCTGCGAGAAGAGTCCTTTCTCGACCTGCGCGATGCCGTCTTTGTACATGGCGTTGTAGCCGATGTAGGAGGAGACGTCCTTGGCCTGTGCGCGCTGCTTCTTCTGGCGCTCAACCTTCTCCTCGTGCTCCTTCTTGGAGCGGTCGGTCTTTGTGCTCTTCCCGAAGATGAGGCCCAATATGCTCGACCTGTTCGATGCCCTGTTCTTGGCTAGGCGCTCTCTTTTCGCCCGCTCAAGCTCCTTGGCCCTTCTCTTGTCCTTTCGCCTAGTCCTCTGTTCGCTTTGTTGGCTCATCGGCCTCTGCTCCTTTCTTGCGCGCGCTCCTGCGGGCCTTGTGCGAAGGCTTTCCGGGAATCGGTGCGCTCAGTGATTCGTCTTTGGGGCTTATGTAGAGAAGGTGCTGGTCATTGATATGGTGAGCTGCGAGCAATGGCGCGAACTTCTCGGCCTTTATGCCGTACGGCCGCCAGAAGCCGGCGAGCCAGAATGGAAGCGATGCGCACATCACGGGAAACGCCGCGTTGGATGGCTCCACGCCGAGCAGAAACCAGCATCCGCAGGCGACGGCGATGGCAGAGCCGAACCCGCCTGCGACGCAGACGAGGGTCCGAAAGCTCATCTTGCCTATGACCTTCTCTTCGTATTCCCCGATGTCCTTTTGGATTGGGATCTGAAGCGACATGGCAAACCGCCTCTCTAGGCGGGGAGCCAGGACGTGTCGAGCATCCCGAAGTAGACCGCTGCGGCGATG
>CAUGFC010000068.1 GCA_959598545.1 uncultured Olsenella sp. | reverse complement strand
GGCGTCTTCGCCTTCACCCAGGGCTTCGGCTGGCCCACGCAGCAGTCCGTGGCCGAGCAGCTCTTCGACGCCAAGACGCAGGGCAGCGACCTCTCCTCCTACGTCGTCCCCGGCACCTCCACCACGCAGATCCAGGAGTGGGCCGACCTCATCCCGTCCGGCGCCGAGGTCGACGTCACGGGGATCGACCGCTCCATGACCGAGTCCACCGTGTACCTCACGGCCACCCTCTCCTCGGGCGGACAGCAGGACTACGTCATCGAGATGGTGCGCGACGGCATCGGCTGGAAGGTGAGCTCCGTCTCCACCGCGTACCTCTCCGAGGATTCGTCTCCCTCCGCTGGGTCCGGCGCCGAGACCGACGCAGAGACGACGAGCACCGACGACGGCTCCGACACCGCGAGCGAGTAGGAAGCGCCCATGTCCATCATTGACACACTCTTCGGCGAGTACGGCGGCGACCTGGCCATCGACCTGGGCACCGCGAACACGCTCGTCGCCGTGCGCGGCGAGGGCATCGTGATCAACGAGCCCTCGGTCGTGGCAATCGACAAGAGCGAGAGCCGCGTGCTCGCCGTCGGCGCCGACGCCAAGCGCATGATCGGGCGCACCCCGGGCTCGATCATCGCCGAGCGCCCGCTGAAGGATGGCGTCATCGCCGACTTCGACGTGACGGAGGTCATGCTCCGCTACTTCATCGAGAAGGCGAGGGAGCGTCGCTATCCCTGGTCGCCCCGCCCGCGCGTCGTCGTGTGCGTCCCCTCCGGCGTGACCTCGGTCGAGAAGCGCGCCGTCTTCGAGGCGACCATCCAGGCCGGCGCCCGCCAGGCCTACCTCATCGAGGAGCCTATGGCGGCCGCCATAGGCGCCGACCTGCCCATCGAGGACCCGACCGGCTCCATGGTGGTCGACATCGGCGGCGGCACGACGGAGGTCGCCGTCATCTCCATGGGCGGCATCGTCGTCTCTCAGTCCATCCGAACGGCTGGCGACGAGTTCGACCAGACGATCCTTCAGCACGTCCGTGACGCGTACAACCTCTCGATCGGCGAGCGCACGGCCGAGGACATCAAGATCAAGGTCGGCTCCGCGGCGCCGCTCGCCGAGGAGCTCGACGTGGAGGTCAACGGTCGCGACGTCATGAGCGGCCTGCCCAAGACGGTCCGCATCGAGAGCGAGGAGATCCGCCGCGCCCTCGACCGCCCCCTCGACGAGGTGACCAAGGCCGTCAAGGACGCGCTCGACGTCACCCCGCCGGACCTCGCCTCGGACCTCATGTACTACGGCATCCTGCTCACGGGCGGCGGCGGCCTGCTCCGCGGCCTGGACCAGCGTCTTCGCGAGGAGACGGGCGTTCCCGTGAACGTGAGCCCCACCGCCCTCGAGAACGTCGTGAACGGCTGCGCCAAGGTTCTCGAGGCCAACGCGCTCTCGGGCGGCTTCGTCCAGAGCACGGGGCAGTAGCGTGCCGCTTGCTTCGAGGGGTCGGGGGGCGGCACCGACCTTGGGGACTCCCAAGCAGTCAGCAGGTCTTCGCGAGCTCGTCGCATGTCTCGTCGTCTCCGTCGCGCTCTTCACGTGGAGCTGCCAGTCCGGCGGCTCCGGTCCGCTCGCGGCGGTCCGCGGCGTGTTCCAGACCGTGACGATGCCCGTCACCTATCTCGGCGCCGCCGTCTCGTCGCCCCTGCGCGGCCTTGGCAACGTCTTCGCGAACCTGACCGCCGACCAGGCAACGCTCACCGAACTCGAGGCCCAGGTCAGCGAGCTTCAGGCGCGAAACGCCGAACTCGAGGAGCGCGCCTCCTCCGCCGAGCGCCTCCAGGGCCTGCTCGACCTCCAGGACAGCAACGACCTTCGCTCCACGGCCGCCCACGTCATATCCGGCTCGACCGACTCGTGGAGCGCGACCGTCACGCTCGACAAGGGGTCGGCCGCCGGCCTGACCCCGGGCATGCCCGTCACGAGCGCGAGCGGCGTCGTCGGGCAGATCGTCTCCTGCAGTGCCACCACCTCGACGGTGAGGCTGCTCACCGACGAGTCGTCCTCGATCTCTGCGATGGTGCAGTCGACGCGCGCGCAGGGGATGCTCAACGGGTCGGCCTCGGGCGAGGTCACGCTCGAGCTCGTGAGCACGAACCAGGACGTCGAGGTCGGCTCGGTGATCGTGACGAGCGGTCTCGGAGGGGTCTTCCCGAAGGGGCTTCCCATCGGCGAGGTCGCCAGCGTCTCCGGCGACCCCTCCGGCCTCTATCTCGACATAGTGGTCGACCTGTACGCCGATCCGTGGGCCACCGAGGAGGTTCTCGTCATAACCTCGCTGACCGACGAGCAGCGCGCCACGGCCGAGGACATCGCCGAGGCCGACGCCCAGGAGGGCTCCCGCTCCGCCGAGGACGACGACGCGGGTTCGGACGAGTAGGGGGCTGCATGCAGGTCGTAGACAGAAACCGTGAGGTCCGCACGACGGTGGCGCTCGCCGTCGTCTGCCTCGTGCTCCAGCTCGCGCTCGCCCCCAACGTCGGTCTCGGGAACGGGCGTGCGAACTTCGGGCTCGTCCTCGTCGGAAGCATCGTCCTCTTCTCGAGCTCCCGGCATCCCGTGCTCGCGGGGTTCCTGTCCGGGCTCGTCTTCGACCTGTGCACGACCGGCCCCATCGGTCTCATGGCCTTCTGCCTCACGCTCGCCGCGTTCGCGCTCGGCCTCGAGGGCGCCGGTCGGGGCGCCGGGGACCTCGGCTCCGCGATGGCGCGCTTCTCCGTCGCTGCCGCAGCCGTCTCGCTCGTGTACCATCTCGCCATGCTCCTCACCGGCGCGACGTCCTCCTTCGTCGACGCCGTGTTCCTGAGGGCGCTCCCCACGGCGCTCCTCACGATCGTGGCCTTCGTTCCGTTCGCCTACTACCTCTCGCGCGTGAGGGCCGCCGGATCTGGTCTCGGGCTCTCGCGCAGGGGCTCCCACCTCTCGGGAAAGGGGTTGTAGGGGCTGCATGGACGTCACCCTCCTCATAGTCCTTCTCTGTGTCGCCCTTGCCGCCGTCCTCATCGTCGTCTTTCTCGTCTTCGGCAGGGGCGAGGCGAACTTCACCTTCGACATCGGGGGTGCCGCGCCGCGCGCGTCGGGCGGCTCCGACTCGTCCACCGAGAAGACCGCGTCCTCCAGGCTCGTGGGTCTGGCGGTTGCCGTCGGGGCGGCCTTCACCGTGCTCGTGGGTCGCCTCTGGTCCATGCAGCTCGTCTCCTCCGAGGAGTATGCCGAGCAGGCCGAGAGCAACCGACGCAGCACGATCTTCACCCAGGCGCCTCGTGGCCGCATCCTCGACCGCAACGGGATCGAGCTCGTCACCAACCGACCGAGCCTGACCCTCGTCGCCGAGGGCGGCGTGGTTGACGACGCCATCGAGGTCCAGCTCATCGCCAACCTCGTGGGCATGCCTGCCCAGGCGGTCCGGCGCAAGCTGCAGGACACCACCGAGGGCTACCAGAGCCCGCGCACCGTGTCAGTGGACGTTTCTCGCCGCGTCGTTGCCTATGTCGGGGAGCACCCCGACGTGTTCCCCGGCGTTTCCATCCAGCAGCGCACCCAGCGCTCCTATCCATACGGCTCGCTCGCCGCCCACGTCGTCGGATATGTCGGCACCGTGACCGAGGACCAGCTCAAAGAGAACGAGATTGCCGAGGACGGCTCCGTCACCTACCGCTCGGGCGACGTTGTCGGCCAGGCCGGCGTCGAGCTCGCCTACGAGCGTGCCCTGGCGGGCGAGCGGGGCGAGCAGGTCGTCTTCGTCGACGCGGCGGGCGACGTGCTGGGATACTCCACCTCCATCGAGCCCGAGAGCGGATCGGACGTCGAGCTCACCATCGACGTGCCCCTGCAGGACGCCGTGGAGAAGTCGCTCGCCTCGGTCGTCAAGAGTCAGCGCGACCAGGGAAACGACTGCGTCGGCGGGAGCGCCGTCGTGCTTGACTGCACCAACGGCGAGGTCCTCGCCATGGCGAGCTACCCGACCTTTTCGCCCAACATGTTCGTTGGCGGCATCTCCCAGTCCGACTGGAGCGCGCTCTCCGACGAGAAGGCGAACTACCCCCTCATGAACCGCGCCATATCGGGACAGTACGCCTCGGGCTCCGTCATCAAGCCGCTCACCTCCTTCGCGGCGCTCGACAACGGCATCGCCACCCCGGAGTCCACCTGGGTCTGCAACGGCTGGTGGTCCTGGTCGGGCAAGTCGACGGACGACACGATCATGAAGTGCCACCTCGAGACCGGGCACGGCGGCATGAACCTGCGCGAGGGCATCGTCTACTCCTGCGACGTCGTCTTCTACGAGATCGGCAAGGGATTCTTCTACAGCGACAACCCCGAGGGCATGCAGCAGACCTTCCGGGAGTACGGCATGGGCTCCGTGACGGGCATCGACATCGGGGGCGAGGAGGCCGGGAGGGTGCCCGACGCAGCCTGGAAGGAGAGCTACTACACCGACTTGGGATACTCCGCAGAGGACAGCGCCTGGAAGGGCGGCGACAACTGCAACATCGCCATCGGCCAGGGCGACATCCTCTCGACCTGCCTGCAGATGGCGCTCACCTACTGCAGCATCGCCAATCGGGGGCCCGCGTATCGCCCGCACGTCCTCCGCGGCATCCGCTCCAAGATGGGCGACGGGTTCGTGTCCGAGTACAAGCCCGAGAAGATTCTCGACGTCGAGGAGGACCCCGCCTATCGCGAGCTCGTCGAGAGCGGCATGTCGGGCGTCATCTACGAGGAGGCCGACTCGCAGGCCTCCCACTGGACGAACCTGAGCGTTCCCGTCGCCGGCAAGACCGGAACGGCCGAGCAGGCCGCCACGAACCGCAACGCCTGCTGGTTCGGCTGCTACGCCCCGGCCGACGACCCCAAGTACGTCGTGTTCTCCAACGTCGACGGCGGCAGCTGGGGCGCCTCGTCGGCGATGTACGTCTGCCGTGACGCCCTCGGGGCGATCTACGGAGAGCCGGACACGTCCTCGGAAGAGTCTTCGGTCGGGGACTAGGGAGGAGTCGCATGCCTGACCTCAGCATGATAGGGGGCACGGCCTCCGTGCCCAAGGGCTCGGCTCACGCCCGCCGGGGAAGGGTCGGCGGCGGCCGCGGGCCCCTCGAGAAGCTCTATCTGATGCAGCTCATACCCGCGCTGCTCGTCGTCCTCATAGGCATCCTGACCATCTACTCCGCCTCGCTCTCGATTCCCGAGGCGAGCTTCAGGAGCCATCTTGTGGGCGTCGCGCTCGGAATCGTCGTGGCGGTCGCCGTCTGGCGCTACGACGTGCGCGCCCTCTCCAACATGACGACGGCCCTCTTCGTGCTCGCCTGCGTCCTCATGGTGCTCCCGAGGGTGCCGGGCCTCGGCGTCGAGGTGAACGGCATGATGGGCTGGGTGAAGCTCGGCCCGCTGCGGTTCCAGCCCTCCGAGCCCTCGAAGATCGTCGTCATCTTCCTCATGGCGTCTGCCTGCGCGCAGTACAACGGGAAGATCGAGACCTTCCGGGACTACGCCAAGCTCTGCGGCACGCTGCTCGTCCCGCTGCTGCTCATCATGTCCCTCGACCTGGGAACCGGCCTCGTCATCTTCTTCATCGGCGCCGTCGTCATCATCGTGAGCGGCGCCCCCCGCACCTGGGTGCTCGCCACGATCGCGCTCATCGTGGGCGTGGCGACGCTCGTCGTCGTCACCTCGATGATCGACGGCCTCCCGCACATCCTCAAGGAATACCAGCTCAATCGACTCATCGTCTTCATCGACCCGGACGTCGATCCGACCAACAACGGCTATAACCTGCGCCAGGCCATGATCGCCGTCGGGTCGGGCGGCCTCTTCGGAAAGGGCTTCGGCAACGCCACGCAGGCTCTGAACGGCTTCGTCCCCGAGGCGCAGACCGACTTCGTCTTCTCGCTCTTCGCCGAGCAGTTCGGCTTCGTGGGCTCCCTCGTCCTGCTCGGGCTCTATGCCTGGATGATCCTCTCCACGGTCCTTCTCGCCATGCGGACCGAGGGCTTCTTCTCGCGCCTCGTGCTCGTGGGGTGCGTCGCCATGTGGACGTTCCAGATTCTCGAGAACGTGGGCATGTGTCTCGGCATCATGCCCATCACGGGCATTCCGCTGCCGTTCGTGAGCTACGGCTCGTCGTCGATGGTGGTCCAGCTCGTTTCCGTCGGTATCGTGCAGTCGGTCTGGCGGCATCGCCAGAAGAGCGCCTAGGCGCTTGGGGAGGGGAGAGTCGATGGGCGGGAGATCGTGGTCGGTCGGGCGCGTCGCTGACGTGGTGTCGTCGGGGCGCGCCTCGCTCAGGGGCAGGGACGAGCGTGCCTGCCTGCACGTGCTCGTCGATCCCGGCGCGCCGAGCCCCCTCGTGCGCGCCGCGCGCGACCTCCTCATGCCCGAGCGGGCGAACGTCGAGGTCAGGGTGCTCCCGCTCGCCGACGCCCGACCCGGCTCCGACGCCGTGGACGCTGCCGTCGCGCTGACGGCCCCGAACTCGCCGACCGATCCGCTGCGCGCCTACGTCGGCGCGGGGGTGCCCCTCGCCCTCGTCGTCGAGGGCGCGCTCGAGGCGCCGCGCCTCGAGCTCGCCGAGCGGACCGCCGCCCTCATTGACGTCGTCGCCGCGTCGAGCGCGCAGGCGCTCGCCGACAAGCTCGCGACCTGGCTGGCCGCGGCCACCGACAAGCCCCTCGCCCTCGCCGCGAACCTCCCGTTCTGCCGCCGTGCGGTGAGCGACCTGCTCGTCTCGCGCTGCGCCCTGGAGAACGCGGTGGTCGGCCTCGTGCGCCTGGTCCCCGGTTCTGACCTCCCGCTCATGACGGCCAACCAGGCCAAGCTCGCCCTCGACATCGCCGCGGCGCACGGCCGCGCGCTCGAGCCCGCCCGGGCCCTGGAGCTCGCGGGCGTCGTCGGCGGAGGCCTCGCGTGGCGCGCCCTCGCCCGCACGCTCGTCTCGCTGATCCCCGGCCTCGGAACCCTGGCGCGCGTCGGGGTCGCCTACGGCGGCACCCTTGTGACCGGCGCCGCCCTCAGGCTGCGCTTCGAGTCCGGGGCCGGCGTGACGTCCCGACGTGACGACGCCGAGCCGACGGAGCCGCGCCAGCAGGTCCTTCTCGACACGCCGGCCGACCAGGACGCCGGCTACGTCACCATCGGGGGGACGGACGCATGAGGACGTCGCGCGAGAACCTCTTCCATTTGATGGAGCCGCTGCTTGCGTACGTCGAGCACCCGGCCCGCTACATCGACCACGAGTGGGGCGCCTGCGAGGAGCAGGACGGCCCCTTCCACCTCTGCATGGTCTACGCCGACGTCTACGAGGTCGGTCAGCCCAACCTGGGCGTCTCGATCCTCTACAACCAGGTGAACGCCCAGGAGGGCATGAGCTGCGAGCGGTGCTACCTTCCCTGGAAGGACCTCTCCGCCCTCATGCGCGAGCGGGGGGTGCCGCTGCTCTCGCTCGAGGGCTCGGCCCCGCTCTCGTCGTTCGACGCGATCGGCTTCACGCTCGCGCACGAGCTGATCGCCACCAACGTCCTCGAGACGCTGGATCTTGCCGGCATCGCCCTCACCTCGTCCGAGCGCGACGAGGACGACCCGGTCATCCTCGCCGGCGGGCCCTCCGCCTGGAACTGCGAGCCGCTCGCCGCCGTCTTCGACGCCGTGCTGCTGGGTGACGGAGAGGAGTCGATCGTCGAGGTCTGCGCGTGCATACGCGACGCGCGCTCGGAAGGCGTCTCCCGCGCCGAGCTCCTGAGGCGCCTCGCCCGCGTGCCCGGGACCTACGTTCCCTCGCTCTACGAGACGCGCACGGACGAGACCTCCACGCGCTGGGGCTACGCCGTGCCGCGCCCCGGGGAGGACGTCCCCGAGGTCGTGCTCAAGCGCTGCGTGAACGACTTCGCCGCGACGCCGGCCGTCGCCCAGCGCATCGTCCCCTACGCCGGCATCGTGCAGGACCGCCTGTCGCTCGAGGTGCTGCGCGGCTGCGCGCGCGGGTGCCGCTTCTGCCAGGCGGGCATGACGTACCGCCCGGTCCGCGAGCGCCCCGCCGAGCAGGTCGTCGCCGGTGGCGTCGAGGGGCTCGAGGCGAGCGGCCACAACGAGATATCGCTCTCCTCGCTCTCCACCACCGACCACTCGCAGTGCGCGGAGATCCTCGCCGGCCTGAACGAGCGCCTCGCCGGTCGCGGCGTCCGCGTCTCCATCCCCTCGCAGCGCCTTGACGCGTTCGGCGTCGAGATGGCGGCCGCCGTGGCCGGCGCGCGTCGCGGCGGGCTCACCTTCGCGCCCGAGGCTGGCAGCCAGCGGCTGCGCGACGTGATCAACAAGAACGTCACCGAGGATGACCTGGAGCGCGCCGCGAGAAACGCGTTCGAGGCCGGGTGGCGCCGATGCAAGCTCTACTTCATGATGGGACTCCCGACCGAGACGGACGAGGACGTCGTGGGCATCGCGCGAATGGCCGAGCGCGTGCTCGAGATCGGGCGGGAGGTGGTCGGCCGGGGCGTCAAGAGCGGGGTCTCGGTCTCCATCTCCGTCGCGGTGCTCGTGCCCAAGGCGTTCACGGCGTTCCAGTGGGCGGGTCAGCTCGATCCCGACGAGGTGCGTCGCCGCCAGCAGCTGCTGCTCCATGAGGTGCGCGACCGAGCCATCCGCGTCTCGTACCATGACGCCGACGTCTCGCTCGTGGAGGGGGCGCTCTCCAAGATGGGCCGTGCGGGCTTCGACCTGGTGCGCGAGGCCTGGAGGCGAGGCTGCCGCTTCGACGCCTGGACGAGCGAGTTCCGCTTCGACCTCTGGCAGGAGGCGGCCGCCGCGTGCGGCCTCGACCTCGCCGAGGTCGCCTGCGAGGAGTTTCCGCTCTCCGCGCGCCTGCCGTGGGAGCACACCTCTCCCGGCGTCGACAAGGGGTATCTCCAGCGAGAGTGGCTCCGCGCGCGCGAGGAGGTCACCACGCCCGACTGCACGAGGGAGAGCTGCACGGGCTGCGGCGTCTGCCCGACGCTCGGCGTCCACAACGTGATACAGGGGGTCCGCGCATGAGCAGACTGCAGCGTCAGCCCGTCTCCGAACGACCCCAGGACCTACCCACCAAGGCGGAGCTCGCCCGTCTCCGGGTGGCCTACGTCAAGGACCGCCGACTCGCGTACCTGGGCCACCTTGACCTCATTTCCACCGTCGAGCGCTGCGTGCGCCGCTCGGGGCTCCCGTTCTCGATCGGCAACGGCTTCGCCCGCCGCATGCGCATCCAGTTCTCGAGCGCGCTGCCCGTGGGCGCATCCTCGGCCTGCGAGCTCTTCGACCTGCGCCTGACCAGGCGTGTCGACGCCGACGAGGCGCTCGCGGCCCTCCGCGCGGCCACGCCCCCCGCGCTCGCGCCCTATCGCGCGGCCTACGTGGACGGACGGATGCCCGCGCTTGAGGCGTGGCTCGACCGCGCCCAGTGGTCCGTCGAGCTCGGGCCCGCATGCCCGGTCGACGAGCTCTCGGACGCCATCGAGTCCGTCTGGCGCCATGGTGAGGTCCGCTACCTGCGAGGGGAGAAGGAGAAGGTCGTCGACCTCTCGAGAACGCTCCTCGGCTTCCAGGTGGGGGAGGGCGACGGCGTCCTCACGATGCGACTCGACACGCGTTCCGGGGCGGGAGGGGCCCTGCGGCCCCAGGTCCTTCTCGACGCCGCGTTCTCCGAGATGGGCCGTCCGGCCCCTGACGCGCCGCGCGTCAGGCGGGTGCGCCAGGGCCACGAGGAAAGTGGGCGAATTGTGGAACCTTTCGGACCCTTCGACACCGAG
Source organism: uncultured Olsenella sp. (assembly GCA_959598545.1). Lineage (GTDB taxonomy): Bacteria > Actinomycetota > Coriobacteriia > Coriobacteriales > Atopobiaceae > Thermophilibacter. The sequence goes on along the minus strand of CAUGFC010000068.1, from coordinate 414 downwards.
GCCCGCGCACCATTATCCTGATTCAGGTCGCACTGTGCCGGCGCGAGCTGGGATGCCGTCTTTTCCCTTACGGTATCCGCAGGTCACGGCAACTATTTGTTGACGGGTCCGGGGCAGGCTAGTAATATAAGCAACTGTTGCATTCAGCCAGCAATGAAGGGTTTCGCACATGTACGCAATCGTAGCAACTGGTGGCAAGCAGTATAAGGTTGCCGAGGGTGACGTCATCGACGTCGAGAAGCTCGACGCGCAGCCTGGCGACAAGGTCGAGCTGCCCGTCCTTCTCGTGAACGACGGCACCAAGACCATCGTTGGCTCTGCTCCCCTCGAGGGCAAGAAGGTCACCGCCGAGGTCGTCGAGCAGTTCAAGGGCGAGAAGGTCCTCGTCTTCAAGCTCAAGAAGCGCAAGCGCTA
>CAUGFC010000067.1 GCA_959598545.1 uncultured Olsenella sp. | reverse complement strand
GCTACACCTCCGAGGAGATGAAGATGCTCAACGAGGGGCGCAAGATCATGCACCTTCCCGAGCTGCGCGTTAACTGCACCTGCGTGCGCGTGCCCGTGGTGCGCTCGCACTCCGAGTCCATCACCGCCGAGTTCGAGCGTCCGATCACGGTGGAGGAGGCGCGTGCCGCGCTTGAGGCGGCGCCGGGCGTGAGGGTGGTCGACGACCCCGCGGCGGGACGCTATCCCATGCCGCTCGAGACCTCCGACCAGGACCTCATCTTCGTCGGCCGCATCCGTCGCGACCTCTCCGCGCCCGAGGGCGTGAGCGCGCTCACGTTCTGGTGCTGCGGCGACCAGATCCGCAAGGGCGCGGCCACCAACGCCGTGCAGATCGCGGAGTATCTGGTCTAGGGACGGGCGAGACCGCATCGACCGCCTTGTTGCGAAGGGGAGCTCCCATGGCACTTCTCGCAAGCTACCACCTGCCCGGCCTTGCGGTGGAGGATCACGCGATCGACGTCCCGCTCGACTGGCGAGGCATCTCGCCGGCGCGACTGGCCGGCGTGGCAGGTGCTCCCGCCTCGGCGCTGGCGGAGGCGTCGGCTGCCGAGAGGTGCGACCCCGCCTTCGAGGGCCGCAGCCTGCGGCTCTTCTACCGCGTAGTGTGCTCGCCGGAGAACGTGGGCAACGACCTCCCGTACCTGGTCTTCCTTCAGGGCGGCCCGGGTGGCGCCGGCCCTCGTCTCACCTCGCCCACAAGTGACGGCTGGATTGCCGAGGCCGTGCGCCACTTCCGCGTGATCCTGCCCGACCAGCGCGGCACCGGACGCTCCTCTCGCGTGGACGGCGCCACGATCGCACGCGAGGGCGACGCGGCGGCCCAGGCGCGCTACCTCAAGCGCTTTCTCGCGGACTCGATCGTACGCGACTTCGAGTACCTGCGTCTTGCCGAGCTCGGCGGCGCGCGCTGGCTCACGCTCGGACAGAGCTACGGGGGCTTTCTCACGCTCGCCTACCTCTCAACGTTCCCGGGTGCGGTTGCGACGAGTTTCACCTGCGGCGGCATCCCGCACGTCCCGGCGAGCGCGGACGAGGTCTACGCGCGCACGTTCCCGCGCATGGTCGACAAGACGAACCTCCTCTACGAGCGCTACCCTGACGACGAGCGCCGCCTCGCCCTGGTTGCGGATCGCGTCGCTGCCGGCGACGTGCGCCTGCCGGACGGCTCGCCGCTCTCTCTGAGGCGCCTGCAGTCACTGGGGCAGGGCCTTGGCATGAAGCCGGGCCACGAGCGGCTGCACAATCTCCTCGACCTCGCCTTCTCGGCTGGTGACGGTTCTGCGGAGGCAGCCCTCGCCGCGGCGGGCGGCAACGCCGAGAAGGTCGAGGTCTCGCCGGCGTTTCTCGCCGGGGCGTGGGAAGCCACCAACGTGGTCTCGAACCCGCTCTACTGGGTGCTCCAGGAGCTCATCTACGCTGACGGCGAGCTGGCCCGGCCGATCGCGTGGGCCGCGGAGCGCGCGTGGGCAGGTCGCCCTGAGTTCTCGCCGGACGCCCGGCCGCTCATGCTCACCGGCGAGGCGTGCTTCCCGTGGATGTTCGTGGAGATGCCGGAGCTGGCGCCGTTCGCGGGTGCGATGGGGGAGCTCATGCGCGACACGAGCTTCGGGCGGCTCTACGACGAGGCGCGGCTCGCGGCAAACGAGATCCCGCTCCAGGCGGCCGTCTACTTCGATGACCTCTATGTGGACTCCGGCCTGCAGCTTGACACGCTCTCCCGCGTGGGCGCGAGCCACGCCTGGGTCACCAACGAGTTCGAGCACGACGGCCTGCACGGCGAGCGCGTCTTCCGCCACCTGCTCGAGGAGGGCCGCGACCGCGGCGACCTCAGGGGGCTGCTGTAGCGACTTTGGGGTATACAATCAGGGAGGTCCGCGCTAAGGAGGTGACCACCATGATGTATCCGTTCATGACCTTGAACGATGGGACGGAGATTGTACACTCGGAAACCCTGCCCGACGGGCGCGTTAAGGTCTGCGTCGAGAAGCCCGACGCCAAGGATTGCTTTCATCACGTCACCTGCTATCTTCCCGACTATACGTGGGAAGACCCTTACGGCTTCTCCGATGAGGAACTCGCCCATATCAAGGATGTCATCTCTTCGACCGCGCACTTGATTCTCGAGTTTGCGGCCGACGGGGGGTTCGAGCATGCCTCAGGTTTTTAGGATTGGCTCGTACTGGGTTTACTTCTGGACAAATGAGAACGATCCGCTCGAGCCCGTGCATGTTCATGTGGCAGAGGGCGCACCAACGGCAAACGCTACGAAGGTCTGGATTACGAGGGCCGGCAAGGCCTACCTGTGCAACAACAATTCTATGATCCCTCCCAAAACCCTGCGGAACATCATGCGTGTCATTGAGGCGCGCAGTTCGGAGATCGTTGAGCTCTGGCAGTCGTACTTCGGTTCTGCCCGTTTCTATTGCTAGGCGAGAAGGACGGAGGGGCCGTATGAACAACATGCCCGAGTGGGCGGCGTGGGGGAGCCTCGCCGAGGAGCAGCTCGCAGGCGAGGCCGAGGCGCTGCTGCGCGAGAGCCGGCGCGCGCCTGTGGACCGCCACCGCGTGAAGGCGCTTCTCGACCTCTACGGACAGAGTTACGAGACGCTGCCCGGTTACCTGCGGCGCATCGTGGGCGAGATAGAGGTCGCGGACTGACCGGGCCCTTCGCGCGTCCCTCTGCCGAAGCGTCTGCGCCTCTGACGGACGGCGCGGCGCACCCGGTATCCCTCGGCGCTACAATGCCCCCAACAGGCCGAGGACAGGAGGTGTCCCATGGCAGATTCGCTGAAGCCGCAGTACGACGAGCTCGTTGCCAAGTGGTCCGCGCTGGCGCCCGAGCGCCGCGAGGAGCTGCTTGAGGAGTTCGTGCCCGACTACGTCTACAACTCCGAGAAGATCGAGAACTCCGAGCTCACGTACGAGACCGTGAGGCAGATCGTGGAGACGGGGGGCGTCTCGGGCTACACCGGTGACGTCCAGCTGCTCGTGGAGACCTACAACCTCAAGCTCTCCTGGGACCTGGCCCGGCGCATGCTTGTCGAGGGGACCTGCCTCTCCGAGGAGCTCATCTGCCAGGCTCAGGGGCTCGTGACGATGGGCACCTACGACGAGGGGCGCCTGCTCGCCGGGGAGCGCCCGGGCACTTTCAAGCTCGGCGACTACGTGGGCGGACCGGCGAGCGTGGGCATCCCGGCCGCCGAGGTCCCGCGCGAGGTGGGGCTGCTCGCCGACGATGTGAACACCTACCTCGAGGAGGGCGAGCGCAGGCTCACCATCGCGGCCTACCTCCACGCCAAGCTCTTCGACATCCATCCCTTCGCCGACGGCAACGGACGCACGGCGCGCCTGCTCATGAACGGCGTCCTGCTCGCGATGGGCATGCCGCCGATCGTGATTCGCGCGCAGAACCACGGTGCCTACCACGCGGCGCTCGACGTCTTCCACCTGGAGGGCGACCTGGGCCCGCTCAGGCGCTTCCTGCGCTCCGAGACGATGCTCACCTGGGAGGGCCTGCTCGAGGACTAGGGGGTGTCCCATGGATGACGGCATCCGCACGGTCGTGGGGTCAGACGGCACGCACCAGGAGCAGGAGTCCGACTTCGTGCGCTGGGACCTCGCCACGGGCGAGGCGTCGCTGGTCTTCGGCGACCCCGGCGACGGCGTGCGGTCGGTGATCCGCCCCGACGGCTCGAGCGCCGTCGAGCAGCAGCTCGGCGGCATGCGCATCTCGACCGACCGCGGCATGGAGTCGATCCTCTGACATGGCCGGCAACCCGTTCGACCTCAATCGGGACGGCCGCTGGTCGACGTCCGAGCGCGCCCTCACGCACTACGGCATCGACCCGCTCGTGCGCGGGGAGGACCCCGGCGGCGGCTCGCCGGACGACCCGGCGGGCTGCGGCGGCGGATGCCTGGGCTGCCTCTCCGTCGTGCTCGTCGCGAGCGTCGGCCTTCTCGTTCTGCTCGCCCTCGCGCTCCTGTTCTCTCCCGGCGCGTGACGCGGCGTCTCCACACGTCCTTCTCGACGCGAGAAAAAGTCCTTGCATCGGCCCGCGGGGTTTTGCATAATAGTCGAGCTGCCTCTAGAGGTCGCAAGATGGTGGGCGTAGCTCAGTTGGAAGAGCGACGGGTTGTGGTCCCGTAGGTCGAGGGTTCGAGCCCCTTCGCCCACCCCATAATCGCATATCTGGATCGTTAGCTCAGCTGGTAGAGCAGGGGACTCTTAATCCCAAGGTCCAGGGTTCGAACCCCTGACGATCCACCATTTCGGATCGTTAGCTCAGCTGGTAGAGCAGGGGACTCTTAATCCCAAGGTCCAGGGTTCGAACCCCTGACGATCCACCACGTCATGCAGGGGCCGTCGAGAGACGGCCCTTTTTCGTAAGGGGGACACGTGTCGAGAAGAACGCAGACGGCCTCGAGAAGGATGCCCGTCAAGGGGCCGCTCGCCCTCGTCGTCGCGCTGCTGGTGGCGGCCGCGGCCGCCCTGGGCTCGGGTACCGTCGCACTGCCCGGGTCCTCGCCGTCCGCCGGGGTCGCCGGGCAGGAGGTCTCCTACACCGCCTGGGACGAGGACGCGTATCCCGAGTACTACCGCGTCGTGGGCGCCGCGGTCGTTGACGACGAGGCCCAGCCCGGGGAGATCCGCTACGAGGGACTTGACGGCCTCGGGCGTACCGGGCGCGTAGCGGCCAACGTGACGCTCGAGATGGCGCGCGAGGGAAGCGAGCGCGACCGCGAGGACATGTCCTGGATCCACCCGTCGGGCTGGGGCCACAACGAGCAGGTGGACATCGTCATGCCCGACGGCGACACCTACCACGGCGCGCTCTTCAACCGAAGCCACCTGCTCGCCAAGTCGCTCGGCGGCGAGGAGGTCCCCGAGAACATGGTGACCGGCACGCGCACGCAGAACGTGGGCGACAACCACGGCCAGGACGGCGGCATGGCCTACACCGAGGGCATCGCCCGCGACTGGCTGTGGGACCACCGCGACGGCACCGTCTACTACTGCGCCACGCCGGTCTATGAGGGCAACGAGCTCGTGCCCCGCAGCGTCATCGTGGACGTGCGCTCCTCCGACGGCGAGATCGACCAGCGGGTCGAGGTGTTCAACGCCGTCGCGGGGTTCGAGATCGACTACGCCACGGGTGAGTTCTGGGAGGTCTGACATGTCCGAGGGACTTGACGCCATCCGCCGCGCGCTCGAGGACGACCCCGCGCTCCACGAGCGGGTCATGGGAACCGACTTCTCCTGGACCGGCCGGATCTTTACGGTCGAGCAGGTGGAGGTGGAGCTCTCCGACGGCTCACGCAGCGGGCGCGACCTCGTGCTCCATCACGGCGGGGCGGGCGTGGTGGCCGTGCGCGACGGGCGCGTCTGCCTGGTGCGCCAGTACCGCGTCGCGCTCGGCCGCATGACGCTCGAGATTCCCGCCGGCAAGGTGGACCCGGAGGAGCCGCGCGACGTCTGCGCCGCGCGGGAGCTCACCGAGGAGACGGGGCTTGTCGCCGAGCGCGTCGAGCTGCTCGTGGAGTCCTACGGGGCGCCGGGCTTCACCAACGAGCACACCTCGGTCTACTTCGCCCACGGCCTCTCCCAGGGCGAGGCGGCCCTCGACGAGGGCGAGTTCCTGAACGTGCTGTGGCTGCCGGTCGACGACGTGATCGAGGCGATCCGCCTGGGCCTCATCGACGATGCGAAGACCGTGATGGGGCTTCTCGCCGCGCGCACCTTCGGGATGCTCTAGAATGTGTCTCGCGCCGGCGGGGCCGGTCGCGGCACGCGCCCTTAGCTCAGCTGGATAGAGCAGGGGACTTCTAATCCCAAGGTCGGGGGTTCGAATCCCTCAGGGCGCGCCAGGGACGCAGCGGGCCGGGAGCGCAGCAGCTCCCGGCCCTTTTGTGCCGCGCGGCGCCGCGTCTGTCGCCTCTTGCGGCGAGTCGAAATACGCTCGCAAAATTCTGCGCCCCGCCGCGCGGACTTACGGCATACTTGTAACGTGCGAACTGCCCGATGGAAGGAGCACGCGTTGATTTACACGATGACGTTGAACCCTGCTCTCGACTACGTCATGCACCCCCTGACCCTCGACATGGGCTTCACCAACCGCTCGTCCTCGGAGGAGCTGCACTGCGGCGGTAACGGCATCAACATCTCCACGCTCCTGAAGGAGCTCGAAGTGCCGAGCATCGCCATGGGCATCGCCGCGGGCTTCACCGGTGACTACCTGCTCAGGCGTCTGCAGGAGAAGGGCGTCGCGAGCAACTTTGTCATCCTCGACCGCGGCTACACGCGCATCAACATCAAGCTCAACGGCATCGTCATGACGATGGTCAACGGCATGGGCCCCAAGATCCCCGAGAAGAAGGTGGACGAGCTCCTTGCCCGCATGGACGTCGTGGGCGCGGGTGACACCCTCGTCCTCACCGGCTCCATCCCCAACTCGCTTCCCGAGGACATGTACATGCAGATCATGAGGCGCCTCGGCGGCCGCGGCATCCAGTTCGTCGTCGACGCGCCGGGCCAGTTCCTCATGGAGTCGCTCGAGATGCACCCGTTCCTCATCAAGCCCAACAACCACGAGGTCGGGCGCATCTACGGCGTGGAGATCGAGGAGCCCGAGGCCTGCATGCCCTACGCGCACAAGCTCCAGGAGGCCGGCGCGCGCAACGTCATCATCTCCTGCGGCGGGCACGGCTCGCTGCTGCTGGACGAGAACGGTGCCGAGCACATCGTCCCCACGGCCCGCATCCGCCTCGTCAACGCCACCGGCGCCGGCGACTCCATGGTCGGCGGCTTCCTCGCGCAGGTCACGCGCGGCGTCGACTACGAGACCGCGCTCATCTTCGCCTCCGCCTGCGGCACCGCCACGGCGGCGAGCAAGGGCATCGCCAAGCGCTCGACGATCGACCGCGTGGTCACCGCCCTGTACAAGAAGATGGGTCGCGCCATCCCCGGCACCATCGCCCGCGACATCGAGGAGAACCGCGCGCGTGCCGAGCAGGACGAGAAGAAGGGTTCGGAGGCCAAGTAACCCGGCGCTTCGGTCGCTCCGCCCGCAAGGGCGTGGACGTAATAGCAGGTCTGGCCGCCCAGCGGCCACGTGAAGGGGGAGAGCAACATGTACGAGGGAGTCAACGCATCCGATGGCATCGGCATTGGTGTCGCGCGCGTCGCCGTCGAGCCGGACCTGAGCTTCACGCCGCACGCCCCGGAGGACGCCGGCGACGAGAAGCAGCGCTACGCCGCTGCCGTGGCGAAGTTCGTCGAGCAGACCAACACCCAGATCGCCCGCATGACCGAGACGGTGGGCGAGGAGGCCGCCGCCATCATGGGCGCCCACATCGAGTTCGCCGAGGACGAGGGCATCCAGGAGATGGTCAACGGCTCCATCGAGGCCGGCATGTGCGCCGAGCAGGCCGTCTCCGAGGCCTACGACATGTACTACAACATGTTCTCCAACATGGAGGACGAGCTCTTCCGCGAGCGCGCGGCCGACGTCGCCGACGTCAAGACCGGGCTTCTCGCCGACCTGCTGGGCAAGGAGGTCGTCGACCTCTCCACGCTGCCCGAGAACTCCGTCGTCGTGGTGCACGAGCTCACCCCGTCGATGACCGCGGACATCGACAAGGACAACGTCGCCGCCATCGTCACCGAGACCGGCGGCCGCACGTCCCACTCCGCGATCATCGCCCGCGCGCTGGAGATCCCGGCGGTCCTGTCCGTCGCCGACATCACCAAGGTCATCAAGAGCGGCGACATGGTCATCGTCGATGGCACGCGCGGCCGCGTGCTCGTCAACCCCGCGGACAACGACCTCGCCCACTATCGCGCAAAGGCCAAGCAGTACGCCGAGGAGAAGCTCGCGCTCGAGGCCTACCGCGGCAAGGAGACCGTGACCGGCGATGGCGAGAAGGTCCTTCTCGTCGCCAACATCGGCAACCCGGACGACGCCAACGTCGCGGCCGAGCACGACTGCGAGGGCGTGGGACTCTTCCGCTCAGAGTTCCTGTTCATGGACGCCAAGGAGCTTCCGAGCGAGGACGAGCAGTTCGCCGCGTACCAGAAGGTCGCGCTGCGCATGAAGAACCAGCCGGTTATCATCCGCACGCTCGACGTGGGCGGTGACAAGGAGATTCCGTACATGGGCCTCCAGAAGGAGGAGAACCCCTTCATGGGTTACCGTGCGGTCCGCTATTGCCTGAACAACCCTGACCAGTACAAGGTCCAGCTCACGGCCCTGCTGCGTGCGAGCGCCTTCGGCGACATCAAGATCATGGTGCCGCTCGTCACCAACATCGACGAGATTCGTCAGGTGAAGGCCCTCGTCGAGGAGTGCAAGGCGGACCTCGACGCCCGCGGCGTGGCCTACAACAAGGACATCGAGGTCGGCACGATGATCGAGACGCCCGCGGCGTCGCTGATTGCCGACGACCTGGCAGCCGAGTGCGACTTCTTCTCCATCGGCACCAACGACCTGATCGGCTACACGATGTGCGCCGACCGCGGCAACGACCGCGTGGGCTACCTCTACGACGTCTACCAGCCCGCCGTGCTCCGCTCGCTCAAGCGCATCATCGAGGAGGGCAACAAGGCCGGCATCATGGTTGGCATGTGCGGCGAGGCCGCGGCAGACCCGCTGCTCATCCCGGTGCTGATTTCCTTCGGCCTGAACGAGTTCTCCGTGAGCGCCCCGTCGATCCTGCGCACGCGCCGCATCATCTCCGAGTGGACCAAGGCCGAGGCGGACGCCCTCACCGAGAAGGTCATGAAGCTCAAGACCGCCACCGAGGTCAAGGCCATGCTCCAGGCCGCCGCCCGGTAGGCTCCAACGCCAGACGCTTAACTCTGGGCCCCGCCGTCCGCGGTTGAAAGCGCGACACGACGCTTTCCCGCGGAAGGCGGGGTCTCTGCTGCGTGCGGCAGCCCCTGCGTGCGGGCTCGACGCTGGCGAACGCGCTTTTCCCTCTGCCGAGCCCCTCTCGGAGAGCGTAGGTATTGCGGTTGCTTAGGATTTGGGGGTTGTTGTAGGTCTGCTCGGTCGTCGTGCTTAAGAATGTGGGGTGGTTGTAGGCTTACCCCGGTCCTTCGGTGCGGGATTCGGTGCCGCTTCGGACAAACTCACAGGCCGTCTCTCTTCGCGGGAACTTCTCGCCTGCGAAGTCACGTCCGGAAGGTGCAACAACCTCAAATTCTTAAGCGAGAAGAGACGGCGGGCCTACAACAACCCCCAAATCCTAAGCTCCTCGCTCGACAGCGCCCATTGGCGGGCGATTTGCGAGGTGCCAGGCGGAGGGGACGTGGACCGCCCAACGCCGACGGTCCGACTCAGGCGGGGAAGATCACGCGCAGGGCGGCGGGGAGGAGATCGATCGAGAACGACGTGCCCTCGAGGGGCTCGCCGTCGACCTGGCAGGGCGGCGCCGCGGCGAACTCGAGCTCCGCGTGGCGAATGCGCATCGTCTCGATGACGCTCGAGCGGACGTGACGGCCCGAGCGCGCGAGGCCGAAGAGGGCCATGAGGCGCGGCAGCGACGGCTTGCGCGCGTTGTAGCAGACGTCGAGCAGCCCGTCGGAGGGGTCCGCGTCGGGACAGATGAGGAAGCCACCTCCGTAGCTCGGGCCGATCTGGAATGCGAAGACGTGGGGCGCGAGCTCGAGCGGCTCGCCGTCGTCGAAGCGTGCCGTGCAGGCAAAGCCCTGCTTGGCCTGGGAGAGGATCTTGAGGCCGGAGGTCACGAACAGCGCCTCGCCCTCCTGCGAGGTGTCGGCGGCGCGCCTCGTCGTGGTGTCGATGGCGATCGCGGCGTCAAGGCCAAAGGAGAGAGTCTCGGCGAAGTAGGTCCCATTCACGCGCCCGACGTCGACCGGGCGCGCGGTTCCGCGGACGATCTGCGCGAACGCCCCCTCGACGTCGTTTCTCGCCATACCGAGCGTCCTCGCGTAGTCGTTCCCGGACCCGAGGGGAAGGACGGCGAGACGCGGGCGCTGTTCGCGGGGGAGCGACATCAGGCCGCACACGACCTCGTGGATGACGCCGTCGCCTCCGAGCACGACGAGCGTGTCGTAGCCCGCGGCGCGCGCGGCGATCGAGGTGGCCTCCTTGGCGCGCGAGGTGAGCCGCACATCGTACCCGTCCGTCACGGACGAGTAGCTTCCCAGGAACCGTCGGGCGAACTCGGCCCCCTGTGCGCCCTTGCCGCTGTGGGCGGCGGGGTTGGCGATGAGGAGCGTGCGTCCGAGAGGGGAGTCTGCCATGCGGGGCCTTTCTCGAGGTTCTTCTCGGCGTCCATTCTACGCTTGCCCGCCACGGGACGCTCACCTATACTTTGACCCTGCGACCGGGGCGTGGCGCAGCTTGGTAGCGCATCTGCTTTGGGAGCAGAGGGTCGCTGGTTCGAATCCAGTCGCCCCGACCACCGCATGCGGGTGTGGTTCAATGGTAGAACCTCAGCCTTCCAAGCTGATGACGCGGGTTCGATTCCCGTCACCCGCTCCAGA
>CAUGFC010000066.1 GCA_959598545.1 uncultured Olsenella sp. | reverse complement strand
AGTCGCTCGCGCCAAAGGCGTCCTGGACGCGGTTGAACCAGCTGCCCTTCATGCCCACGACGCCCGGCACCTCGCGCATCGCGATGGCGACGATCTTCTCGATCACCCCGTTGGAGAAGGTCAGGGAGTCCTCGGAGTCCACGTCCTCGTCATCGGGCAGGGCCTCGATGTCGGTGGGCTCGTCGCCCGTGGCGACGATCGTAGTCGGCTCGTCGGAGACGGCCACGACGGCATCGGTCTTCTCGACGTCCTCGGAGAGGGTCTTCTCGTCGTCGGTCTTGCTCATGTCCACTCCTTGCTGCCGGGGCGCATGCCCGAGGGCCAAAGTCCGAAGCCGCTAGTTACGTGAAAAGATCCGCCGGAGCAGGTCCACGATCCTGGAGTCGCCGTCGAGCGCCTGGCCGACGGCCACGCCCGCGACCACGAGCACCACGATCACGAGGGCCCTGAACAGGCCGAGCACCAGGAACAGGATCGCCACGACGAACCCGAGGACGCCGCCCCAGAAGGCGTGCTCGTGACCCGGGAAGGTGCGGCGCACCCAGGCGAGGAACCGGGCGGAGCCGTCGCGCACGGCCTCGCCGACGGTGTAGGAGCCGTCATCAGTGGGAGCCGGGGCGCCCTCGGGGCGCTCGGACGCAGGACGGGACCGCTCCTCGGTCTCGATCTTGGCGCGGGGTGTCTTCTCGTCGGCCATCGCCTACGCCTCCTTGTCTGAGTCGCGCGCCGGTCCCATGGAGACCGTGATCTCGCTCGTGGGGTCTGCGGCCTGCTCGGGGGCGGGCTCCGCGGCCCTCGGGGCCTCCTCGGCCGCCGCGGCCTCGTCCGGCTCGGAGAGCGTCACGGCCTCGGGCTCCACGAACTCGAGGCTCACGTCCTCGACGGTGTCGCCGCAGACGGCGGCCAGGCCGTCGACAAGCTCGGCGTGCAGCTCGGCGCCCTTGAGCACCACGTCGACGGTCCTATGCGGAAGCACGCGGACGTGCACGCGCACGTGGCCGCGGGGCTTGGCGTCGACGCGCACGCGCGCGGCGGTGCAGGTGCCGTCCGCCTCCACGATGTGGGAGGCCTGCGCGGCGATGGCGTCGCGCGTGACGGAGATGACGCCGCCGTCGACCGTGGCGACCTCGACGGTGCGGACCTTGCGCCCCGCGAAGAGGGCGCGCACGAGAAGAACGAGCAGGCCCAGGGCGCTCACCGCGAGGCAGATCAGGACGGCGAGGGCGTACGGCTCCAGGTAGAGCAGGGCGGACGCCGCCGCAGTCCACGGGCCGTACCACGTGAGGAACAGCGCCGCGAGCACGAAGAGGTCCGCGAGCACGAAGATGACCGTGCAGAGACGCTTGAGTCCGCGCATGTGTGCCTCCAATCAGGCGCCGCTTCGGCGGCGCGTCTCGGCGTCCGCAGCCCGGCGCCTCTCCCTAGGATACCCCTTCGCCGCCTGACGCCGCCCACGGCCCAGGAAGATTCGGCCGAAGGCCAGCCCCAGCAGCGCCGAGGCGAGAGAGCCCAGGAGGATGGCGCACTTCGCCGCGATGGCGTCGGCGGGATCGATGAAGGCGAGGCCCGTGATCAGGATGGACATCGTGAAGCCCACGCCGCCCATGAGGCCCACCGTGACGACCTGGGCACGGCCCATCCCCCGGGGCAGGCGCGCGAAGCCCATGCGCACGAGGAGCATCGTCACGAGGATGATGCCGACGGGCTTGCCCACCACGGCGCCGAGGAACACCCCGTGCGCGACCGGGCTCGCCAGGACGGAGCCGATGTTGGCGCCCACGAGGTGCAGCTCGGCGTTGACGAAGGCGAACAGCGGGAGCACGCAGAAGTTCACCGCGACCGAGACGTAGCGCTCCATGCGCTGGAGCGGCGGCGTCACGTGGTGCATGACACGTTCGACGCGCGCCGCCGACTCGGTGAAGTCGTGCTGGCCGAGGACGTGGTGCTCGTCGTCGTAGGAGTCGTCGAGGTCGTGCGCCTTCCGCTCGAGCCATCCGCCGAGCTCCGAGAGGCGCACGTCGGAGCGGCTCGGCAGCGCGAAGGCGAGGATGACGCCCGCGAGCGTGGCGTGGATGCCCGAGTTGAACATGCACGCCCACAGCACCAGGCCCACGGCCACGTACGGCGCGCTCGAGTAGACGCGGGCCCGGTTGAGCGCGACGAGCAGCCCCGTGAACGCGAGCGACGCCGCGCACCAGGGCAGGTTGGGCGTCTGACCGTAGAAGAGCGCGATCACCACGATCGCGAGGATGTCGTCGGCGATGGCGAGTGTCTGGAAGAAGACCTTGGCCTCGGAGGACACGCGGTCTCCCAGCAGCGACACGACGCCCAGGGCGAAGGCGATGTCGGTGGCGATGGGGACCGCCCAGCCGCTCGGCTCGCCGCCCTCGAGGATGTTGACGGCCAGATAGATCAGGGCGGGCACGCAGACGCCGCCCACCGCTGCGAGCATGGGCAGCGCCGCCTGGCGGGGGCGCCTCAGCTGCCCCACCGTCATCTCGTATTTCAGCTCGATGCCCACGAGCAGGAAGAACACCGCCATGAGGAAATCGTTGACGAACTGCTCCACGGTGAGCGACACCGAGAGGCGGCCGACGCCCACCGAGAGCGGGAGGGCGAGCACGTACTCGACCCCCTCGTAGAGCGGGGAGTTGGCGACGAGCAGGGCGAGAAGGGCCGCGCCCACCATGACCGCGGCGGCGACCGTCCCGTTGCCGGTCACCTCGGCGAGCATGCCGCGCCGCTCGAGGCGCCGCACGACCGCCGGCTCGTCGAAGATGCCGCCGGCACGCGTCACGACCGGGCCCCCGCGTCGGCGAGAAGGAGCGTCTGCTCCACGTAGACCTTCGTGGCGAGGGAGGCCACGGACGCCTCGATCAGGCGCTCGAGCTCGGGGTCGAGGCTCCCCTCGGCCGCCTCCCCCAGACCGGGCCCTCCTTCGCGCAGGAACTCGTCTGCCGCGGCGTCGTCGAAGCAGGCGGCGAGCGAGCGCTCGAGCAGGCCGCAGGCCTCGTCGTAGAGCCAGGCGAGGTCGGCGCCGGAGGCATAGATGCGCTCCATGAGCTGCTTGACCTGTGCGATGGAGAAGACGCGCTTGAACGCGCAGACGAAGAGCAGCGAGGCGAGGTGCCTGCGGGTGTAGCGCTTCTTGCGCGGCGCCGGGATGACCCCCTGCTTGACGTAGTTGTTGACCATCGAGCCGGTCACGACGGCGTCGCCGGGGACCTGCATGAACTCGAGCTCCTGCGTCACGAGCGTGAGCACCTGGTCGAGATAGAGCTCGATGCGGGGCATCTCGCCGATGCGGGTGATGTGCAGCGCGCCCATGCGCTCGACGAGCGCGCGTCGCGCGCCCGCGTCCGCGTGCGGGACCGCGATGATCTTGTCCTTGTCGCCCATGTGCCGCTCCTGTGCAGTTACCGAAAAACGGTCAATCTAGTATTGAATACCACGTTGCGGGGCACTACGCTCCCATCATAGCGAACGTCACGCTCGAAACTCCTTGGGGGCCCCATGAACGACCAGCGAATCGCCGTCATCACCGACTCGGGCACGGACACGCCTGCGGACTTCGTCGCGGAGCACGACGTGCGCGTCATCCCGCTGCGCATCAACTACTCCGACGGCTCGAGCTACGAGAACGGCGTCGACATCACCGCCGAGGACGTCGTGAGGCGCTTTGACGAGGAGATCCCCACCACGTCGCTGCCCTCCCCCATGAAGATCCAGCAGACCTTCGAGCAGGCCCGGCGCGACGGCTACGCGGGCGCCGTCGTGGTGACCATCTCCTCGGGGCTCTCCGCCACCTACGAGACCGTGAGCATGGTCGCGCGCCAGATGGAGGACTTCCCCGTCGTCACGGTGGACACCAAGAGCATCGGCGTGGCCGCCGGCATGGTCGTCATGGAGGCGGTGCGCCAGGTCGAGGCGGGCATGCCGCTCGAGCGCCTGGGCAGCGTGCTCGCGGCGGTGAGCGAGCGCGTGCGCGTGTACTTCTCAGTCCAGAAGCTGGACTTCCTGCGCAAGGGAGGCCGCATCAGCGAGGCCGTGTACCGCGTGGGCTCCGTCCTCAACATCAAGCCCGTCCTCACCTGTGACGAGCACGAGGGCAGGTACGTGATCGAGAAGAAGCCGCGCGGCTGGCAGAAGGCCCTGAAGACCCAGGTCGAGCTCGTCGCGACGCAGGCGGAGCGCTGGGACAAGGTGCGGCTCGCCGTCTGCACCTACGACCCGAGTCTGCGCGGGGAGCTCGAGGCGCGGCTGCGCGAGCGCGTGACCAACGCCGTCGAGCTCATCAGCTGCGGCATCTCCGCCGACCTGCTCGTGCACACGGGACCAACGCTCGTCGGCATGGCGGTCATGGGAATGTAGCAGCGTTGTCGGACGCCGAGGCGACGCCACCTCAGGTCGCTAATGCACGCGCAATCGCGCTTTTCCGGAAATTCGCGATTGTGCGTTCCGCGCCCAGTAGTTCTCCATGCACAATCGAAAAAACTTGGTAAATCAGCGCGAAAACTGAGGCTTTGCGTGAGCTCACCTCGTCATATGAATGCACAATCGCACGTTTCCGGTAAAGGACGGTTATGCATGGCCCCGGCGCATGGGACAGCACCGTAGGGACTCGGGCGGGACGAGAAGAACGAGGCTACAGCGAGGCGACCATGTGGGCGACGATTCTCGCGCAGTGGTGGGCGGCGGCCTGCTCGAACTGGGCGTAGGTGATCGTCTGACCCTCGGCGCCGGGTTTGTCGGAGATGGCGCGCACCACGGCGAAGGGCACGCCGTTCAAGGTCGCCACCTGCGCGATCGCGGCGCCCTCCATCTCGCAGCACATCGCGCCGAACGTGGAGACGATGCGCGCGCGGTCCTCCTCGGCGGAGATGAACTGGTCGCCGGAGGCCACGCGGCCGGCGACCGCACGGACGTCGGACGCCACCTCGGCGGCCGTCGCGAGCGCGACCTCGCGCATGCGGGCGTCGGCGACGAACTCGGCGCGCTCGCGGCCGGGGATGAGGCCGGGAGCGTAGCCGAGCGGCGCCACGGAGAAGTCGTGCTGGACGCAGTCGGTGGCGACGACGAGGTCGCCGACGTCGAGCCCCTCCGGGTCGAGCGAGCCGGCGATGCCGGTGTTGATCAGGTGCGTGACATGGAAGCGGTCGACGAGCGCCTGCGCGCAGACGCCTGCGTTGACCTTGCCGATACCGCACTTGACGACCACCACGTCCTTCTCGCCGAGGCGTCCCTCGTAGAAGTCCATGCCCACGGCCGAGGTAACCTCCTGGTCGAAGAGGCGCTCGCGCAGGAGCTCGACCTCCACGTCCATGGCCCCGATGATGCCGACCTTCATGTGCTCCCCCTAGCCCTCGGGATAGAAGAGGTGCTCTTCGTCGATGTGCGCGAGCGTCCGCTCCACGTAGCGGCGCGCCCACCACTTGGCCATGGCGAGGTCCGAGTCGTGCCAGTTGCCGCAGTCGCGCGGCTCTGCCCCGGGGATCGGCCCCTCGAAGTCGCGGACGAACTCGAAGGCCGAGCGCACGAGCGGCGCCACCTCGGCGGACGTGAGCTCGCCGAACATGACCAGGTAGAAGCCCGTGCGGCAGCCCATCGGCCCGAAGTAGACCACGCGGTCGCGCCAGGCGGGGTCGTTGCGCAGGTACGTGGCCCCCAGGTGCTCGACGGCGTGCATGACGGCCGTGTCCATGACCGGCTCCCGGTTGGGCGCCGTGACGCGCAGGTCATAGGTCGTCACGGCACACCCCGTGTCGGGGTCGCGGTCCACGCGGGACACGTAGACGCCCGGCTCCAGGGCCAGGTGGTTGACGGTGAAGCTCGCGATCTTGTCCATGGGGCCTCCCTGCGACGCGGTTCTTCTCGCCCCCCAGTGTAGCGGGTCGCGACGCCGCGAAAATAGTCTGGGACAAACGGGCCCCTGCCTCGTTTACTAGACAGGGGACCCCGACGAGAGAGGAGACGCATGCCGCGAGGGGTGGTGAGGGACGACGCGTTCCTGCGCGCCTGGCTGCTGCGCGCCACGCTGAGCCGCTGCCGGGACCTCGCGCGCTCCTGGTGGCGGCGGCGCACGCAGTCGTTCGACGCGCTGGGGCTCGAGGTGGCGCAGGACGAGAAGGACGACGCGCCCTGGACCGACGCCCAGCTCTGGGAGGCCGTCCGACGCCTCCCCGAGCGCCGCCCTTGAGGATGCCGTGCTCGACCGCGTGCGCGGGCTGCGGGCTCGGGGGCCCGAGACGGGCCGTCGCGCCCTCGTCACCCGCCGGGCCGAGCTCGTCGGGGCTGCGGGCTGCGCCGTCACGGCCGGGCTCGCACTGGGGCTGCCGGCGCTTCTGCGACGCAGCGGCGACGAGAACGCTTTTGTCCTGGTCATTGCGCAGGCCGCAGAGACCGGAGAGGCCATTGCCGTGAGGGCCACGCCCGACGGCCTCATGCCGCCGGACGGCACGTTCGGGAGCTACCTCAAGCTCTCGCTCAACCTCGACGCGAGCGGCGAGGGCCTCGAGTCCGTGACGTATCGCGTAACGGACAGCCCCGTGACGGAGGTCGACCACCCGAGCGTCTACGAGCCGGCGTACGAGCACGCCGTTGTCTCGCTCTATACCGACGAGAAGGACGACGTCGACTCGCTCACCCTCGACTGCGCACCCGACGCGGACAACGGCACCGCCTACCTCACGATCGACAACCAAGACGCCTACTGGGCGGCGGACGAGACGCTCACCCTGCTCAAGGCGTGGCTCGACCCCCAGGACTCGTGGATTCCCGACTACGACGACTACGCGCAGCGCGTGGGCGAGACGGACGAGCAGCACCTCAGTCGCATCGAGGCGCTCGACGAGCAGGCGGAGGCGGACCGGCTTGCCCTGCAACCCCAGGTCGATGCTGCGTACGAGGCGTACCTTGCCAGCTTCCGTGCACACGCGGCCACGACGGAGAGCTTCGTCGAGTGGGAGCGCGCGCTCTACCTGAACTCCTTCACCTGCGCGGAGGGCGCCTTCGAGCAGGCGCGACTCGAGGCGACCGCGTCCTTCTCGGGCGGCGGCACGCAGGCGCGGCGCTACCGCATCACCCTGGTGGACGGCTACGAGCAGGTGGTCTCCGAGCGCTTCGACGCGCTGCTCGCCATCGACGGCGACTTCTCCCAGTGCCTGGAGGAGGAGCTCCCCTGGCACGAGTACCCCGCACCCTCCGACGCCCAGATCGCCGCAGACCCCCGCCTCTCGGAGCCGATCTTTCAGATCGAGGACGTGACGGAGGCGTAGCGGGCTAGACGCAGCTCGCGAGCCAGGGCCTGCCGGAGAGAGCGCGCGCCAGGCGGTCCTGGGCTGTGGAGAACACCACGTCGGGCCTCACGTGCAGGCGAACCTCGCCCTGCGTGCCGTAGGCGGTGAAGGCCGAGAAGACCACGTCCGTCTCGAAGGCGGGGTCGAGAAGGTCGGCGAGCTCGCGTGCCGCCAGCTCGCAGCACTCGTCAGCCACGGCGCCCAGGTCGGCGCCCGGCACCACGGCGATGGGCACACCGCAGTAGCCGGCGCTCCAGTCGGTGATGCGCGTGAGGGCGGTCTTGGAGAGCACCGAGTTGGGGATGACCTCCTCCGCGCCGCCCCGCATGCGCACCGTGGTGCTGCGCCACGTGACGTCGGTGACCTCGCCGGTGATCCCGCTGACCGTGATGTAGTCGCCGGGCTGCACGGACTTGCTCACCATGAGGCTGATGCCCCCGATGATGTTGGCAATCGTGTCCTGCATGCCGAGCGACACCGCGAGCGACACCACGCCGAGGGCGGCGACGAAGCCCGCCGGGTCCACGCCGAAGACAGGCCGCATGACGCTGAGCAGGGCGAGCGCCCAGATGAGCGCGCGCACGATGTTGATGAAGATTGAGGCGCTCGGCAGGTCGGTGGCATCGAGCGCACGATGCATGAGGCGCACCACCACGCGCTGGATCACGAGCGCTATGGCCATCGCCACGACGAGCGTGACGCCCTTGTCGAGCCAGCCTCCCAGATCGATGCCGATGAGGTGCTCCATCGTAATTCCTCTCGTTCGCTACCCTGCCGCCGTGCAGTACTCGCTCAGTATTCCCAGACGCGGCGCCATGTCCTCGACGAGGTCCTCGGCAACGTAGGGCGTAGACGCGAGCACTGTCCCAAAAGCTCCCTCGCCCGTGCGGCGAATGCCGTCTGCCAGCCCCTCGACGAGCGGGGTCGCCAGACGGCGGAGCGCTGAATCCCTAATGCCAAGCTCTCGAGCGAGCGCACGGAAGCTGTCGACGTCCACCTCGTCGATCGTCTGCGCTCCACCGATGCGCATGGCGAGCCTTCGCGGATGGTTCGGGAAATACGTGGTGCTCACGACGTCATACGCCGGTGCAAGGCTAACGTGTGCCCCACCGTCACGCGCAGGACGCTCATGTAGAATCGCGTAATTCTTGAGATGGGCGTCGCAGTTTCCCACCAGAAACGCGAGGCACACCATCTGAGCGAGCGACGCCACGTCGCGAGCGGGACTGACGCTCCGCCTCCGGAGCAGCTCCGCCATGGCACGGACGCTCCCTCTCTCGAGCTCGGCATACTTGGAACCACCCGTGATACCCATCGCCTGCGCCATGTCCTCCTGATGGAGCCTGCCGACCACGAGGCGCTCCTCCGCAGTCGAGACGCGTCTGTCGAACCTCTCGATGGCGAGCACGGGGTTGCCGACGTCGAGCAGGGCGGTCCGGGCGACGTTCATTCCGCAGGACGCAGCGGCGGACATACAGAGGTACTCGACTTCGGGCAGGTCACGCAGATGGCTCGTCTTGAGGATGTGCGTGCTCGCCGAGAGGCCCACGGGACGAAGCCAGCCCTTGTCGATGGGCATCCCGCGCATATGTGCCAGGGCGGTCTTTGACTGGGTCCCGGCGAGCGAGAGGCGCGTCGTAACGTTCTCCCGCGCGGTCTGCGAATCGCTCAGAAACACCCCCCTCAGCTCGTCCTCGCCAAGGGGCGCGTACCCTTCGTCGGCCCTTGCAGCCAGACAAGGGTCGTCGCAGATGAGCACGTCTCCGACGCACTCCTTCCCACAGACGGCGAGCAGGCCCAGCCAGTCCTCCTCGGAGAGCGCGAGCTCCGAGGCGAGGGCGGCTCGCGCCTGCCCCTCGGCGAGAAGGCCCTCGAAAAAGGGACGTGCCTCGACAACGTCGAACGCCCCCTCCCTCAAGGGGAGCGAGAGCGACAACGGCGCAGCGTCGGCCCGGGCAAGATAGCCAGAGTCATATGAGAAGACACCCGACTCCCCGAGGGCACCGACAAGAACCGGGGACAGCCGGGCGAGCCTGTAGACGTAATGGCCCGGCATTTCAGCTCCTCGGCTCCGCAATGAGGTCGATTCCGAGCATGGTCAGGACGTTCAGCACCTTCCCCAGCTCGGCACTCTCTTTGCCGTTCTCAAGCTGGGAGAGGAATGTGACGCCCACGCCTGAAAGACCCGCGAGATCAACCTGGGTGATTCCCTGCCTCCTCCGCTCGGATCGAATCAGGGCTGCCAGATCGCCGACGCTCCCCACCTGGATCATGTTCACCTCAACTTATGCGTACGCAACGATTGTCCTTTGCAAGAGCGTATTATATGCGTTCGCATAAATCAATCCACCTATGAGCGATGCTTATGCGAACGCAAAAGCCAAGGCGCTCCTATCCCTCGATCTTCACCAGCGGGGCGAAGCCCTTGAGGAGCTTCTTCGTCTTGCCCGTACGCGTGAACTTGACCTCGATCGTGTCGCCGGATGCGGCGATGACCACGCCCGGCCCGAAGGTCTTGTGCGAGACGTGGTCACCGGCGGCAAAGCTCGCCGCGGCGCGCGCCGGGTCGGGTCGCGGCCCGGTCGGGGCCGGGCGGGACACCCCGCCGCCCGTGGAGCGCGTGCGCGAGCCGAAGACATGCCCGCCGTAGACGTCCGAGCCGCGGCCGCTGCCGAACGTGCCATGACGGTCGCCGCGCTTCTCCCAGCCCACGCCGGCAAAGCCCGAGGAGCCCACGCCGGTGCGCTCGACGTCAGTCTCGGGGATCTCGCGCAGGAAGCGGCTCGGCGGGTTGGCGGCCACGGAGCCGAAGGTGCGCCGCGTGGCGGCATGCGTGAGGTAGAGCCGCCTGCGGGCGCGCGTGATGGCCACGTACGCCAGGCGCCGCTCCTCCTCCACGCTCGCCTCGTCGCTCTCGTAGGATGCGTGCGGGAAGATGCCCTCCTCCATGCCGGCCACGAACACCACCGGGAACTCCAGGCCCTTGGCGGAGTGGATGGTCATCATCGTGACCGCGTGCGTCTGCCCGGCGAGAGAGTCCAGGTCCGACCTCAACGCCAGCCACTCGATGAGCGCCGGCAGCTTCTCCGAGGCGACGGGCGGCCTAGGCGGGGCAGGCTCCGGGGCGACGCCCCCAGAGGGCGACTCGCCTTGGCGAGCGAGCGAAGCGAGCGCGGAGCCCGCCGGGGGCGTCGCCCCGGAGCCGGACGACTCGAGCGCCCCCGCCGCGCGCAGCTGCGCGAGGCTCTCGAGCGTCTCCGCCGCGTCGTGGGTCTCGTCGAACTCGGCGGCGACGCCCATGAACTCCTTGATGTTCTCGATGCGGCCGTCGGCCTCCACGCTGTGCTCGGCCTCGAGGGCGCGGACGAGGCCGGAGCGGTCCACGATCGCGTCCACGACGTCGACGAGCTCGCCGGTGAAGTGGCGCGCGGCCTCGATCGTGCCGGTGAACTCCGCGAGCGCCGAGCGCACCTTGGCACCGAGCAGCCCCTCCTCGGCGATCGCCATCTGGCACGCCGAGAAGAACGAGATGCCCTCCCCCGCCGCC
>CAUGFC010000065.1 GCA_959598545.1 uncultured Olsenella sp. | reverse complement strand
CGTGCTCGGCGGCAAGCTTGAGCTCACCCTCGACCTTCTCGAACTGGCTGGCCGGAGCGTGGCAGACCGGGCACTCCGCCGGCGGCTCGGCGCCCTCGTAGATGTAACCGCAGACCTTGCAGACCCACTTGTCCATCGTGAAACCTCCTTGTTGTTTCGGTGGCGGAGCCGCAGCCCCGCCCCTCTCCTATGCACACGGCCAGGCTCCCGCCTAGGCCGAAGATGCCTCGCATGCCTGGCATGCGGGACACACGCCGTCGAACTGAAGCGTGTGACCGGTTATGCGATAGCCCGACGCGCCCGCCGCGGCGTCATCGACGCCGTCGAGCACGGGGACCATCACGTCGTCCACGCGACCGCAGCAGGTGCAGCGCACGTGGTAGTGCTCGAACGCGCGGTAGTCGAAGCGGTCCGCCCCGTTGTTGATGCGCACGCGCCCAATCTGGCCCTCATCGGCGAGCAGGCTCAGCGTGCGATAGACGGTCGCACGGCCGATGCCGGGATGCTTTTCGCGGACGGCCTCGTAGACCTCGTCGGCGGTGGGATGGTTGGCGAGGCGCCGCAACTCCTCTGCGATGATCTGGCGCTGAACGGTGTTTCTCGTCGGCATGTCCCGCCTCCCTTCTCAGCCTACGAGAAGGATAGCATATTGAGACTAAATCTCAAAAAGAAAAATGCCGCGACTTTGGCTGACGGGTTTTGCGGCCCGCGGACGCCGAATCACGTCCATAAGACGCAAAAGTCGTCACCCGCGGCAATGCCGAAGCCTCACCGCAGGGCGAGAAGAACCACCGCCCGCCGCGTCACAGCGCGGAGAGCAGCTCCTCGCCGCGCGCGTCGTGCGCGACCAGCCGGACCTCGCGCGGGGGCTCCTCCCCGGGCTCGGCCTCGTCGTCCAGGCGCGTCACGAAGACGTCCACGCGCGCGTCGCCGATCTCGTCGGCGAACTGCTCGCCCCACTCGATGACGCAGGCGCCGTCGGCGCCGAGCACGTCGAAGATGCCCGTGTCCTCCAGCTGCTCGGCGTCGTCGAGCCGGTAGAGGTCAAAGTGGCAGAGCGGCATCTCCGCCCCCTCGTAGACCATCTCGATCGTGAACGTGGGACTCGTGACGTCGCCCACCACGCCCATGCCCGCGGCGATGCCCTTGGTGAGCTGGGTCTTGCCGGCACCAAGATCCCCGGTCAGGACGAGCACGTCACCCGCGCGCAGGACGCATCCCAGGCGCTCGCCCAGCGCGATGGTCTCCTCGCGCGACCCGGTACGGAAGCTCTTCTCGCTCATCGCGCCTCCCCTGCCGGGCGCTCGGCGAGCCAGGCGCCCACCATCCGCAGGTCGTCCTCGAGCAGCGGCTGCCACTCGGAGTGGTAGATGCAGGCCGCCGGGTGGAACGTCGGGCACACCACGAAGTGGCCCGTCTGGTGAAGGCGGCCGCGCAGCGACGTCACGCCCGCGTTCGTCCTCAGCACGAACTGCGACGCGAAGTTGCCCAGGCACACGATCACGTCCGGCCAGATCGAGCGAATCTGCTCGCGCAGGAACGGGGCACACGCCTCGATCTCCTCGGGCTTGGGGTTGCGGTTTCCGGGCGGTCGGCACTTGACCACGTTGGCGATGTAGATCTCGTCTCGCGTGAGGCCGGCGCAGCCGAGAAGCGCGTCCAGCTTGTGACCGGCGGCGCCGACGAAGGGCTCGCCCTGCAGGTCCTCGTTGCGGCCGGGGCCCTCGCCGATGAACATCACCCGCGCGTGGGGGTTGCCCACGCCGAAGACCAGGTTCGTGCGCGTGGCGCCCAGCGGGCAGAGCTGGCAGTTGCCCATGAGGTCGCGAATCTCCTGAAGCGAGACCTCGCGCGGCCCCTGGTGCTCGTGGCCCGGAATGCGCATGACGGACATGAGGTCGAGCCCCCTTCTCTCGGCGGCGGTCCTGCCGCCGGCACGGCTAGGTGTAGATCTTCTCAAGACGCATCCCAAAGTCGCAGACTACCTCGTAGTTGATGGTGTTCCTGAGCCCCGCCATCTCCTCGGCCGTGATGCGCTCGTCGTCGTCCGCCCCGATCAGGGTCACCACGTCTCCGTACTCGACGGGGCGCGTGGGACGATAGGAGCGGGCGCCGTTGACGTCCACGGCGAACATGAACTGGTCCATGCAGATGTTGCCCACCTGACGGCAGCGCACGCCGCCGACCAGCACGTCCATCTGGTTGGAGAGCTCGCGGGCGAGGCCGTCCGCGTAGCCGATGGGAACCGTGGCGACCTGGATGTTGCGGCGGGGGACCCGCCAGGTGAGGCCGTAGCCCACGCCGTCCCCGACGTTGGGGTAGATGACGCGCACCACGCGACCGCGCACGCTCATGACCGGCTCGAGGTCGATGCGCCCGTGCGTGGTGTCGGCGGGGTGCAGGCCGTAGAGCCCCACGCCGACGCGGCACATGTCGAAGTGGCACTCGGGGTGCAGGATGGTTCCCGGGGTGTTGTCGCAGTGCACGAGCCCCGTGTCCAGGCCGGCGCCGCGCAGCGCCTCGATCGTCTCGCGGAAGCGGTTGAGCTGCAGGGCGAAGTCCCAGTCGTCGGGGACGTCGGCGGTCGCGAAGTGCGTGAAGGTGCCCGCGCACTCGAGACCGCGGTGGAAGTCGATCGTGCGGCGCAGCTCGACGGCGTCGGCGCGACGAACGCCGATTCGGGTCATGCCCGTGTCCACAGCGAGGTGATAGCGCGCCACGCGACCCGCCGAGGCGGCGGCCTCGCCGAGGGCGAGTGCGAACTCGGGGGTGTACACGGCGGGCATGAGGTCGTACTCGACGAGCGTCTGGACGCAGGTCGCCGGGGGCTCGGAGAGGATGAGGATGGGCCATTCGACCCCCGCCTCGCGCAGGGCGACGCCCTCCCTCACGGTGGCGACGGCGAACTGGCTGGCGCCGGCGGCGTGCATGGTCTTGATGCACGGAACGGCACCGTGGCCGTAGGCGTCGGCCTTGACCACGCACATCATCTCGACGCCGCGGCCCAGGAGGCGCCTGAACGCCGACGTGTTCCTCCTCAGCGCCGCAAGGTTGACCTCGACCCACGCCCAGCGGCTCTCGGGTCCCTGAACCCTCTCCACGGCTCCACCTTCCTGCGGCCTGCGGCCGCGTTACTCCCCCGCCGGTCCGTCGGGATAGGCGACGTGCGCGTCGACGGCGTCCGAGGCGACGCCGACCACGTCTATGATGTCACTCGCCATCACTGCGCGCGAGCCCCGGCGCTCGGCGGCGAGCGTTCCGGCGTAGGCGTGCACCTCGCAGACGTAGGCGGCCAGCAGCGCGGGGTCGACGCCGACCTCGGAGCGCTGGGCTATCGCGGACGCCATCATGCCCGCCAGCACGTCGCCCGACCCCGCCGTGGCGAGCGCGGCCGGACCCGGCTTGGGGAGCACGGCCCGCTCAACGCTCACGCAGCAGGTCGCGGTGCCCTTGCCCACGACGACGAGCTCGGAGCCCCCGTCCGCCCAGACGATGTCGCGCGCGGCGTCGAGCTGGTCGGAGAGTGAGGAGACCCCGCCAGCCGGACGGCCAACCCGGCGCGCCAGCTCGCCCCGGTGCGGGGTGAGGACGAGCGGGGCGGAGCGGCGGATGATCTCGGGGTACTGCGGGAGCGCGCCGTTAGTCAGGCGCGCGAGGCAGTTGAGGCCGTCGGCGTCCACCACCAGCGGGACGTCCATGCCGAGAAGGGCCGAGACGACGGCGCAGGTGCCGCCGCTCACGCGGAGCCCCGGGCCCACCAGGACCGCGGAGGAGCGCTCGGCGAGCTTGCAGACCACGTCGCGCGCGTCGGCGGTCAGGGTCCCGTCGGCGTCCTCCGGGAGCGGCACCACGGGGATCTCCAGCAGGTGCGCCTGGGCGACCGCCGCCGCGGAGGCGGGGGTCGCCAGCGTCACGTAGCCGGCGCCCATGCGAGCGGCGGCGAGGGCGGCCATGATCGCGGCGCCCGGGTAGCGCCTCGAGCCGCCCACGACGAGCACGGAGCCGCGGCTGAACTTGTCGACGGCGGACGTGCGCGGGAGCAGCGCCTCGAGGTAGTCCGCGAGGTCCGTCCTCCAGGCGACGGGGTCCTCGTCGACCACGAGCCGGTCGGTCTGCTCGGCGAGCGGCGCAACGACGATGGCGCCGCACACGTCCCGCCCGTCGTCGGTCAGCAGGCCCGGCTTGAGCGCCAGCATCGTCACCGTCATGTCAGCGACCACGCACGCGTCGGCGGCAAGGCCGGTCTGGGCGGACAGGCCGCTCGGGACGTCGACGGAGACCACGCGGGCCGCACTGGCGTTGAGGCACTCGATCCAGATGTCGAACGGGGCCCTGACCTCCCCGTGGAAGCCGGTGCCGAGCATGCAGTCGAGGGCGACGTCCGCCGTGGCGAGAAGGTCGTCGAGCTCGTCGCGGGACGGCCCCACCAGCACCGAGGCGCCGGCGCGCACCGCGCTCTGCGCCACCTGGCGCGGGAGGTCCCCGGGGAGCGCGTCGGGCTCGACGGGGGACACCACGGTGACGTTGGCGCCCTGGGCGCGCAGCGCCTCGGCGGCGACCCACCCGTCGCCGCCGTTGTTGCCCATGCCGGCGAGGACCACGACGTTGTCCATCTCGCCCAGCTCGAGCACCTCTTGGGCGGCGGCGAGTCCGGCCCGGTGCATGAGCTCGGAAACGCTCACGCCCTCGCGGGTCAGGGCCACCTCGACGCGCTTCACGTCGTCAATGTTCAGCACTGGCTGCATATCCGCACCTCCGGAGGGCGACGGCGAACTTGGTCGCCACCCATCATACTCAAGAGTCCTGCCGGGGCGACCCCGCCGCCCTGACCTCCAGGTCGTCGAGCTCCGCATCCTGCACGCGCTCGAGCTCGTCAAGCACGGCGCGCGCCTCCTTGAACGAGTTCGCGAGGGCGCGCTCCGCGTCACGACGGGTGTCGGGCGCGGGGCGGACGTCGTCGGTCACCGCAATGGCGTTTGCGACCGCGACATCGTGGGTGTGCGATATGGAGAGGGCGATCTCGCGGATGCCCTTCTCGCGGGCGACCTCCGCCGCGCGGCCGCTCAGCAGCGCGCGCGGACGGCCCGACTCGTCGCGGCCGACGGACACGTCGCGAAACCCGACGCCGTCCGCAAAGCCGGTCCCCAGCGCCTTGACCACGGCCTCGCGCGCCGCGAAGCGGGCTGCGTAGTGCTCGGCCGGACGCGCGCACCGCTCGCAGTAGGCCCGCTCCTCGTCGGTGAAGACGCGCCGCGCGAAGTTGGGACGTCGCGCGAGCACCCGCTCCATGCGGTCAATCTCCAGCATGTCCACGCCGATTCCAGCAGTTGCCATGGTTACTCCACCGTGACGGACTTGGCCAGGTTGCGCGGCTTGTCCACGTCACAGCCGCGGGCGCGCGCCACGGCGCGGGCCAGCATCTGCAGGTGGACGACGGCCACGATGGGCACGATCAGCTCGTCGGAGACGGGCGGGATCCACAGCACGTGCTCCACGAGCGACGCCACAGCCTCGTCGCCGTCGGTCGCCACGGCCACGCAGACGGCTCCGCGGGCGATGACCTCCTGGATGTTGGAGACGGTCTTGTCGTGCACACGGTCCTCGGGGACGATCGCCACCACCGGGAAGCCCGGTTCGAGAAGCGCGATCGGCCCGTGCTTCATCTCGCCCGCCGGGTAGGCCTCGGCGTGCAGGTAGCTGATCTCCTTGAGCTTGAGCGCGCCCTCGTAGGCCGTCGTCGAGTTGACGCCGCGACCGAGGAAGAGCGCCGAGTGGGCGCGACGGAAGACCGCCGCGGCGCGCTTGTCCTGCCAGGAGCGGGAGATGACCTCGCGGATGAGGTCCGGGATCGCGCAGAGGTCGCGATAGTGACGCTCGACCTCGGCGGCATCCATCTCGCCCCTCGCCTGCGCGAGCCGCAGGGCGAGAAGCGCGCTCGCCACCATCTGCGCGGTGTAGGCCTTCGTTGAGGCCACGCAGACCTCCGGGCCCGCCTGGACGTAGAGCGTGCCGTCCGACTCGCGGGCGGCGGTGGACCCGAGCACGTTGGTGATCGCGAAGACCTTGCAGCCCATCCCCCTCATACGGCGCGCCGCCGTGAGCGTGTCGGCCGTCTCGCCGGACTGGGTGATGATCACGCAGAGCGTGTTGGGCGCCACGATGACGTCCTGCTCGTAGTTGAACTCGGAGGCGTAGTCGCAGATGACGGGCACCTTCGCCCAGGTCTGGATCAGCGTGCGCGCGATGAGGCTCACGTGATAGGACGTGCCGCAGGCGATGAGGTAGACGAGGTCGATCGAGGCGAGGTCCTTCTCGCTCATGGAGAGCTCGTCGAGATGGACGCCCTTCTCGCCCAGGCGCCCCGCGAGCAGCCGCTCGATGGCCTCGGGCTGCTCGGCAATCTCCTTGGCCATGAAGTCCGAGTAGCCGCCGAGGGTGGCGGCGGAGGCGTCCCAGTCGATGTCCAGCGTCGAGGGGGACTCGACGACCGTCCCCTCCTCGTCGTAGACCGTGACGCGGCCCGCGGCTTCCAGGCGCGCGAGCTGGCCGTTCTCGAGCTGGATCACATGCGAGGTCACGCTCGCGAGCGGCGTGACGTCGGAGGCGGCATAGGCGCCGCCCTCGGTCGCCGCCACGACGAGCGGAGACCCATTGCGGGCGCAGACGATCTCGCCCGGGGCGTCGGCACAGACCACGGCGAGGGCCCAGGAGCCCTCGAGCCGACGCACGGCGTTGCGCACGGCCGCCACGAGGTCGCCCTTGCACGGGCCGGCCCAGGCGTCCTCGATGAGGTGCGCGACGACCTCGGAGTCCGTGTCGGAGACGAGCGTGTGCCCGTTCTTCTGCAGGTAGCCGCGAAGCTCGCGGAAGTTCTCGATGATGCCGTTGTGGACGATCGCGATGCGACCCGAGCAGTCCCGGTGGGGGTGGGAGTTCTTGTCGGTGGGCGCGCCGTGCGTGGCCCAGCGCGTGTGCGCGATGCCCGTGGTGCCCACGAGGTTGGCCGTCTCGCAGCGCTCGGCGAGCGCGGCCACGCGCCCGGCGCACTTCACGCCGTGCAACTCCCCGTCCGCACCGACGACCTCGACCCCGGCGGAGTCATAGCCGCGGTACTCGAGCGTCCGCAGGCCCTCGATCAGGTAGCCCACGGCCTGGTCCCTGCCGGTGTAACCTACGATTCCGCACATGGTGCCTCCTCTGGACGGGACGGCAGCGCCGCCCGTGGGTTCGGTCCGTGCCTGGTTCCCGCGCGCCTACGCGCGATGGGGCTCCAGCGCCTCGAGCACGATGCCGTTCGCCTGCTTGCAGAGCTCCTCGGTGGGCGCCTCGGCCAGCACGCGCACGAGCGGCTCGGTGCCGGAGGCGCGCACGAGCACGCGACCCTGGCCGGCGAGGAACTCCTCGGCCCGCTTGACGGAGTCCAGCACGGCGGCGTCCCCCATCGCGGCGTCCTTGTCCTTCACACGGACGTTCACGAGCTCCTGCGGATAGAGCTTCACCGGGGCGCAGAGCTGGGAGAGCGTCTCGCGCTCGGCGCGGATGACCTCCATGAGGCGCAGGGACGTCATGATGCCGTCGCCGGTGCACTCGATGTCGCCGAAGATGATGTGGCCGGACTGCTCGCCGCCCAGGCTGTAGCCCTTCTCGCGCATGCAGGCATAGACGAAGCGGTCGCCCACCGCGGTGGTCTCATAGGAGAGGTGCGCCTCGTCGAGGGCCTTGAACAGGCCGTAGTTGCTCATGACGGTGGGGACCACGGTGCCGGCGGTGAGACGACCGTGCTTGTTCAGGTAGACGCCGCAGACGTAGAGGATCAGGTCACCGTCCACCACGTTGCCGCGCTCGTCCACGGCGAGGCACCGGTCGGCGTCGCCGTCATAGGCAAAGCCGACGTCCAGGCCCTGCTCGACCACGTGACGGCGCAGGCGGTCGATGTGGGTGGAGCCGCAGTCGACGTTGATGTTGAAGCCGTCGGGGGCGTTGTTGATCACGCGGACGTCGGCGCCGAGCGCGTCGAAGACCGGCTTGGCGACCGAGGACGCGGCGCCGTTGGCGCAGTCCAGGCCGATCTTCACGCCCTGGAGCGAGAAGTTCGCGCTCGCGATCAGGTGCGCGATGTAGCGGTTGCGACCCTGCATGTAGTCAACGGTGCAGCCGATGGCGTCGCCGGTCGCCAGCGGGACCTCGACCTCGCCGTCGATGTAGGCCTCGATGAGCTCGAGGACGTCCTCGTCCATCTTGTAGCCCTCGCCGTTGACGAGCTTGATGCCGTTGTCGGTGTAGGGGTTGTGGCTCGCGGAGATGATGATGCCGCAGTCGAAGCGGCCGTCGACGGTCTCGTACGCCACGCCCGGGGTGGGGATCACGTGCAGGAGGTAGGCGTCGGCGCCGGAGGCGACGAGGCCGGCGACCAGGGCGTTCTCGAACATGTAGCTGGAGCGGCGCGTGTCCTTGCCCACGACCACGCGCGCCTTGCGCTCCTGGCGCGCGCCGTAGTACCAGCCCACGTAGCGACCGATCTTGAACGCGTGGTCCACGGTCAGGGTGTTGTTTGCCTCGCCGCGGAATCCGTCGGTGCCAAAGTACTTCATGCTGAGCCCTCCAGGTGGTCTACAGAAAAAGACCCACTCATTGTGGCACAAATGCGTGACAGACCACGAACGGATGGTCCTCTCGCTCGAAACGTCCATGCGGCGCGGTGGAGCGCCGCCGCGTCACGCCCTTCTCGCCGCACGGGTTGGAGACGACTGGGGCGCCCCCTCCGGGGACACCTCCGGGCTAGAAACAACGCATCGTCCCCCTCGGCGGAGCTGTCTGGGTTAGAACTACCTCATCGTCCCCCTTCACGAGCCATTTTCGAGGGGGACGATGAGGTCGTTTTAACCAAAACACCGCCGCCGAGGGGGACGACGAGGCCGCTTTAACCCGCCCGGCGAGAAGGACGGGAACGGCGAGGTCGTTCTAACCCGCACCCCGCACCCTGCGCACGAAAAGGGCCCGCCGAGAAGGACTCGACGGGCCCGAAAGAGCGTATGCGAAGAAGCCTTAGCGCTTGGAGAACTGCGGGCGCTTGCGGGCCTTCTTGAGGCCGTACTTCTTGCGCTCGACGGCGCGGGCGTCACGGGTGAGGAAGCCGGCCTTCTTGAGGTCCTCACGGTACTCGCCGGCGTCGAGGAGGGCGCGGGCGATGCCCAGGCGCAGGGCGCCGGACTGGCCGTTGATGCCGCCGCCGTCGAGGTTGGCGAGCACGTCGAAGCGCTCGGCGGTCTCGGTGAGGCGCAGCGGGGCGAGCGCGTTGTCGACGAGCTGCTGACGGCCGAAGTACTGGATGGCCTCGCGGCCGTTCACGACGACCTTGCCGGTGCCGGGGACGAGACGGACGCGGGCGACGGCCTCCTTGCGGCGGCCGGTGCCGGTGTAGACAACGGTGTTCTCAGCCATCGTTAGGCCCTCCAATCAATCTTGACGGGGTTCTGGGCCGTGTGCGGGTGCTCGGGGCCAGCGTAGACCTTGAGCTTCATGCCCTGCTTGCGGCCGAGGGTGGTCTTGGGGAGCATGCCCTTGATGGCGTGCTCGACGACACGCTCGGGGTGCTTCTCCATGGCCTCGCGGAAGCTCTCGAGCTTGAGGCCGCCGAGATAGCCGGAGTAGCGCCAGTACTGCTTGTGATCGGCCTTGACGCCCGTGAGGACGACCTTGTCGGCGTTGATGACGACGACGAAGTCACCGGTGTCGGCGTTGGGGGTGTACTGCGGCTTGTTCTTGCCGCGCAGGATCATGGCCGCGGTGGTGGCCAGACGACCGAGCGTCGCGCCCTCGGCGTCGATGAGCACCCACTTGCGCTCGACTTCGCCGTTCTTGGCGAACTGAGTCGACTTCTTCACTTGACTCCTCCTACGTACCTGCTTGGTGGCGGCTTCTGGACAAACCGCCGTGCTTTTTGTCAGAGATTACGGGGCTCTGTGGAAAAGCTGTAAGAGTATAGCGCAGGTCCGCTGGTCAGGCTAGGTGAATTTTGCGCTCACAGGGTGTTCAAATGTTGGGGCGTCGCGGGTGACGTGGCCCGGACGCAGATGGCCAGGAGTGGTGTCGGCGGACACGGATGGCAAGGAGTGGTGTTGGCGGACACAGATGGGGCATATGTGTGCTGTGCGGACACAGTTGGGGCATCTGTGTCGTCCTGCAGGGACGGAGACGGCTTTTGGACATGTCTTCCGGACACACATCGGGCATTTGTGTCCTGAGGTCAACACAAATGCTGCAAATGTGTGTACGTCCGACACAGATGGTGCATTTGTGTGCAGCGAGAACACAGCTGCGTCATTTGTGTTGGCGAGAAGAACGTTCATGCTTCGGGCTAGCCTTGAGTGCAACGTTTATCTGCGGAATTGCAACCTGGACGTCTCTATGTCGGACGCCTTTACAGATGCGGCATTGCTGCGGGGGCTTTGCGGCACACAGATGCCTGATCTGTGTTGGCCGCGCACACAGATGACCGATTTGTGTTTGGTCCGTTCGGGGCACCCGCAACAAATACAGGCCATGACTCACGAAAGGGGCGACCCGAGGAATCGGGCCGCCCCCTCTTGGAGCTATGTTCCGGCTAGGCCGAAGGTGGAGCTAGCGACGCTTGCGGGAGATAGCGAGCGCGCCGGCGCCGGCAAGTGCCGTGGCGAGAACCGCGACGAAAGACGTCGGGTCGCTCGTCTGGGCAAGGCCGTCACCCTGCTGGCTACCGCCCTGCTGGCCGTCGTCACCGGGCTTGGTGGTGTCACCACCAGGCTTCTGGTCGTCGCCACCAGGCTTCTGGTCGTCTCCGCCAGGCTTCTCGGTGACGTCCTCAAGACCGTCGTA